>JBMOGN010000181.1:0-6880 GCA_049318345.1 Rubrivivax sp. | reverse complement strand
GCGCTCAGTCCAGCGCTCAGTCCGGCTGCGGCACAGCGCAGCCGGCAACTTCTCGAGCCAGCCTGAGGTAGTCCCCCACCGGGACTTCCTCGGCACGGCGCTGCACATCGAATTCGCCGCCGAAGCCGCGGGTGTCGAGCCAGCGCCCGAGCGTGTGGCGCAGCAGCTTGCGACGCTGCGAGAAGGCCGTCGCAACCAGGGTGCCCAGAAGCGCCTCGTCCACGCCCGCCGCGTCCACCGCGGGCAGCGGCTTCATGCGCACCACCGCCGAGTCCACGGCCGGGGGCGGGTCGAAGGCCTCGGGCGGCACCTCCAGTACGAGCTCGATCGAGTAGCGCCACTGCAGCATCACGCTCAGCCGTCCGTAGGTGCGGCTGCCCGGGGCTGCGGCCATGCGCTCCACCACTTCGCGCTGCAGCATGAAATGCTGGTCGGCAACGTGCGCCACCGCCTGCAGCAGGTGAAAGAGGATGGGCGTGGAGATGTTGTAGGGCAAATTGCCCACCACGCGCAGCGGCTGGCCGGCCCGCGCCGACAAGTCGGCGAAGTCCACCTTCAGCACATCCGACTCCACGACCTGCAGCCCCGGCCGCCGGCGCAGGCGGGCGGCCAGGTCGCGGTCGAGTTCGATGACGGTGAGCGTGCCGGCGCGCTCGCGCAGCGGGCCGGTGAGCGCGCCCAGACCCGGGCCGATCTCCACCAGCGCCTGTCCGGGCCGGGGGTCGATGGCGTCGACGATGCGCGAGATGACCGATTGGTCGACCAGGAAATGCTGGCCGAAGCGCTTGCGCGGCTGGTGCGTCATCCGCGCGCTCTCCCGGCAGCCCGGTTCAGAGGGGCGGCTCGCGAAGTTCGATGTAGGCCCGCCCGCGCAGGTCGCGTGCCCAGTCCGCGTAGGCCTCCTCGAACTTCTGCTCGCGCAGCGCGTTGCGGGCCTGCTCGCGCACCTGGCGCGTCTCGAGGTCCACCTGTCGGCGCTCCTGGACCTGGATGAGGTGCACGCCGAAGCGGGAGGTCACCGGGCGCGACAGCCCGCCCACGGGCAGCGCGTTCATCGCCTCCTCGAACTCGGGCACCATCATGCCGGGGCTGGCCCAGCCGAGGTCGCCGCCGGCCACCGACGAGCCGTCCTCGGAGTACTGGCGGGCGAGGTCCTCGAAGGTGGACTCACCGCTCTCCACGCGGGCGCGGTAGGTGGCCAGCCGCGCCTGCGCCTGCTCCGCATTGAGGCGGGGCGAAGGGCGCAGCAGGATGTGGCGCACCCGCGACTGCGTGACCTTGAAGAGGTCCTGCGCGTCACGCTCCAGCAGTTTCAGGACGTGGAAGCCCGCCCCGCTTCGAACGAGCGCCGGCGTGACCTCACCCACCTTGAGGCCGCGCGTGGCCTCCACGAAAAGATCGGGCAGCCGCGAAGCCGGACGCATGCCGATCTCCCCGCCACGCTGGCGGTTGCCGTCCTCGGAGACCTGGCGCGCCACGGCCTCGAAAGGCTCGCCCGCGCGCACGCGCTCCAGGGCGCGCTCGGCCAGCGCACGCCGGGCCGCCACCTCCTGGGGCGAGGCGCCCTCCGGGACGGTGACCAGGATCTGCGCCAGGTTGATCGAGGCCTCGGCGACTGACCGCGTGCGCTGCTGCTCGAGGTAACGGTCGATCTCGGCGTCGGTGACACGGATGCGCTGCAGCACTTCGCGCTCGCGCGTGCGCTCCACCATGAGCTGGTCGCGCAGGTTGGCGCGGTAGCGCGTGAAGTCCAGGCCCTCGGCGCGCAGCCGGTCCCGCAGGCCCTCCACCGTGAGCTGGTTGTTGGCCGCCACCGCCTGGACAGCGCGGTCAAGCTCGGGGTCCTCGATGCGGGCGCCGTTCTCCCGGGCGAAGGTGAGGATGACGCGCTCCTCGATGAGCGCGTCCAGGATGCGCTGGCGAAGTTCAGCCTCTGGCGGCAGGCGCGCGCCGCCGCGCTGGGCTTCCTCGCGCACGCGCTGCATGCGCAGTTGCACCTCCACCGCCGTGACCAGCTCCTGGTTGACCACCGCCACGATGTAGTCGCCCGTGCGCACGGCGCTGCGGTCGGCGGCACGTTCGGCGGCGCGGTCGGTGGTGGTCGGCCGGCCCTGGCCGTGTGCGGGCGGCTGCCAGCACGCGAGCAGGGTCGCGGCGGCAAGCGCGACAGCAGCAGGCCAGCCCGGGGCGCGGGAGTCAGTCATAGGGTCCGGGTGCAGAAGAGGAGTGGCCGCGCTCGTCGCGCAGCATCTGGTAACCGGGGATATTGTCCTTCAAGACCTGAAGCGGGTTCTGCCCGAGCCTGGACAGCCCCAGAAGCTCGAGCTGCAGCATCAGCCGCGTGGTGGCCTCGGTGCGGCCCGTGGACAGCCGCTCGACCACCACCCGGCCGATCCAGCAGCCCGCGTCGAACTCCAGGCCGAGGATCGAATCGGTCACGCGGCGGTCGCGCACGCTGTAGTTGACGCGCCCCACGCCGAACAGCCGGCCGCTGCAGCCCCCGCCGGAGCCCCCCGCAGCCGCTGCCCCGCGCGGCAGCGTGGGTACCGCCTGTTCGCCCAGGCGGGCCAGCGGCCACTGCACCCCGAGCTCGAGCTGCTCGCTGGAGCTGCGCGTGAAGCGGTAGGTGGCGCTCACGGTGCGGAAGTCCCCCGGGGTGTAACGCGTGGTCAGCACCGTGCGCACCGGACGCTGGATGTCGGCGTTGTAGCGCATCGACCCCTCGATGAACCAGTTGGGAATGACCGAGGTCGAGCCCAGCACCATGAGGTCGGAGACGCGCTGGTTGTAGGGGGTGCCTTCCGGGGTGATGCGCTGGTCGGCCAGCAGGTAACGCTGCAGCAGGCCCAGGCGCAGCAGTTCGTTGCCACTTTGTGCGTCGACCAGCCGGGTGGTGAAGCCCGCGTTGAGCTGCTGCGCGTCGGAGACGCGGTCCACGCCGGAGAAGTCGTTGTCGGAGAACAGCGAGCTCAGGCTGAAGTCCTTTCCCGCGGAGTCGAAGGCCAGGTACGGGCTCTGCGCCCGCCAGGGGGTGTAGACGGCCAGCAGGCGCGGCTCCAGGGTCTGGCGCAGGCTGCGGCCGAAGGCGCCGAACTCGCGCTCGAACTCCAGCCCGAGCTCCAGGGTGGCCGTGGGCACGGTACGGGAGAGCTGGCGGCGCCCGTCGGGCAGCGTCTGGTCGAGGTCGTAGGTGGCCGCGTTCAGCGCCAGGCGCGGAATCACCCACCAGCCCGGCTGCGACCAGGGCCGCGACACCGAGGCCAGCGCGTGCGCGCGCGCGCCGGTGGGCCGGGTCGACGAGGCCGACCCCGCAGACAGGTCGAAACGGTTGAACTCGCTCTCCAGCGTCCAGCTCAGCCCGCCCGAGGCGGTACCGGTCAGACGCGCGCCGAGCTGCAGCGTGCGGTCGTAGGGGGGCGTGATCGGTGCCTCCACCGACTGCAGCACCTGCCAGCGCTGCGTGCGCGCGTAGGCGATACCCTGCCCGTCGGCCCAGGACAGCGGGTGCTCCAGCCCGGCCTGCAGCGGCAGCAGACGCGGGGTGAAGGCGACGGTGGTGCGTGGGAAATCCTTCCACCACGCGTCGTCGGAGACCCGCTCGCCCGAGGCCTCCAGCCGCGTGCCGGCCAGCCCGAGACCGCGCAGTGACCCCTCGTGGCGCAGCCGCAGCGCGTAGCGGCTGCGGGCCTCGACCTGATCATGCGGCAGCACGCGCGCCAGCACCTCGCCGCCGAAGGCCGGCTCGAGGTAGCGGAACTCGCCTTCCAGGCCGGCGCCGCGGCGCGTGGACAGCCGCGGCGTGAGGGTCAGGTCGCGGTTGGGGGCGATGTTCCAGTAATAGGGCACGCCGATCTCGATGCCGCTGCGGTTGTCCAGGGACACGCTGGGCGGCAGCCACCCGGACTTGCGGGCGTCCGTCAGCGGGAAGCTCAGCGTGGGCAGGGCCAGGATCGGCCAGCCGAGGAAGCGCAGCACCGCGCCCTGCGCCACGCCTTCGTTGGCGGCATAGTCGAAGTCCACGCGGCGTGCGCTCAGCAGCCAGGCCGGGTCGGCCGAGCCGTCGCGCGGGCAGCTCGTGTAGCGGGCATTGGCCGCGCTCAATCGCTTCTCGTCGAGGAAGTCGATGCGCGAGGCGCTGCCGCCCGCGCCGCTGAGCGGGAAATCGAAGACGGGCTGATCGAACCAGCCCTGGAAGGAGGCCATGTTCAGCTGCAGTTGCGGGCCGCTGAAGACCGCGCCCTGGCGGCTCACCCGCACCTGGCCGCGCGCCTTGACGAGGTCGTCCTGCAGCAGGACCTGCAGCCAGTCGGCACGCAGCACCACGCCGGCGCGGCGCAGCTCCACCTCGCCCGTGGCCACGATGTCGATCTGCGGACGCGAGACCACCTGCTGCGCCCGCAGCACCGACGGCAGGTCGCGCGCCTCGGACTGCGTCGGCGCGGGCGGCAGCGTGGTGGTCAGGCGCAGCGGCGCCTCGGGCGCCTCGGACGCACCGGAGCCGGGCACCGCCTGCGCAGCCACCCCGCCGGGAAAGGCGCCCAGGACGCCCAGGATGCACAGGAAGACGGCAGCCACGCCCCGTGCCATGGGCCGGCGCGCCGCCGCCGTGCCGGGCGCGGCAGGCCGACGCGCGCGCAGCGGGGCGGTAGGGAAGTCGGGATGCATGCGGTTTGTAGAATCAATTATGGAGTCCCTGCCCGCCGCCCCCGCCCCGCCCGGCCCTGCCATCCGCTGGGCCGACCCCGGGCGCGAACAGGCCTTCGGGCGCTGGCTGGCCGGCGTGGCGCCGCGCCATGGGCTGGACTGCTCGACCCTGCAGCCCGCCTCGGCCGACGCGAGTTTCCGGCGCTACCTGCGGGTGCGCACACCGTCCGGGGCGTCTGCGCAGGCAAGCAGCTTCGTCATCATGGATGCGCCGCCGCCGCTGGAGGATGTGCGCCCCTTCGTGCACGTGGCCGGGCTGATTCGCGAAGCCGGGTTGCGCGCGCCGCGCGTGTTCGAGTGCGACCCGGCGCAGGGCTTCGTGCTGCTGGAGGACCTGGGCGAGCGGCTGCTGCTGCCGGCGCTGCAAACAGCGCCGCCGGCGCAGGCCGACGCGCTGATGCGCGAATCGATGGCCGCACTCGTGAAGTTCCAGTGCGGTGTGCCCGCCTCGCGGCTGCCCGAGTTCTCGCGGGCCATCCTGCACGAGGAGCTGGAGCTGTTTCCGCAGTGGTGCGTGCAGCGCGAACATGGCATCACCTGGGGTGCCGCGCAGCAGGAACAGTGGGCGCAGTTGTGCGCGCTGCTCGTGCAGGCCGCCGCCGCGCAGCCGGTGGTGGCGGTGCACCGCGACTGGATGCCGCGCAACCTCATGGTCTGCGAGGACGGCCCGGGCATCCTCGACTTCCAGGACGCCGCCGCCGGGCCCGTGGGCTACGACGTGGTGTCGATGCTGCGCGACGCCTTCCACAGCTGGGAGGAAGAGCAGGAGATCGACTGGGCCATCCGCTACTGGGAGGGCGCGCGCCGGGCCGGGCTGCCGCTGGCGGCGGACTTCGGCGAGTTCTGGCGCAGCCTGGAATGGGTGGGGCTGCAGCGCCACCTGCGGATCCTGGGCGTGTTCAGCCGCCTGAAGCACCGCGACGGCAAGCCCGCCTACCAGGAGGACGCGCCGCGCTTCCTGCGCTACTGCACGCGCGTGGCGATGCGCTACCGCGAGCTCAAGGGGCTGCTGGCGCTGCTGGAGCCGATCTCCGGGCAGCGCGTGGGCAGCGGGCTGACCTTCTGAACCCGGCCGCCCGGGCGCTCAGGGGCAGGCGGCGATCACCTGCGCCACGGCGGCGGTGAGCCGCTTGCCGTAGGGCACGTGCAGGAACTCGTTGGGGCCGTGGGCGTTGCTCTTGGGGCCCAGCACGCCGCACACCATCATCTGCGCGCGCGGGAAGCCCTGCTGCAGCAGGCTCATGAGCGGAATGGTGCCGCCCTGACCGATGTAGCCCACGGGCGCGCCGTAGTGGGCCTGCGAGGCGTCGTTCAGGGCCTGCTCGAGCCAGGGTGCCAGCTCCGGCGCGTTCCAGCCCGTGGCACCGAGCGCACCGGCGCGGCCGTCGGGGTGGAAGGTGACTTTCGCGTTGTAGGGCGCGTTGTCCTCGAGCAGCTCCTTGAGTTGCTGGCTCGCCAGGTGCGCGTCCACCAGCGGCGGGGTGCGCAGGCTGAGCTTGAAGGCGGTGTAGGGCCGCAGCACGTTGCCGGCGTTGCCCAGCTCCGGGAAGCCCTCGGCGCCCGTGACGCTCAGCGTGGGGCGCCAGGTGCGGTTGAGCAGCGCCTCGGTGGGGTCGGTGGTGGTGGGCAGGGCCAGCGCGCCGTCGGCCCCGCAGGCCCAGGGGAAACGCTTCCAGACCTCGTCGCCCAGGATCGCGGCCGTGGCACGCGCCTGCTCCACCCGCGAGGACGGCACCTGGCAGTGGAAGACCTCCGGCAGCAGGTGCCCGGTGGCGCTGTCCTCCAGCCGGTCGAGCACCTGGCGCATGATCCGGAAGCTCGAGGGTACGAGTCCGCTGGAGTCGCCCGAGTGCACCCCTTCGCTGAGGATCTCCACCTTCAACACGCCGCTGACCATGCCGCGCAGGCTCGTGGTGAGCCACAGCTGGTCGTAGTTGCCGGCGCCGGAGTCCAGGCACACCACGAGGCTCACGTCGCCCAGTTGCGGCTTGAGCGCCTCCAGGTACACCGGCAGGTCGAAGGAGCCGCTTTCCTCGCAGCTCTCGATGAGGCCCACCACACGCGGCCTCGGCGTGCCCTGGGCGTCCAGCGCCTTCACCGCCGTGAGCGCGGCGTACACGGCGTAGCCGTCATCCGCGCCGCCGCGGCCGTAGAGCTTGCCGTCCTCGTACTTCGG
>JBMOGN010000180.1:0-6939 GCA_049318345.1 Rubrivivax sp. | reverse complement strand
CCGCACAGCGTCACGTTGTAGGCGTTCTGCACCATCTCGTACATCGTGCTCTTGCTGTTGAGGGCAAAAACCAGGGCGCAGGCGGTGAAGGTGACCAGGATGATGCGCAGGGTCAGCAGCATCTGGCGGTCGCTCATGTGGGGCACGAAGGGGCGAAGCACGTTCTCGGTGAAGGTGGCCGTGGGCGCGAGCAGCGCGCCGCTGGCGGTGGACAGGATTGCCGACAGCAGCGCGCCGAAGAACATGATCTGCGCCCACATCGGCATCTTCCCGAGCACGAGGTCGGGCAGGATGCGCTGGATCTCGCGTGCGTCCTCGGACTGGAACAGCCGGGCGAGTTCCGGCGCGTGCACGATGGCCGAGTAGGCGATGTAGATCGGCACGAAGGCGAAGAAGAAGTACACGAGCCCGCCGATGATGGTGCCGCGCACCGCGGTCTTCTCGTCCTTGGCGCTGGTCATGCGCTGGAAGACGTCCTGCTGCGGGATCGAGCCGAAGGCGAAGGCGAAGAAGGCGCCGGCCATGGCCCACCAGCCCGCGGCGTCCTTGTTCAGGTCGACGAGGATCAGCTTGCCCTCGGAGGCAGCCTGCGAGATCACCTTCGCGGGCCCGCCGGCCATGTCGCCCACCAGCCAGGCCACCGCGGTCAGCCCGATGAGGATGATCACGGTCTGGAACAGGTCGGTGAACGCCACCGACCACATGCCGCCGAAGATCGTGTAGACCACGACGATGGCCGCGCCGATCATGATGGCCGTGTTGAAGGCCACGGCCCCGCCCGTCAGCACATGGATCACGAGGCCCAGCGCCGTGAGCTGCGCCGAGGTCCAGCCCAGGTACGACAGCACGATGGCCACGCTGGTGAGCACCTCCACGAGCTTGCCGTAGCGCTGCTTGTAGAAGTCGCCGATCGTCAGCAGGTTCATGCGGTAGAACAGCCGCGCAAAGAGCAGCGCCGCCAGCACCAGGCACACCGAGGCGCCGAAGGGGTCGCCCGGAATGCCGCTGAGGCCGTCCTTGGCAAAGGTGGCCGACACCGACAACACCGTCTCCGCGCCGAACCAGGTGGCGAACACGGTGGCCACGTTCATGTACAGCGGCAGGCTGCGCCCGGCCACGAGGTAGTCCTTCGCCCCGTGGACGCGGCGCGCGGCGATGAGGCCGATGGCGATGGTCACCGCCATGTAGAGGACGACGAAGGTGATCAGCACGACAGAACTCCCGATCAGTGCAACCGCAGGCGGCGGCGAGTGTATCCAGACCCCGAAGGCCCTTCAGGCAGACCCCATCAACGCCCCTGCAAGGGTCATGCCCAGGACACCGGCCACGAAACCGGCGGCCACGAGCAGGCCTGTCTGCACGAGCCGCCGGGTGCGGCGCTGCTCCACCAGGAGCTCGGCCAGCAGCCGGGAAGGGGCCTCTTGCGCGGGCGGCCGCTGCAGCGCCGCGTGCACCAGCCGCGGCAGCTCGGGCAGCAGATACGCGTAGCGCGGCGCCTCGGCCTTCAGCCGCTGCAGCAGCTGCCGCCAGCCGACCTGTTCGTCCATCCAGCGCTCCAGGAAGGGCTTGGCCGTCACCCACAGGTCCAGCTCCGGGTCGAGCTGGCGCCCGAGCCCCTCGACGTTGAGCAGGGTCTTCTGCAGCAGCACGAGCTGGGGCTGGATCTCCACGTTGAAGCGGCGCGAAGTCTGGAACAGGCGCATCAGCACCTGGCCGAGCGAGATGTCCTTCAGCGGCCGCTGGAACTGCGGCTCGCATACCGCGCGCACGGCCGCCTCCAGCGCGTCCACCCGCGTGCCCGGCGGCACCCAGCCCGACTCCACGTGCAGCTCGGCCACGCGCCGGTAGTCGCGGCGGAAGAAGGCAATGAAGTTCTGCGCCAGGTACTGCTTGTCGTTGTCGGTGAGGGTGCCGACGATGCCGAAGTCCAGCGCCACGTAGCGGCCGAAGGTGTCCGGCTCCAGACTCACCTGGATGTTGCCCGGGTGCATGTCGGCGTGGAAGAAGCCGTCGCGAAAGACCTGGGTGAAGAAGATCGTGACGCCGTCGCGCGCGAGTTTGCGGAAGTCCACGCCCGCCTCGCGCAGGCGCTGCACCTGCCCGATGGGCACGCCCTTCATGCGCTGCATGACGATCACGTCGGGGGTGCACAGCTCCCAGACCATCTCCGGCACCAGCACCAGGTCCAGCCCCTCCATGTTGCGACGCAGCTGCGCCGCGTTGGCGGCCTCGCGCACCAGGTCGAGCTCGTCGTGCAGGCAGGTGTCGAACTCGGCCACCACCTCGCGCGGGCGCAGCCGCTTGCCGTCGGCGCTCATCCGCGCCACCCACCCCGCCAGCGTGTGCAGCAGCGCGAGGTCACGCTCGATGACCTCCAGCATGCCCGGGCGCAGCACCTTCACCGCCACCTCGCGCCCGTCGTGCAGCACCGCGAAGTGCACCTGGGCGATGGAGGCACTGGCCACCGGCTCGGGCTCGAACTGCGCGAACAACTCCCGCAGCGGCCGGCCCAGGGCGCGCTCGATCATCTCGGCCGACTGCAGCGCCGGGAAGGGCGGGACGCGGTCCTGCAGCCGCGCGAGCTCGTCGGCCAGCGCCTCGGGCAGGAGGTCCCGGCGGGTGGACAACACCTGGCCGAACTTCACGAAGATGGGTCCCAGGCCCTCCAGTGCCTCACGCACGCGCACCGGCATGGCGCGCGGCGGGTCCGACCCCGGGCGGCCGGCCACCGCACGCACCGCCCAGCGCAGCGGCGCTGGCAGCCGGCGCAGCAGCCCGGCCGCCAGCAGCCCTTCCTCGCCCAGCGCACGCAGCAGCGTCAGGACGATGTGAACCAGCCGCAGCAGCCGCCTCAAGGCGGGCCCCCGCTGCCGGGTGGGGAGCCGCGCAGGCGCGCGCCGGCCATGCGCAGCGCCTCGCCCACCCCGCGCCCCAGCGCGCCGAGAAACTCGGCCAGGCGCTGCGCCACGGCCGGCCCGAAGAGTCGCTCCAGATCGGCCGCGACATCCCAGCGCAGGTTGGCGATGAGCCAGTTCACGTCGGCGGCCAGCCGGGCGTCGCCCTGCAGTTCCACGGCAGGCGGCTGGCCGGAGAGCGCCGCCAGGAGCAGACCTGCCGGATCGTCCGCGCGCACCCGCAGCTGCAGGTCTGCCTCCTCTGCCGGGGGCGCCGCGGCAGGTCCGCACCACTCCAGCAGCCCGGCCGGCGTGACGCGCAGCACCACCGCTGGCCAGCGCGGCAGCAGCGCCGGCAGGTCCAGCAGGTCCAGGCTGATCAGGCGCCCGGCGTGCGGCACGAGGCGCTGACAGGCCTCGGGCTCCCCGGACAGGACATGGTTGGCCAGCAGCACCAGGCGCTCCAGCGCGGCCGGCGCCAGGAGATCGTGGAGGGCTTGCAGCATGGTCGGATTGTAGGGAGCACCGGGTCGCTCGCGGTCTTAATGCACGCCCGGACGGGCGCCGCTTTGGGCACAATAGGGGTCCATCGGGGAGTAGACCCAAAAAGGGCTTGCAACCCGACCCATGTTCGAACACCGCGCGCACTCCTCCAAGACCTTCCTGAGCGCACCGCAATCGGTGGGCTCGATGCTGGCGGCCTTCCTCGAGCCGGCCGTGATCGTGGCGGCCTACCTCCTGGCCATGACGGCCTTCGAGGAGCCTTTCGGACGCCCGGACCTGGTGCTGTGCCTGCTGGCCTTCACCCTGACCTTCCCGGGTCGCAACCGCTTTCGCATGCGCGCACTCGCCGCGGCGGTGGACATCCTGGCGTCCTGGGGGGGGATCCTGGCCATCCTCGTGCTGTGCGGGTGGGCCACCCAGAGCACCCACCTCTTCAACGGGCAGGTGGTGCTGGCCTGGGTGGTGCTCACCCCGCTGATGCAGTTCGCGGCCGTGCTGGCCGGGCAGGTCGCGCTGCGCCTGCACGACTCCCAGCCGCAGAACCGCCGGCGCGCCGTGGTGCTGGGCGCGGGCCCCCTGGGCGTGAAGGTGTCCGAGGCCCTGATGGGCTCCCAGGACCGCGGCATCGACTTCGTCGGCTTCTTCGACGACCGTGAGGACACCCGCATCGATCCGCAGGCCGAGGGGCGCCGCCTGGGGCTGCTGCAGGACGCGGCTCCCTACATCCTCGGCAACGGGATCAAGGAGGTCTACATCACGCTACCGCTGGGCTCGCAGCCGCGCATCGTGGGCTTGCTCGAGAACCTGCAGGGCACCACCGCCTCGATCTTCTTCGTGCCCGATGTCTTCGGCATCAGCATCATCCAGGGCCGCATGCAGGACATCAACGGCGTGCCGGTGGTGGGCATCTGCGAGAGCCCGTTCACCGGCACCAACGAGTTCGTCAAGCGCCTGTCCGACCTCGTGCTGGCCTCGGCGATCCTCGTGCTCATCGCCCCGCTCATGCTCGCCCTGGCCATCGGGGTGAAGCTGTCCTCGCCGGGCCCGGCCATCTTCCGCCAGCGCCGCAGCGGCCTGGACGGCGAGGAGATCGTGGTCTACAAGTTCCGCAGCATGCGCGCGATGGAAGACGGCACGCAGGTGCGCCAGGCCACGCGCGACGACCCGCGCATCACCCCCTTCGGCGCCTTCCTGCGCCGCACCTCGCTGGACGAGCTGCCGCAGTTCATCAACGTGCTGCAGGGCCGCATGAGCGTGGTCGGCCCGCGCCCGCACGCCCTGGCCCACAACGAGCAGTACCGCCAGCTCGTCAAGGCCTACATGGTGCGCCACAAGGTGCGCCCGGGCATCACCGGCTGGGCGCAGATCAACGGCCACCGCGGCGAGACCGACACCCTGGACAAGATGAAGGCCCGCGTGGAGTACGACCTGCAGTACCTGCGCAACTGGTCGCTGCGGCTGGATCTGCAGATCATCGCCCGCACCGTGAAGCTCGTGTTCTTCGACCGCAATGCCTATTGAGCGGGCGATTGCGGCACCGGCCTGCGACTGCCGATAATCCGCCCCGGGAGAAGCCTATGACACCACACCGCCGCGCTCGCCAAGCCACCCGGGCCGTCCCGGACGTCCGCTCACCGCGGGCTCGCCGCCTTGCCGCCGCGTTGGCGGCCGGCTGCCTGCTGGCCACGCTGTCCGGAGCGGCGCTGGCTCAGACGAGCCCCTGGTTCGTGCGCGCCTCGCTGGGCTTTCTCTACGACACCAACTACCTGCGCCTGGCCGACGGACAGGCTGCGCCGGTGGGCTACTCGAAGGCCGACAGCGCCGTCACCGGTTCCCTGGCCGCCGGGTTCGACCAGATGATCGGCCGCCAGCGTGTCTTCGCCACGGCCGAGCTGCGCACCGCGCGCCCCACCAGCAACACCTCCTTCGGCAGCGACGGCTACGGCGTGAACGCCGGGCTGGACTGGTCCACCGCCGAGCGCCTGTCGGGCTCGCTGCGCGCGTCGTCCGACCGCAGCCTGGCACGCCAGGACGTGGCAGCGTTCGGCTTCGTGCCCGAGCGCAACCTGCAGACCGTTTCCTCGGCCGAGGCCATCTTCCGCCTCGGGCTCGTGACGGCGCTCAGCGCCGAAGCCGCGGCCGGCTGGCGCCAGGTCGACTACTCCTCGGCCCTGTACGACAACCGCGAGTTCCACGAGACCTGGGTCTCCGCCGGCCTGCGCCTGCGGCCCAGCGCCATCAGCAGCCTCGGGGTGGCGCTGCGCGAGACGCGCGGCACCTACCCGCGCTACCTGGCGCTGCCGGGCGGCGCCTTCCTGGCCGACGACTACCGCGGCGAGTTCGTCGATGTCACCGGCACCTACCGGGGCAGCGGCAAGACGGAGCTGCGCGCGCGCATCAGCAGCGGCCGCACCCGCCACGAAAACGCCACGCAGAGCGACTTCAACGGCATCACCGGCAGCCTGGACTGGATCTGGGAGGCCACCGGCAAGCTGGCCTTCACCACCACCCTCACGCGCGAGCCCAGCCAGGACGCCTACTTCCTGTCGTCTGACCCCACCATCCGTCCGCTCGAGTACAGCCGCATCTCCACCGGGCTGCGCGTGCGCGCGGACTACGCGCCCACGGCCAAGATCGGGCTGAACGCCTCGGTGGCCGGCACCCACCGGGAGCTGTCGCAGTCGATCCCCGTGGCCGCAGGGGGCACGACCATCGTCTCGGGCATGGACCGCACGGTCGTGCTCGGGCTGGGCGCGTCCTGGACGCCCGTGCGCTGGCTGCGCCTGGGCTGCGACGTGGGCCACGAGGTGCGCCGCGGCGACGCGCCGCTTTCCTCCGACCTCAGCGGCTCCTCGCTGTACTGCCAGGTGCGAGCCGAGTTGCGCTGACACCTCCCACCCCTCGCCTTGCGCGCGGCCGCCACCGCGGCTGCCCTGACAACATGGCCACGATCCTGCTGACCGGCGCCACCGGTTACATCGCCTCGCACACCTGGCTCGCCCTGCAGCAGGCCGGCTTCGATGTGGTCGGGGTGGACGACTTCTCCAACAGCTCGCCGCGGGTGCTGGAGCGGCTGCGCGAGCTCTCCGGGCGAGAGCCGGTGTTCGAGCGCGCCAGCGTCTGCGACGCCCCTGCCCTGGAAGCCCTCCTGCAGCGCCACCGCGTGGACGCGGCCGTGCACTTCGCGGCCTTCAAGGCGGTGGGCGAGTCGGTGACGCAGCCGCTGGCCTACTACGCCAACAACATCGGCGGGCTCGTCACCACCTGCCAGGCGCTGCAGCGCCACGGCGTGCGGCGCTTCGTCTTCAGCTCCAGCGCCACCGTGTATGGCGACCCGCAGCAGCTGCCCATCCGCGAGGAGGCCCGGCTGACCGCCACCAACCCCTACGGCCGCACCAAGCTCATCGGCGAGCAGCTGCTGGCCGACCTGGGCGCGGCCGATGCGCAGTGGCAGACCGCCACGCTGCGCTACTTCAACCCTGTGGGCGCCCACGAAAGTGGCCGCATCGGCGAAGACCCGCGCGGCGTGCCCAACAACCTC
>JBMOGN010000179.1:0-6940 GCA_049318345.1 Rubrivivax sp. | reverse complement strand
GCACCGACTTCGGGTGCTGGCCCGAGGCGGTGGTGTGGTTGTAGACCACGTCCATCCCCACGCGCAGCCCCGCGGCGTGCAGCGCCTGCACCATGCGGCGGAACTCCACGATGCGCGTGGCCGGGTTGCGCGCGTCGGTGGCGTAGCTGCCCTCGGGCACGGTGTAGTGCCAGGGGTCGTAGCCCCAGTTGTAGCAGTCGGTGGCGCGCAGCGGCTCCAGCAGCGCCTGCTGCTCGCGCGAGTCGGCGGGCATCGCGCGCAGCGCCGCCTCGTCGGGCCGCGCGCAGCCCGTCTCCGGCACGGTGGCCAGGTCGAAGACGGGCAGCAGGTGCACATCGGTCAGCCCCGCCTGCGCCAGGCCGCGCAGGTGGCGCATGCCGCGCGAGCCGGCGTGGGTGAAGCCGAGGTAGGTGCCGCGGTGCGCCGCCGGCACGGTGTCGTCGCCGAGCGAGAAGTCGCGCACGTGCAACTCGTAGATGACGAGGTCGGTGGCCGCGGCCACGCGGTTCGGGCGCGCGGCGGCCTCCCAGCCCGCAGGCTGCAGCGCGGGGTCGGCCAGGTCCACCACCGCGGTGCGCGCGGAGTCGGCCGTCAGCGCCAGTGCCCAGGGGTCGGTGACGCGGTTGCGCACCAGGCCCGCGCCGGGGACGAAGACGTCCACGAGGTAGGTGTAGGTGGTGCCCGCCCGCGTGGGCGCGGCACCGCGCCACACCCCCGTGGCAGCTTCCCGGCGCAGCGGCACGAGCCGCGCGGCCGGGCCCTCGCCCTCGTGCAGGCACAGCGCCACGGCCCGCGCCGTCGGAGCCCAGAGCCCGAAGTGAGTGCGTGCTCCGCGCTTCACGGCCCCGAGGTCGGGGGCGTCGGCTGCGGCCGCGTAGAGGCGGTCCAGCGCGGCGGCGGCCTGCACGCGGGTGGCCGCCTGCACGCGGCCCTGCGCGTCTTCCTGCACCAGCAGCAGCTGCCCGCGGTGCCACTCGCGCAGCCGCGCCGCGTCGGCCGCGGCCACGCCGAGCGTCAGGCCGGCGCCGATGTGGCTGACGCGCAAGGCCTCGTCGCCCGCCAGCGCGGGCCCGGCAGCGGGCTGCAGCACCAGGGCGCCCTGCGTGCCGTACATGCCGTGCGTGCCGCGCACTGGCTCGCCAGCGGCCACCTCCAGGCCGCCTTCGGGCGCGTGCACGAGCCGAAAGCGCGCGCCGGGCGTGGCCGCCACCCCGGCCCAGCGCAGGGTGGTGGCGTCCAGCCAGGCCGCGCGCGCCTGCCCGAAGGCGGCGGGCAGGGCGGGTGTGGCGCGCAGCACCTGTTGCGGGCCGGCGCCGCAGTCGGCGGCGCGAGCCGGCGGGACGCTGTCGGACCAAGCCGGCAAGGCCAGGGCGCAGCAGGCCAGCCCGGTGGCCAGGGCCCGGGCACGCCGGGCGGCCGAGCGTGTCGGCTGGGGAGGGGCGGAGGGGGTCATCAGCCCGATCCTAATGAAGCAAAACTACATTTGCCATCAGGTTCACCACGCAAATCAGGGTCTTCATGCCCATCTCCCTTGTCCATGTGGATGTAGTTCGCCTACATTTCTCGGGCCTGCGCTGCCTCCTGCCCGGATGAAAAAGACCCTTGCTGCCTGCCTGTGCCTGCTCGTTGCGGGCTCTGCCGCGACCCTGGCGCGGGCGTCGCCCGCTGCGGCTGCGGCTGCGGCAGGCACCCCTGGGGCCGCCGCGGTCCCTGCTGCGAAGGGCGCTCCTGTCGGCCCCGCCCGCCGCGTGCTGCCGCCCCTGCCGGCGCACTGGGACCGTGGCGTGTTCATGGAGATCTTCGTGCGCGCCTTCCAGGACAGCGACGGCGACGGCGTGGGCGACCTGCGCGGCCTGATCTCGCGCCTGGACTACCTGCGCGACCTGGGCATCCGCGGCATCTGGCTCATGCCCATCCAGAAGAACGCCGACGGCGACCACGGCTACGCCACCACCGACTACCGCGCGGTGGACCCCGCCTACGGCACGCTGGCCGACTTCGACGAGCTCATCGCGCAGGCGCGCCGCCGCGGCATCGGCGTCATCATGGACTACGTGGTCAACCACAGCGCCGCCGAGCACCCCTTCTTCGTGGACGCGCGCGCCAACCCGGCCAGCCCCTACCGCGACTGGTACGTGTGGTCCGAGCCGCGCCCGCAGGGCTGGGACATCTGGGGCAAGGACCCCTGGTACCACACCGCCAGCCGGCCCTGGCTGCACCGGGGCGAGGTGCGCGAGCTGCCCGCGCCGCCGCCCGGGGCCACGGGCTTCTATTTCGGCACCTTCGGGCCGCACATGCCCGACTTCAACCTGCGCCACCCGCCCGCGCTGCAGTACCACCTGGACAGCCTGCGCTTCTGGCTCGACCGTGGGCTGGCCGGCTACCGGCTGGACGCCGTGCCGCACATGATCGAGAACGGGCCCCAGGCCTGGAACGACCAGCCCGAGAGCCGCGCGCTGGCCGCCCGGCTGCGCACGCTCATCCGTGCCTACCCCGGCCGCACCGTGGTGTGCGAGGCCACCGCCCAGCCCCAGGCCTGGGGCGACCCGGCGGTGTGCGGCGGCGCCTTCGCCTTCGGCTACGTGCACCACTTCGTGGAGGCCGCGCGCGGCAAGCCGGAATCGGTGGCGCAGCTGGCTGCCTACTACCGCCAGGCTTCGCCCACCATGGCCACCTTCGTCTCCAACCACGACCGCTTCGCCGGCGAGCGCCTGTGGGACCAGGTCGGCGGCGACCCCGCGCGCTACCGCCTGGCCGCCGCGGCCTATCTGCTGCAGCCCGGCACGCCCTACGTCTACTACGGCGAGGAAGTGGGCATGGCCGGCGTGCCGGACCTGCCCGGCGACCTGCCGCTGCGCTCGCCCATGAGCTGGACGCCCGAGCCCGGGCGCGCCGGCTTCACCCGCGGCACGCCCTTCCGCCCCGTGGCGCCCAATGCGGCCAGCCACAACGCGCAGGCCCAGGCCGCCGACCCGGGCTCGATCCACGCCTTCTACAAGGCCATGATCGGGCTGCGCAACACGCTGCCCTCGATCGCCCGCGGCCGTTACGGGCACGCCTTCGCCGACGGCCTCGTGCTCGGCTTCCAGCGCGCCCTGGGCGCCGAGCGCACCCTGGTGCTCCTGAACTACGGCCAGCAGCCGGCCACCGCCTGGGTGCGGGGCCTGCCAGCCCGCGCGCAACTGCGCCCGGCCTACCCGGCTGGCGAGGCGCCGCAGCAAGCCGGCGCCGACGGCGTGGGCGTGGTCGAGCTGCCGCCGCAGTCGGTGCGCGTGTACCGCGTGCAGCGGCTGGCGCGATGAACGCGCGCGTTCCCGCCGCCGACCCCGGCAGCGCGCTGCCGCCGCACTGGCACCGCGGCACCTTCATGCAGATCTTCGTGCGCGCCTGGCGCGACGGCAACGGCGACGGCATCGGCGACCTGCGCGGCATCATCGAGGGGCTGCCCTACCTGCAGGAACTCGGCGTGAGCGGCATCTGGCTCATGCCCGTCCACCCCAGCCAGGACGGTGACCACGGCTACGCCGTCACCGACTACCGCGCCATCCACCCCGACTACGGCACGCTCCAGGACTTCGACGACCTGCTGCGCGAGGCCCACGCGCGCGGCATCGGCGTGATCCTGGACTACGTCATCAACCACAGCGCCGCGGCGCACCCGCTGTTCGAGCTCTCGCGCAGCGGCCCGGACAGCCCCACGCGCGACTGGTACCTCTGGCGCGAGCCCCACCCCGCGGGCTGGCGCATCTACGACAACGACCCCTGGCGGCGCGACGGCGAGGGCTCGTACTTCGCCGCCTTCTCGCGCCACATGCCCGACTTCAACTGGCTGCACCCGGACGTGGCAGCCTGGCACCACGACAACCTGCGCTTCTGGCTGAACCGCGGCGTGGACGGCTTTCGCTTCGACGCCGTGGGCCACCTCGTGGAGAACGGCCCCGACGACTGGGACTGCCAGCCGCAGAACTACCCGATCATGGCGGCCATCCGCGCGCTGCTGGACGGCTACGAGCGCCGCTTCATGGTGTGCGAGGCCCCGGGCGACCCGACCGGCTTCACGCGCATGGCCGGCAGCGCCTTCGCCTTCGACCTGCCCGCCGAGCTGCTGGCCCTGGCTGGCGGGCAGGTGCAGGCGGTGGAGCGCGTGGCGCGCTACTTCGAGCGCGCGCCCCACGCGATGAGCGTGTTCCTGTCGAACCACGACTCCTTCGCCGGCGCGCGCGTGCACGACCAGCTGCGCGGGCGCACCGCGGCGATGCGCCTGGCCGCCGCGGCCTGCCTGCTGCTGCCGGGCACGCCCTTCGTCTATTACGGCGAGGAGATCGGCCTGGCCGGCCACCGCACGCTGCCCGGCGACTACGCGCTGCGCACGCCCATGAGCTGGACCGACTGCCCGCACGGCGCGGGCTTCACCGAGGCGCGGCCCTTTCGCGCGCTGTCGCCCAACTCGGCCACGCACAACGTGGCCGCGCAGCGCGAGGCGCCGGGCTCGCTGCTGGCCTTCTACCGCGCGCTCATCGGGCTGCGGCGCTCGCGCGAGTCGCTGCTGCGCGGCGACTACCGCGTGCTCGCGCTGCAGGGTGCGGCCTTCGCCTTCAGCCGCCGGCTGGGTGCGCAGTGCACGGTGGTGGCGCTGAACGCGGGCGCGCGCCAGACCGGGCTGGACCTGGGCCTGCCGGACGACGCCTGGCTCGAGCCGCTGCACGGGCCTGGCGCGCCGGGCACGCCGCCCGGGCCGGGCCAGTGCGCCGGCCAGGCGCTGTGGCTGCCTGCGCGCAGCGTGGCCGTGTACGACCTCAGGCCAGCAGCCGCTGCGGGCTGAGGTACTGCTCGCGGAAGTCCTCGAAGGCCAGGGTGTCGGCGGCCTCGCGCTGGCGCTGCTCGGCCAGCGACTCCTGCGCAGCGCGCTGCAGCCGCTGCGTCACCCCTGCGGGCGGCTCCTGGGCGAGCAGCGCCTCGCGCGCCCAGGCCGACTGCGCCACGCCGAAGGCGCGGAAGGAGCCCTGGTGCGCGGTCTCGATCTCGGCCAGCACGCGGGCCGAAGGGGTGGTGGCCAGGTCGGCCAGGCGCGCGTGCGCCAGCGCCAGGGCCTGCGCGTGGGCGTCGGTGGCCTGCAGCGCGTCCAGCCGCGCGGCGATCGGCGCGCAGCCCTCCAGCACCTCGCGGCCCCACTCCACGAGGGTCAGGCTGTGCTCGGCACGCTCCAGCCGCAGGCCCGGGGTGCGCCCGCTGGAGGCCGTCAGGTGCTGGTTGCGTGCGAGCGCCACCGTCTCCTGGGGCGTGTCCGGCGGGCTGTCGGCCAGCAGGCAGTGCAGCAGGAACACGTCCAGGAAGTGCATCGTCTGCGCGCGGATGCCCACCTCCTCGAAGGGGTCCAGGTCCATGCAGCGCACCTCCACGTACTCCACCCCGCGCTCGCGCAGCGCGTGCAGCGGCCGCTCGCCGCTGCGGATGGTGCGCTTGGGGCGGATGGTGCCGTAGAACTCGTTCTCGATCTGCAGCAGGCTGGTGGCCAGCTGGTTGTACTCGCCGCCCAGGTTGCGCACCCCGATGGCCTCGTAGGGCGGGTGCGGCGTGGTCAGCGCCCCGTGCAGCGAGGCGGCGTAGCCCTCCAGGCAGTTGTAGCTCACGTTCAGCGCCGCCTGCGCGTCGCTCTGGTAGCCCAGCCGCCCCATGCGCAGCGAGGTGGCGTGCGGCAGCGCGTAGGTGTCCGCGCCCAGCGGCTGCAACGCGTGGTTGCGCCCCTGCACGAAGCTCGCGCACACCGCCGGCGAGGCCCCGAAGAGCACCAGCAGCAGGAAGCTGTGGCGGCGGAAGTTGCGGATGAGCGCGAAGTACTCGTCGTTGCCCAGCCCCGGCAGCGACCAGTTGTAGTGGATGCCCGAGATGGTCTGCATGCGCCGGCCGTAGCGGTGGCCCAGGCCCATGCGGTAGACACTCTTGGCGCGCCCGACATTGGAGGTGCCGTAGCGCCCGAGCGGGATCGTCTCGTCGGTGGGCAGGTCGCAGGGCATGCTGGAGGCCCACATGCGCTCCGCGCCGATGGCGCGCACCACGAAGCCGTGGATCTCCCGCAGCTCCGCCTCGCAGGCCTGCGCGCTGGCGTGCGGGGCGGTGATGAGCTCCAGCTGCGACTCGCTGAAGTCGGTGGTGATGCACGGGTGCGTCAGCGCCGAGCCCAGGGCCAGCGGGTGGGGGGTGAGCGCGAGCGTGCCGTCGGCCAGGGTGCGCAGGCTTTCCTTCTCCACGCCGCGGCGCATGCCGGCCAGGCGCTCGGGCGACAGCGCGTGCAGGCGTTCTTCGATCGACAGGGTCATGCAACGATCATAGGCGGGCTTCGTGACAGCTGCCTGCGCCGGCTCGCGTGGCGTGCAGCCTCCCGGCCCGGCGCGCCTCGCTCCTTCGGGGGGGCTGGCAAATGGCCGTGCTTGCGGCCAAGATCGGGCCTTCTCCGCCTGCGCGGCCCGTCGGGGCCGCCTCCTCCAGCATGAGTTCACACGCTCCGAACCAGTTCGCACTCCTGGGCCAGCGGCGCTTTGCGCCCTTCTTCTGGGTGCAGTTCCTCGGCGCGGGCAACGACAACGTCTTCAAGTTCGCCCTGACCATCCTCGTCACCTACCAGCTGCAGGTGCCGTGGCTGCCGGCGGAGATGGCCGGGCTGGTCATCGGCGCGCTCTTCGTGGCGCCCTTCGTGCTGTTCTCCGCCACCAGCGGCCAGCTCGCCGACCGCATGCCCAAGGAGGTGCTGATCCGCCTGGTGAAGAACCTGGAGATCGCCATCATGGCGCTGGCGGCCTGGGGCTTCCTGGGCGGGCACGTGGGGTTGCTGCTGGCCTGCGTGGTGCTCATGGGGCTGCACAGCACGCTCTTCGGCCCGGTGAAGTTCGCCTACCTGCCGCAGCACCTGGACGAGCGCGAGCTCACCGGCGGCAACGGCATG
>JBMOGN010000178.1:0-7005 GCA_049318345.1 Rubrivivax sp. | reverse complement strand
TCGCGAGCTGGCCTTCAAGGGCGACATCCCCGGTGTCGTCAAGGCCAGCTGGTAACGCGCGCGCCGCAGATCAGGAGTACATCCCATGAGCATGAGTGATCCCATCGCGGACATGCTGACGCGCATCCGCAATGCGCAGATGATCGACAAGGCCACGGTGGCGATGCCATCGTCCAAGCTGAAGGTCGCCATCGCCCAGGTGCTGAAGGACGAGGGCTACGTCGACGACTTCCGGGTCGTGGCCGACGGCGGCAAGTCGCAGCTGGAGATCAGCCTGAAGTACTACGCCGGGCGCCCGGTCATCGAGCGCATCGAGCGCGTGAGCCGCCCGGGCCTGCGTGTGTACAAGGGCCGTGATTCCATCCCGCACGTCATGAACGGGCTGGGCGTGGCCATCGTGACGACGCCCAAGGGCGTGATGACCGACCGCAAGGCGCGCCAGACCGGCGTGGGCGGCGAAGTCCTCTGCTACGTGGCCTGACAGGAGCATTCGAGATGTCTCGCGTTGGAAAGATGCCGGTGGCCATCCCGAAGGGGGTGGACGTGCAGATCACGGCCGACCAGATCACCGTCAAGGGTGCCAACGGCACCCTCGTGCGGCCCCTGCACGCGCTGGTCAGCGTGCGCAACGATGCGGGCGCGCTGCGCGTGGAGCCCGCCAACGACGGTGCCGAGGCCAATGCCATGAGCGGCACCATGCGCGCGCTGCTGGCCAACATGGTCGCCGGCGTGGGCAAGGGCTTCGAGAAGAAGCTCTCCCTCGTGGGCGTGGGTTTCCGCGCCGCGGCCCAGGGCAGCAAGCTCAACCTGCAGGTGGGCTTCTCGCACCCCGTGGTCAAGGAGATGCCCGTCGGCGTGAAGGTCGAGTGCCCCACCCAGACGGAAATCGTCATCAAGGGCGCAGACCGCCAGGCCGTGGGCCAGGTGGCTGCCGAGGTGCGTGCGATCCGCCCGCCCGAGCCTTACAAGGGCAAGGGCATCCGCTATGCGGATGAGCGGGTTGCGCTCAAGGAAACGAAGAAGAAGTAAGGAGCCGCACCATGCTGAACAAGAAGGAACAGCGTCTGCGCCGCTCGCGCCAGACCCGCACGCGCATCGCGCTGCAGGCCGTGGCCCGCCTGACGGTCTTCCGCTCCAACCAGCACATCTACGCCAGCGTCATCTCCGACGATGGCGCCCGCGTGCTGGCCAGTGCCTCCACGGCCGAGAAGGAAGTGCGTGCGCAGATGTCCAACGGCGGCAATGCCGCCGCCGCTGCCGCGGTGGGCAAGCGCATCGCCGAGAAGGCCCGTGCGGCCGGCATCGAGAAGGTCGCCTTCGACCGCGCAGGCTTTGCCTACCACGGCCGCGTGAAGGCCCTGGCCGAGGCTGCCCGCGAGGCCGGCCTGCAGTTCTGACGCGAAGACGAATCGAGGAACGCACAACATGGCGAAGTTTCAACCCCGCGTGGCCGACGAAGGCCGGGACGACGGCCTGAAGGAAAAGATGATCGCGGTCAACCGCGTCACCAAGGTGGTCAAGGGCGGCCGGATCCTCGGCTTTGCGGCACTGACCGTCGTGGGCGACGGCGACGGCCGCATCGGCATGGGCAAGGGCAAGGCGCGCGAAGTGCCG
Organism: Rubrivivax sp.; assembly: GCA_049318345.1. Taxonomy (GTDB): domain Bacteria; phylum Pseudomonadota; class Gammaproteobacteria; order Burkholderiales; family Burkholderiaceae_C; genus Rubrivivax. The sequence goes on along the minus strand of JBMOGN010000178.1, from coordinate 5,391 downwards.
GTGGCTGTGCAGAAGGCCATGGAAGCGGCGCGCCGCGGCATGTTCAAGGTCTCGCTCAAGGGCGGCACCATTCACCACAACGTGGTGGGCGAGCACGGTGCGGCGCGGGTGCTGATGGCGCCGGCCAAGCCCGGTGACGGCATCATCGCCGGTGGCCCGATGCGCGCGGTCTTCGAGGTGATGGGCGTGACCGACATCGTGGCCAAGAGCCACGGTTCGACCAATCCCTACAACATGGTTCGCGCCACGCTGGACGCGCTCAAGCGCTCGACCACCGCGGGCGAGGTGGCCGCCAAGCGCGGCAAGACCGTTGAAGAGCTCTTCAACTGACGGTCGGACCCGGAGGACATCGTGTCTGAGAAGAAAACCCTGAAGGTCCAGCTCGTGCGCAGCCCCATCGGCTGCAAGGCTTCGCACCGCGCGACGGTGGCCGGGCTCGGGCTGCGCAAGATGCACAGCCAGTCCGTCCTCGAGGACACGCCGGCCGTGCGCGGCATGATCAACAAGATCTCGTACCTGGTGAAGGTGCTGTGATGGAACTCAATACCCTGAAGCCCGCCGAGGGCTCCAAGCGAGCGCGCCGGCGCGTGGGCCGTGGCATCGGCTCCGGCCTGGGCAAGACGGCCGGCCGCGGCCACAAGGGCCAGAAGTCCCGTGCCGGCGGCTTCCACAAGGTGGGCTTCGAAGGCGGCCAGATGCCGCTGCAGCGCCGCCTGCCCAAGCGCGGCTTCAAGTCTGCCTCGCTGAAGTTCAACGCCGAGATCAAGCTTTCCGACCTGCAGCGTCTGGCGGTGGATGAGGTCGACCTCGTCGTGCTCAAGCAAGCTGGGCTCGTGGGCGAACTCGCCCGCGTGGTGAAGGTCATCAAGTCCGGCGAGCTCACCCGCAAGGTGGCGCTCAAGGGCATCGGCGCGACCGCCGGTGCCAAGGCCGTGATCGAGGCCGCTGGCGGCTCGGTGGCCTGAGCGGCCGCCTGAACCGAGCGCCTTTCGCAGGAACACGCAACCCGTGGCGACCAACGCGTCCACCCTGGCCCGAAGCGGCAAGTTCGGCGACCTGCGTCGCCGGCTTGTCTTTCTCGTGCTGGCGCTGGTGGTCTACCGCATCGGCGCGCACATTCCCGTGCCGGGCATCGACCCCAATGCGCTGCAGCAGCTGTTCAACAGCCAGGGCGGCGGCATCCTGAACCTGTTCAACATGTTCAGCGGCGGGGCGCTGTCGCGCTTCACCGTCTTCGCGCTGGGCATCATGCCCTACATCTCGGCGTCGATCATCATGCAACTGATGACCTACGTCGTGCCGTCGCTGGAGGCGCTGAAGAAGGAAGGCGAGGCGGGCCGCCGCAAGATCACGCAGTACACGCGCTACGGCACGGTGGGTCTGGCGCTGTTCCAGTCGGCCGGCATCGCCCTGGCGCTGGAGGGCTCGCAGGGTCTCGTGCTCAATCCCGGTCTGTCCTTCAAGGTGACGGCGGTGGTGAGTCTGGTGGCCGGCACGATGTTCCTCATGTGGCTGGGCGAGCAGATCACCGAGCGCGGCCTGGGCAACGGCATCTCCATCCTGATCTTCGCCGGTATCGTGGCGGGGCTGCCCGGCGCCATCGCGGGCCTGTTCGAACTCGTGCGCACGGGCTCGATGAGCGCCATCGCGTGCCTGTTCATCATCGTGCTGGTGGTGGTGGTGACCTTCGCCGTGGTCTTCGTGGAGCGGGGACAGCGCAAGGTGCTCGTCAACTACGCCAAGCGCCAGGTGGGCAACAAGGTCTACGGTGGGCAGTCCTCGCACCTGCCGCTGAAGCTGAACATGTCGGGCGTGATCCCGCCGATCTTCGCCTCCTCGATCATCCTGCTGCCGGCCACCGCCGTGGGCTGGATCGCCACGGGCCCCACCGAGAGCTGGTTCATGCGCATGCTCAAGGACCTGTCGGCCCTGCTGCAGCCTGGCCAGCCCATCTACGTGATGCTGTACGCGGCGATGATCATCTTCTTCTGCTTCTTCTACACGGCGCTCGTGTTCAACAGCCGCGAGACCGCGGACAACCTCAAGAAGAGCGGTGCGTTCATTCCCGGCATCCGCCCGGGCGACCAGACGGCGCGGCACATCGACCGCATCCTGGCGCGTCTGACGCTGGCCGGCGCGGTGTACATCACCGCGGTGTGCCTGGTGCCGGAGTTCCTGGTGCTGAAGTACTCCGTGCCCTTCTACTTCGGCGGCACCTCGCTGCTGATCATCGTGGTGGTCACGATGGACTTCTGGGCCCAGGTGCAGAGCTACGTCATGAGCCAGCAGTACGAGTCGCTGCTGAAGAAGGCCAACTTCAAGGCGAGCTAGATGCAATGTCCAAGGACGATGTCATCCAGATGCAGGGGGAGATCATCGAAAACCTCCCCAATGCAACCTTTCGCGTCAAGCTGGAGAACGGCCACGTCGTGCTGGGCCACATCTCCGGCAAGATGCGCATGCACTACATCAAGATCCTCCCCGGCGACAAGGTCACCGTGGAGCTCACCCCCTACGATTTGAGTCGCGCGCGGATCGTGTTCCGCGCCAAGTAATGAGCAGGTCAAGGAGAAGACCATGAAAGTCGCCGCTTCGGTCAAGAAGATGTGCCGCAACTGCAAGATCATCCGTCGCAAGGGTGTGGTGCGCGTGATCTGCACCGACCCGCGCCACAAGCAGCGCCAGGGCTGAACCCCGACCCGCAAGGAATACGAACATGGCACGCATCGCCGGCATCAACATCCCCCCGCACAAGCATGCGGAAATTGGCCTGACCTCGATCTACGGCATCGGGCGCAGCACCGCGCAGAAGATCTGCGACTCGGTGGGCATTCCCTATTCCAAGAAGATCAAGGATCTCAACGACTCGGATCTGGAGAAGATCCGCGACGAGATCGGCCGCATGACCATCGAGGGCGACCTGCGCCGCGAGATGTCGATCAACATCAAGCGTCTCATGGACCTGGGCTGCTACCGCGGCATCCGCCACCGGCGCGGCCTGCCGGTGCGTGGCCAGCGCACCCGCACCAACGCCCGCACCCGCAAGGGTCCGCGCAAGGGTGCTGCCGCGCTGAAGAAGTAAGCCCACCCGAGTCGCCCGTCCCAATCGAGGAAGAGTCCCAACATGGCCAAGGCACCAGTCAACACCGCCGCGCGTCGCGTCAGCAAGAAGGTCCGCAAGAACGTGGCCGACGGCATCGCGCACGTGCACGCGTCCTTCAACAACACGATCATCACGATCACCGACCGTCAGGGCGGTGCGCTCGCCTGGGCCTCCAGCGGCGGCCAGGGCTTCAAGGGCTCGCGCAAGTCCACGCCGTTTGCCGCGCAGGTGGCCGCCGAGATGGCAGGCCGTGCGGCGCAGGAGCAGGGCATCAAGAACCTGGATGTGCGCATCAAGGGCCCGGGCCCCGGGCGCGAGTCCTCGGTGCGCGCGCTGGCCTCGCTGGGCATCCGCATCAACATGATCTCCGACGTCACGCCGGTGCCCCATAACGGCTGCCGTCCGCAGAAGCGCCGTCGGGTCTGACCCCGGCCGGCACCCTCCCGGGCCGGCGCCTGGCGCCTGCCCTATAATGGAGAGTTTTCCGCGCTGGCGCTATCCGGGTTCTGCTCGGGCTGCGCCGGCACTTCCCTGAGGAAGCACCCCCGCTCCTCGCAAGCCCACCGTCCGCACGCCCTGGTTGCCTGCGGACTCGCGCGGGTCGGCCCTCCGACAGGAGGCCCGTCGCCGCGTCAGACGACAGATCTCAAGGACTGAAACGTGGCACGTTATCTCGGACCCAAGGCCAAGCTGGCCCGCCGTGAAGGCACCGACCTCTTCCTGAAGAGCGCCCGCCGCCCGATCGGCGACAAGGCGAAGTTCGAAAGCAAGCCCGGCCAGCACGGCCGCACCAGCGGCTCGCGCACCTCGGACTTCGGCCTGCAGCTGCGCGAGAAGCAGAAGGTCAAGCGCATGTACGGCGTGCTGGAGCGCCAGTTCCGCCGCTACTTCGCCGAGGCCGAGCGCCGCAAGGGCAACACCGGCGAGAACCTGCTGTCGCTGCTGGAATCGCGCCTGGACAACGTGGTCTACCGCATGGGCTTCGGCTCCACGCGCGCGGAAGCCCGCCAGCTCGTCTCGCACAAGGCCGTGACGGTCAACGGCAAGGTCGTGAACATCCCCTCGTACTCGGTGAAGGCCGGCGACACGCTGGCGCTGCGCGAGAACGCGAAGAAGCAGCTGCGCGTGCAGGATGCGCTCAAGCTTGCCGAGACCGTGGGCATGCCCGGCTGGGTGCAGGTGGACGCCTCCAAGATGGAAGGCGTCTTCAAGAAGAGCCCCGACCGCGACGAGTTCGGCGCCGACATCAAGGAAGCGCTGATCGTCGAGTTGTACTCGCGCTGAACGGACACCGGGGGGCGGCGTGCAGGCGCCACCTCCCGCGGCCGCTTCGCCCGCCGGGTGCGAAGCCCAGCCGACACCCGACCCGGCGTGGTCCATCAGCCTTATCGGTGTAACGAGCCGAGGGTGTTGACAGGAAAAGGACTCCATGCAAACGAATCTGCTGAAACCCACCAAGGCCATCCAGGTCGAATCGCTCGGCGGCCACCGTGCCAAGGCGACGCTCGAACCCTTCGAGCGCGGCTATGGCCACACGCTCGGCAACGCGCTGCGCCGCGTGCTGCTGTCGTCCATGGTGGGCTACGCCCCGACGGAAGTGACCATCGCGGGCGTGCTGCACGAGTACTCGACGGTCGACGGCGTGCAGGAAGACGTCGTCCACATCATGCTCAACCTCAAGGGCGTGGTGTTCAAGCTGCACAACCGTGACGAGGTCACGCTCGTGTTGCGCAAGGAGGGCGAAGGCCCCGTCACGGCAGCCGACATCCAGACGCCGCACGACGTGGAGATCATCAACCCCGGCCACGTCATCGCGCACCTGGCCCAGGGTGGCAAGCTCGACATGCAGATCAAGGTGGAGAAGGGCCGCGGCTACGTGCCGGGCAACCTGCGCCGCTTCGGTGACGAGCCCACCAAGTCCATCGGCCGCATCGTGCTGGACGCCTCCTTCTCGCCGGTCAAGCGCGTGAGCTACTCGGTGGAGAACGCCCGGGTGGAGCAGCGCACCGACCTGGACAAGCTGGTGATGGAGATCGAGACCAACGGGGCCATGTCGCCGGAGGAGGCTATCCGCGCCTCAGCGAAGATCCTGGTGGAGCAGCTCATCGTCTTCACGCAGCTCGAGCACGAAGGTCTGGTGGAGATCGGCGGCGGCCTGCGTGGCGAGCCCGAGGGCCCGGAGCCCGCGCCGATCCTCATGCGCCCGGTCGACGAGCTGGAGCTCACGGTGCGCTCGGCCAACTGCCTGAAGGCCGAGAACATCTACTACATCGGCGACCTGGTGCAGC
>JBMOGN010000177.1:0-7110 GCA_049318345.1 Rubrivivax sp. | reverse complement strand
CGAGCTCGGCCTGCACGAGTCCACCATCTCGCGCGTGACCACCGCCAAGTACATGACCACGCCCATGGGCACCTTCGAGCTGAAGTACTTCTTCGGCAGCTCGCTGAACACCGAGGCTGGGGGCAACGCCTCCAGCACGGCCGTGCGCGCGCTCATCCGCCAGATGGTGGCAGCCGAGGACCCGTCGGCGCCGCTGTCGGACAGCACGCTCAGCCAGATGCTGGAGGAGCAGGGCATCCAGGTCGCGCGGCGCACGGTGGCCAAGTACCGCGAGGCGCTGAAGATCGCGCCGGCCAACCTGCGCAAGGCGCTGTGATGCACGCACCCGGTCGCGCACGCCGCATTCCCGCCCAGGCCGCCGCGGCGCAGCCCTCGGCGCCCGGGCCGGGCGGCGCGCTGGCGGGTGAGGTCGAGCTCTTCCTGCCCGCAGCCGGCGGCGCCGAGGCGCTGCTGGCCGAGGAGGTGCAGCGCATCACGGGCACCCCCGCCCAGGCCGGGCGCGGCGGCGTGTGGGTGCGCGGCGATGCGCGCGCCGCGATGCGGCTGAACCTGGAAAGCCGCCTGGCGCAACGCGTGCTGTGGCCCCTGGCCGAGGGGCCCTGCCGCGACGAGCAGGAGGTGTACGCGCTGGCGCGGCAGATCGACTGGTGCGCGTGGATCCACGCCTCGCAGACCCTGCGCGTGGACGTGCAGGCGCATGCGAGCCCGCTGCGGAGCCTGAACTTCGCCACCCTGCGCATCAAGGATGCGGTGTGCGACACCCTGCGCGAGGCCTGTGGCGAGCGGCCGAGCGTGGACACGCACCGGCCCGACCTCCCGCTGCTGGCCTATCTCGGCCCCGAACGCGGCACGCTGTATGCCGACACCTCCGGCGAGGCGCTCTTCAAGCGCGGCTGGCGCGACGCCCGCGGCGGGCGCGAGGACGTCAAGGGCGAGGCGCCGCTGAAGGAGACGCTGGCCGCCGCCATGCTGGCCGCCGCAGGCTGGCAGGGCCGTGCCGAGGACGGTCCGCTGCTGGACCCGTGCTGCGGCGCGGGCACCCTCGCCATCGAGGCTGCGCAGATGGCCTGCGGCATCGCGCCGGGGCTGAACCGGCGCTTCGCCTTCGAGCGCCAGTTGCCCTTCCGCGCGCACCTGCCGGCCTGGCAGACGATGCGCGAGGCCGCGCGCGCGCGCGTGCACGCGCCGGCCGTGGCCGTGCACGCGGGCGACGTGAGCTTTCGCATGACCGACTTCGCGCAGCGCAATGCCGAGCGCGCCGGTGTGGCCCATGCCATCGCCTTCAGGACGGCCGACGCCCTGCAGCGCCCGGCGCCGGCCGCCCGCGGCGTGCTGGTCATGAACCCGCCTTACGGGGAGCGCATCGCACCCAAGGGTCGCGGGGCCGCGCCGGCCGGCCCCGGCCTGCGCGGCCGCGAGGGCTTCGAGGAGGGCAGCGAGCCTGACCCCGCAAGGGCGGACGCCGCCGACAGCTTCTACAGCGGGCTGGCTGCGCACTGGAAGCGCCACTACGCCGGCTGGAGCGCCTGGGTGCTCAGCCCGGACCCTCGGCTGCCCGCGCGGCTGCGGCTCAAGGAAAGCCGGCGCGTGCCCATGTGGAACGGCCCGATCGAGTGCCGGCTCATGCGCTTCGAGCTCGTCGCCGGGACAGCGCGGGGCTAGCCCGGAGTAAAGGCCAGCGCGCGGGCTGCCCGGCCCGTCGCTGCACCCGCGCGCTGGGGCCATGAAAAAAGCCCCGGCCTTCGCAGGCCGGGGCTTGTGATCCGAAGCGCCCGGACGGTCAGTTCGCGGGCTTCAGGTCGGGGTAGCGCACGTGCTCGACGAGCTCCTGTACGTCACGGCCCGGGGCCGGGGTCAGCAGGCTCACGACGATCGTCACGATGAAGGCCAGGGGCACGCCAAAGACACCCGCGGCGATGGGCGCGATGCCCAGCCAGGTGTAGTCCGCGATCGGGCCTTGCACGCCGAACAGGCCGCGCAGCCAGGGCTGCGTGGTGGCCATGTAGTACGCGGTGATCGTCAGGCCCGAGATCATGCCCAGCACGCAGCCCCACTTGTTGGCACGCTTCCACAGCACCCCGAGCACGAGGGCCGGGAAGAAGGAGGCCGCCGCCAGCGAGAAGGCTGCCGAGACGAGGAACAGGATGTCGGCGATCTTCAGCGAGGCGACGTACGCCGCGGCCAGCGCCACGACGAGCAGCAGGGCCTTGGAGATGGCCACCCGGCGCGAGGCACTCGCGTTGGGGTCGATCATCTTGTAGTACAGGTCGTGCGACAGGGCGTTGGCGATGGTCAGCAGCAAGCCGTCTGCGGTGGACAGCGCCGCGGCCAGGCCGCCTGCGGCCACCATGCCCGAGATCACGTAGGGCAGCCCTGCGATCTCCGGCGTGGCCAGCACCACGATGTCTCCCCCGATGCGGATCTCGCCGAGCTGCAGCACGCCATCCTTGTTGATGTCGGCCAGGCTCAGCAAGGACGGGTCCACCTTCGCCCAACTCGCCACCCAGGCTGGCAACTTGTCGAAAGGCGTGCCCACCAGCACGTTGAAGACCTCGTACTTCACGAGCACGGCCAGCGCCGGCGCGGTGAGGTACAGCAGGCAGATGAAGAACAGCGACCAGGTCACCGACTCGCGCGCCTCCTTCACCGACGGCGTGGTGTAGTAGCGCATGAGGATGTGCGGCAGCGCCGCCGTGCCCACCATCAGGCAGAACACGAGGCCCAGGAAGTTGCGCCGCGACTCGTTGAAGGCCTTCTGCTCGGCCGGCGTGCCGTCGGGGTTGCCGGCGAAGGCCTGGCCGTGCGTCGGCATGCCACCCAGCGGCCGGGCACGGCCCTCTGCGGCGGTCTTGGCTGCCGCATAGGCCTTCTTCGCATCGTCCTCGGTCTTGGGCAGCGCCGCCAGGGCCTTCTCGGCGTCCTGCACCTGCTGCGCGGGGGCCGAGGCGGCCTTCAGGTCGGCGATCTTCTTCTCGGCCGCGGCACGGTCGGCCGCCATGGCAGCCGGCACGTCCTTGAGCTTGGCGTCGGCTGCAGCGGCGCGGTCCTTGAAGATCTGGATGACTTCCAGCTCCTTGGGGTCGGCGCGCAGCTGCTTCTCGCGCTCGCTCACCTTGGCCAGCTGCTGGCCGTAGATGATCTGCGGCACGGGGATGCCGGTGTGCTTCACCGACAGCCACACCACCGGGATCATGTAGGCAATGATCAGGATGATGTACTGCGCCACCTGCGTCCAGGTGACGGCACGCATGCCGCCCAGGAACGAGCAGACCAGGATGCCGCCGAGGCCGACGAACACACCGATCTCGAAAGCCAGGCCCGACAGGCGGGTGGTGATCAGGCCCACGCCATAGATCTGCGCCACCACGTACACGAAGGACACCAGGATGGCGATCAGGATGCCGACGAAGCGTGCGGCATTGCCGTCGTAGCGCGCACCCAGGAAGTCGGGGATCGTGAACTGCCCGAACTTGCGCAGGTACGGCGCCAGGAACAGCGCCACCAGGCAGTAGCCGCCGGTCCAGCCCATGATGAAGGCCAGACCGCCGTAGCCGGTGAGGTACAGCGTGCCGGCCATGCCGATGAACGACGCCGCGCTCATCCAGTCGGCGCCGGTGGCCATGCCGTTGTAGACGGCCGGCACGCGCCGGCCCGCCACGTAGTACTCCGCGGCGTCGTTGGTGCGGCTCATGATGCCGATGCCGGCATACAGGCCCACGGTGGCCAGCAGGAAGATCAGGCCGATCCAGTTTCGCGGCAGCCCCATCTGCTCCAGGACCGCCAGGACCACGATGAACGCGATGAAGCCGCCGGTGTACCAGGTGTAGACCTTGTTGAGCTGCTTCTTGAAGGCCGCGTTTGCGCTGGCGGTGATGAAGCCACCGCCGGACTCAGGTGCCATGCCAGCCATCTCAGGCCTCCTCTTCGGCAACGCCGTGTTCCTGGTCCAGGCGGTTCATCGTCCGCGCGTAGTACCAGATGATGAGCATGTACACGATCAGCGCACCCTGGGACGCCACCCAGAAGCTGAACGGCCAGCCGAAAAAGTTGAAGTTCAGGTCGCGCGCGAAGAACGCGACCACGAATGTCACGACGAACCAGATCGCCAGAAGCACCGAGGTGATCCTCAGGTTCTTGCGCCAGTACTCGTGGTGTCTCTCGGTGAGCTGCATCGAGTCCTCTCAGGTTTTCTTCTCAATCGGCCCGGCTGTCTGCCGGCTTGGGGAGCGGCCTTGCGGCCGCTCGGGTCTGCATCCGGCTCTGCGGCCGGTCTCTCGGCTCAACCGGCACGCAGGCCGGTCTCGCGTTCGAGCTGGGCCGCCACCTTCGGCTCGAAGGCCTGCAGGTGGCGGATGATCTTGCGCGTCTCCTCGGGTTCGCTTCGGTCCATGTGCACGCGGGCGAGCTGGTACCAGCCGTACGGGCTCATCGGCTGCAGCTGCGTGGTACGCCGCAGCGCCGACACCGCCTCCTCCAGCCGATGCTGGCGGATCAGGGTGAGGCCCAGGCCGTACCAGGCGCGGTCGAGCTTCGGGTCGAGCTCCAGGGCGCGCCGGAAGGCCGGCTCGGCCTCGGCCAGGTCTCCCCGGGCCTCGAGCATGAAGGCGAGGTTGAACCAGTCGGCCGCACTGCGCGACGGGTGCAGCCTCACCAGGCGTCGCGCGTCCTCGATGGCGCCCGACGCATCACCCTGGCTGGCGCGCAGGTGCGCCCGGCTCGAAAGCCCGTAGGCATCCTCGGGCCAGCGCGCCAGCATCTCGTCCATGGCCTGGCGAGCGCGCGTGGACTGACCCAGCGTGAGCCAGGCCCGGGCACGCCACTTCAGCAGCAGGTAGTCGACGCGCTCGGTCAGGGTCATGGTGGGGTGGGCGGGCAGGTGGGCGCGCGGGCGGGCGTCAGCGGCACAGCGGGGAGGCCAGCGCCATCTCCACACACAGCGAGACCTTGCCCAGCGTGGCGAACAGCCACACGGCAAGCATGAGCGCGAAGGTCGCCAGCGGAATGTGGCGGTCGATCACCACCCGGGGCGTGAGGATGCGCGCGGCTCGCGTGAAGGGCCGCGTGATCACCTGCAGCATCCTGTAGAACAGGTTGTCGTGGCGCCGATCGCCCGCGAGCACCGCAAGCAGTCCCTGGCCGAGGAGCGCCATGAGGGCGATCTCGGCAACGAGCTTGACGGTGGCAGACACGAGCAGCATGAGAACACGGGGCTTGCTTGCAAGGGTGACAACATACGCGAACACGAGGCTTTCTCTGCCCCTCGCTTGCCACATCTTTTCAGAGGAGGCTTGGGCATGCTACCAATGTGGAATTGCCTAGAAGGAAACCCCAATCGGGTTCACCCGAAGTCGGCGGGGTCGGCCGAGTTGACCGAGTTGACCGTTCAGGCCGGGCGGTGCGCACTCAGGCGGGGGCGTCGAGGCCGTCACCCGCCAGCGCGAGCCAGGCCAGCAAGGCCAGCGGCGCAGTGTCGGCGCGCAGCACGCGCGCACCGAGGCCCACGGGCTCGAAGCCCGCGCCGCGGGCGGCTGCCTCCTCGCCGGCAGTGAGCCCGCCTTCGGGGCCGCTGAGCACCAGCAGCGACGCGCCGCCCAGGTGGCCCGCCTGCCCACGCCGCCCAGCCGACTCGGCCAGCGCAAAAAGGGCCTGCGCCGCCGGCCGGCCCGGCTGCAGGCTCAGCACCACGCGCCGCTGGCCGGGCACAGGCGGGGTCAGGCCCGCGCACCATGGCGCAAAGTCCTGTGCCGCGGCGATGGCGGGCACGACCGCTCGGCCGCACTGCCCGGCCGCGGCCGCAGCCACCGACTGCCAGTGTTCGCGGCGGCGCTCGGCGCGCTCGCCGTTCAGGCGCAGCACGCCGCGCGCGCAGTGCAGCGGCTGGATGGCGGCCACGCCCAGCTCGGTGGCCTTCTCCACGAGCGTGTCCATGCGCTCGTTGGCCGGCATGCCCACGGCCAGCGTCACGGCGCAGGCGGGCTCGGGCAGGACGGCGACCGGCGGGCCCACCCGCACCACCACATCGTGCCGGCCCATGGAGACGACGCGGGCCTCGTGCTCGCGGCCGCGGCCGTCGAAGAGGTGCAGCGCGTCGCCGGGCTGCACGCGGCGCACCTGCGCATGGCGCGCCGCGGCCTCGGACAGGGCCAGCTCGACCCCGTCAGCCAGGGAGGCGTCCAGGTGCAGCCGGATCGTCATGCGCGCCGCGCCCCGCCCGGCTGCGCCAGCACCGCCTCGACAGCCAGCGCCACCTCGGCCAGCCGTGCATCCGCGCCGCGGCCGGCCACCAGCATGAAGCCCACCGGCAGCTCGCCGGGCTCGTGACAGGGCAGGCTGAAGGCGCAGCCATCCAGGAAGTTGGCCACCAGCGTGTTGCGCAGCAGCAGGCCGTTGGTGCGGAAGAAGGCCTGGTCGTCGGCCAGCAGCGGCTCCAGAGGCGGGGCGAGCATCGGCACGGTCGGACAGACCAGGGCGTCGAAGGCCTCGAGCGCGCGCTCCACCTGCCCGATCCAGGCGCGGCGGCGCTGAAGCATGCGCAGGTAATCGGCCGCGCTCACTCCTTCGCCCAGGGCGATGCGCACGGCCACCCGTGGGTCGAAGCGCCCGCGCCGGGTCTGCATGTCGGCGCGGTGCAGCGCCCAGGCCTCCACCGGCGAGAAGCCGCCGGGCGCATTGATGTCGGCGATCTGTGCGAGCTCGGGCAGGGGCTGTTCCACCACGATGGCCCCGGCAGCGCTCAAGCGTGCCAGCGCGCGCTCGAAGGCGCGCGCCACGGCCGGCTCCAGGGCATCGAGCACCACCGTCTGCGGCAGCAGCAGCCGCGCACCGGCCAGGGGCCGCTCGCGCACCTGCAGCGGCTGGCCGCTGATCACGCCGTCCACGAGCAGGCCGTCGCGCACGCAGCCGGTCATCGCACATACCGTGTCCAGCGTGTGCGACAGTGGGAAGGCGCCTTGCAGCGGCACGCGCGACTGCGTGCTCTTGAAGCCCACCAGGCCGCACAGGGCCGCGGGCACGCGGATCGAGCCCGCCGTGTCCGAGCCCAGGGCTGCCACCGCCAGCCCGAGCGCCACCGACACCGCCGCGCCGCTGGACGAGCCGCCGGGGATGCGC
>JBMOGN010000176.1:0-7137 GCA_049318345.1 Rubrivivax sp. | reverse complement strand
CCGTGGTAGTGGCCGAGGTGCAGGGCGCCGGTGGGGCGCATGCCGGAGAGGACGCGGGTGAGCATGGGACGGGGCAGGTGGACGCCGAGGGTGGCTTCGATTGCGGATTCTCGCACCCGGGCGTGCCGGTGAGGGACATGCCCGGCCTGCGCCTACACTGCCCGGCAGCATGAAGCGCATCGTCATCCTCGTCTCCGGGCGCGGCTCCAACATGGAGGCGATCGTGCGCGCCTGCGCGGCGCAGGGTTGGCCAGCCCGGGTGGTGGCGGTGATCGCCAACCGGGCCGAGGCGGCCGGCCTGGTGTTCGCCGCCGAGCACGGCCTGGCCACGGCCGTGGTGGACCACCGCGCCTTCGCCAGTCGCGACGCCTTCGACGAGGCCCTGGCGCGCGAGATCGACCGCCACGCCCCCGACCTGGTGGTCCTGGCGGGCTTCATGCGCGTGCTCGGGCCGGCCTTCACCGCGCACTACGCCGGCCGGCTCCTGAACATCCACCCCTCCCTGCTGCCGGCCTTCCCCGGCCTGCACACCCATCGCCGCGCCCTGCAGGCGGGCTGCCGGGTGACCGGCGCGACCGTGCACTTCGTCACGGCCGAGCTCGACCACGGCCCGATCGTGCTGCAGTCGGCGGTGCCGGTGCTCGCCGGCGACGACGAGGCCAGCCTGGCCGCGCGCGTGCTGGCCACCGAGCACCGGATCTATCCGCAGGCCGTGGGCTGGTTCGTCCACGGGCGCCTGCATCTCGAGGACGGCCGCGTGCGGCAGCTCGACGGCGAGCCGCAGCACCTGTTCGCCGGCTGAGCCGCCCGTCATGCATCCCGGCGCCCTCCTGGACCTGTCCACCTCGCTGCTGAAGGCCGTCCTGCGCCTGGACCAGCCGGCCGACCGCATCGTCTCGGCCTTCTTCCGGGAACACCGGGGGCTCGGTCCCCGTGAGCGCCACACCCTGGCCGAGACGGCCTACGCCGTGCTGCGCCGCCGGCTGCTGCTGCAGCACCTGGCCCAGGGCGGCAGCGGCCCGCTGGAGCGGCGTCTGGCGATCCTCGGCTGGCAGGGCAGCGCCTCGTTCCTGCAGGGCGGGCTCACCGTCGACGAGCAGCGCTGGCTGACGCAGATCGGCCAGATCGACCGCTCGCAACTGCCCGAGCGGTTGCGCCACAACCTGCCGGCCTGGGTCGCCGATCCGCTGCGCGAGCGGCTCGGGACGGAGGAATTTGCCGCCCTGGCCGACGCCCTGGACCAGCCCGCGGCGCTGGACCTGCGCGTGAACATCCTGAAGGCGCGGCGCGAACAGGTGCAGGCCGCGCTGCAGGCACTGGGCGTGGCCAGCGAGCCCACTCCGCTCTCGCCCTGGGGCCTGCGTCTGGCCGACAAGCCCGCGCTGACGCGGCTGGCGCCCTTCGAGCGCGGCGAGGTGGAAGTGCAGGACGAGGGCAGCCAGCTGCTGGCGCTGCTCACCGGTGCGGCCCGCGGCGAGATGGTGGTGGACTTCTGCGCTGGTGCCGGCGGCAAGACGCTGGCGCTCGGGGCGATGATGCGCAACACCGGGCGGCTGTATGCCTTCGACACCTCGGGCCACCGACTGGCGGCGCTCAAGCCGCGCCTGGCCCGCAGCGGCCTGTCCAATGTCCACCCGGTGCAGATCGCGCACGAGCGCGACGACCGCATCCGCCGCCTGGAGGGCAAGATCGACCGGGTGCTGGTGGACGCTCCCTGCTCGGGCCTGGGCACGCTGCGCCGCAACCCCGACCTGAAGTGGCGCCAGTCGCCCGAGTCGGTGCGCGCCATGCAGGCTCAGCAGCAGTCCATCCTCGCCCAGGCTTCGCGGCTGCTGCGCCCGGGTGGCCGGCTCGTCTATGCCACCTGCAGCCTGCTTAAGCAGGAGAACGAGGACGTGGCGGCCGCCTTCGGCCAGGCCCATGCCGGCGACTTCGAGCCCCTGGCGGCTGGCGAGCTGCTCACCGAGGCCCGCGTGGAGCAGGCCGCCGCCCTGGACGACGCGGGCTGCCTGCGCCTGTGGCCGCACCGCCACCACACCGACGGCTTCTTCGCCGCCGCCTGGCGCCGGCGGGCCTGAGCGCCGTCGGGTTTCTCCGGCGATTCATCCCCCCGCGGCGCCTACAATCATTGCTCCGGCGCATCTTCCTGTCCGCCGACAAGGGCTTCCCACGATGGATTTGCTTCTGACGATCCGCGACGCCGCGGTCAACTGGCTGTCCGACGGCCTGCTCCAGGCCGCCTGGTGGCAGGTGTTGCTGTTCACCCTCGTGGTCACCCACATCACGATCGCATCGGTCACGATCTTTCTGCACCGCAGCCAGGCGCACCGCTCGCTCGAACTGCATGCGCTGCCCTCGCACTTCTTCCGCTTCTGGCTGTGGCTGACCACCGGCATGGTCACCAAGGAGTGGGTGGCCATCCACCGCAAGCACCACGCCCGCTGCGAGACCGTCGACGACCCCCACAGCCCGGTCACCCACGGCATCGACACCGTGCTCCTGCGTGGCTCGGAGCTGTACCGCGCGGAGGCAAAGAACCAGGAGACGCTGGCCAAGTTCGGCCACAACACGCCCGACGACTGGATCGAGCGCAACCTCTACACCCGCTACTCGTGGCAGGGCGTGGGCCTCATGCTGATCGTCAACCTGCTGCTGTTCGGCGCCATTGGGGCGGCGGTGTGGGCGGTGCAGATGCTGTGGATCCCCATCACCGCGGCGGGCATCATCAACGGCATCGGCCACTTCTGGGGCTACCGCAACTTCGAGGCGCCGGACGCCTCCACGAACATCGTGCCCTGGGGCATCGTGATCGGTGGCGAGGAACTGCACAACAACCACCACACCTACCCCACCTCGGCCAAGCTGTCGGTCAAGCCGCACGAGTTCGACATCGGCTGGCTGTACATCCGCATCCTGGAGACGCTGGGCCTGGCCACCGTGCGCCGCACCCCGCCGCAGCTGCGCCTGGGAGCCGTGCGCGAGCAGGCCGACCGCCGCTCGCTGGACGCCCTCATTGCCAACCGCTACGAGGTGATGGCCCGCTACGCGAAGGACCTGCGCCAGGCCGTGGGCCGCGAGCTCGACAACCTCAAGGCCCAGGGCGCCCAGGGCACGGCGAAGTTCGCCAACCTGCGTCTGGCGCGGCGCTGGCTGCCGCGCGACGCCGACCGCATCCCCGCCGGCGTGCAGCCGCAGCTGCAGCAGGCCGTGGCCGACAGCCCGCGGCTGGCCAAGCTCGTGGCCATGCGCGAGGAGCTGCGCCTGCTGTGGACGCGCACCAATGTCTCCGCCGAGCAGCTGGTGTCCGACCTGCAGGCCTGGTGCCGCAAGGCCGAGGACAGCGGCATCGCCAGCCTGCGCGAGTTCTCGCTGAGCCTGCGCGCTGCGCAGGCCTGAGGCCCCGGCGGGATACCGCGCCCAAGAAAAAACCCGCCTGCTGGCGGGTTTTTGTCGTCTGGTCGGGCCGCGCACCGCGCAGCACCCGCCCGAAGCCTCACTTCAGCTTCGTTTCCTTGTACAGGACGTGCTTGCGCGCCTTCGGGTCGAACTTCAGGAATTCGAGCTTTTCGGGCGTCGTCTTCTTGTTCTTGTTCGTGGTGTAGAAGTGACCGGTGCCCGCCGTGGACTCCAGCTTGATCTTCTCGCGTCCGCCTTTGCTGGCCATGCCGCTCTCCTAGTGTGTCGGGGTGGGGTTCAGAGCTCGCCCTTGGCGCGCAGGTCGGCCACGACCTGGTCGATGCCGACCTTGTCGATCAGGCGCAGCGCGGCATTGCTGATGCGCAGGCGCACCCAGCGGTTCTCGCTCTCGACCCAGAAGCGGCGGTACTGCAGGTTGGGCAGAAACCGGCGCTTGGTCTTGTTGTTGGCGTGGGAAACATTGTTTCCCACCATCGGGCGCTTGCCCGTGACTTGACAGACGCGTGCCATGACGCAGCTCCGTTCTTCCGTGAGGCTGTTATTCGGCTGCCGGTTGTGCCGGCAAAGCCCGCGATTATAGCCCCAAAGCCCGCCGCTCGGCCAGGGCCGGGCTCAGTCCCCGGCCTGCTCGAGGTGGCGCTGGGCGTCCAGCGCGGCCATGCAGCCGGTGCCGGCACTCGTGACGGCCTGGCGGTAGACATGGTCCTGCACATCACCCGCGGCGAACACCCCGGGCACGCTGGTCTGGGTGGCGAAGCCCTCCAGCCCGCCGCGCGTGACGATATAGCCGTCCTTCATGTCGAGCTGGCCCTTGAAGATGTCGGTGTTGGGCTGGTGGCCGATGGCGATGAAGCAGCCCTGCACCGCCAGGTCGGTCGTCGCGCCGGTCTGGGTGGAGCGGATGCGCACGCCGTTGACCCCCTTGGCGTCGCCCAGCACCTCGTCCAGCGTGTGCCACAGGTGCAGCTGCATGCGGCCGGCCTGCACCTTGGCCATGACCTTGTCCACCATGATCGCCTCGGCGCGGAATTTGTCGCGGCGGTGGATCAGGTGCACCTTGCTGGCGATGTTGGACAGGTACAGCGCCTCCTCCACCGCCGTGTTGCCACCGCCCACCACGCACACCTCCTGGTTGCGGTAGAAGAAGCCGTCGCAGGTGGCGCAGCCGCTCACGCCGCGGCCCATGAAGGCCTGCTCGCTGGGCAGCCCGAGGTATTTCGCGCTCGCCCCGGTGGCGATGATGAGCGCATCGCAGGTGTAGCTGCCCGAGTCGCCGGTGAGCGTGAAGGGGCGCTCGCCGAGCTTCACGGTGTGGATGTGGTCGAAGACGATCTCGGTCTGGAAGCGCTCGGCGTGCTGCTGGAAGCGCTGCATCAGGTCCGGGCCCATGACGCCGTTGGCGTCGGCCGGCCAGTTGTCGACATCGGTGGTCGTCATGAGCTGGCCGCCCTGGGCCAGGCCGGTGATCAGCAGCGGCTTGAGGTTGGCGCGGGCCGCGTAGACGGCGGCGGTGTAGCCGGCGGGGCCGGAGCCGAGGATGAGCACGCGGGCGTGCCGGGAGGAGGCGGACATGCAGGGGTCCCTGGAAGGAGCAAAGAAGGGATTTTAGTTTCCGTGGAATATTGCCGATATGGGTTGGAGGCCGCCTGCCGGAATGTTCCTGCAGGGCGCGGTCCGAGGAGAAGTGCCGTGTCCATGATTTCCAACCTGGACCTGATCCGCCGCGTCCCCGTGTTCTCGTCGATCACGGTGGAGCAGGCTCAGGCCATTGCCAACAGCGTCTCGAAGCGCCGCTTCCGCCGCGGCGAGCTCATGGTGGAACAGGGCCGCATGAGCAGCGCGCTGTACATCCTGCTCAACGGCCGGGCCCGCGTGCTCACCGCCGACCACCGCGGCCGCGAGGTCATCCTGGCCGTGCTCGAGACCGGCGACTACGTCGGGGAGATGAGCCTGATCGACAACGAGCCGGCCTCGGCCACCGTGCGCGCCGAGATCCCCACTGACGCGCTGATGCTCTCGCGCACCGACTTCGCGCGCTGCCTGCCCGAGTCCTCCAGCCTGTCCTTCGCCATCATGCGCGGCCTGGTGCGCCGGCTGCGTGCGGCCGACCGGCAGATCGAGTCGCTCGCGCTGCTGGATGTCTACGGCCGCGTCGCCCGCACCCTCGTGGAGATGGCCGATGTGGAGGAGGAGCGCCGCATCATCCGCCACAAGGTCAGCCGCCAGGACATGGCCAAGGTGGTGGGGGCCTCGCGCGAGATGGTCAGCCGCGTCATGAAGGACCTCGAGGGCCGCGGGGCCATCGAGACCCAGGCCGACGGCAGCGTGCTGCTGAAGGAAGCGCTGCTGCAGGTCTGAGCCCGGCTTGGGCCACAATCGTGGCATGAGCTTTCCTCTCGGCTCGCTGCGTGCAGACGGCGCCGACGCCCGGCTGCCGGGTGCCTCCGCGCCGTGGCGCGCGGGCCGCCGCGGCGGCCTGCTGCTGCTGGGTGCGGCCGTGCTGTGGCTGCTGGCGGTGCTGGCCCTGCTCACCCACGGCGCGGCCGATCCCGGCTTCAGCACCTCGGGCGCCGGCGGGGCGGTGCGCAACCGCGCCGGCAGCATCGGGGCCTGGGCCTCCGATCTTGCGCTCTTCCTCTTCGGCTTTTCGGTGTGGTGGCTGGTGCTGGCCGCTGCGCGTCAGTGGCTCGGCGCGCTGGCGCGCCGGCTGCGCGGGGAGCCCGCCACCCCCCCGCCCTGGCAGGAGCGCGCCCTTTTCTGGGGCGGCCTCGTGCTGCTGCTCGGCGCGAGCTGCGCGCTGGAGTGGACGCGCCTGTACCGCCTGGAGCCGCACCTGCCCGGCCCGGCCGGTGGCGTGCTCGGGCACGCGCTGGGGCCGCTGTCGATGCGCACGCTCGGCTTTGCCGGCTCCGGCGTGGTCTGGGTGGCGGCGCTCATCGCCGGCCTGTCGCTGACCTTCGGCTTTTCCTGGCTGTCGGTTGCCGAGCGCATCGGCAGCTTCCTGGACTCGCTGCGCGAGCGCCGTGCCGAGCGGCGCGAGATCGCCGAGGACCAGCGCATCGGCGAGCAGGCGCAGCGCGAGCGCGAGCAGGATGTCCAGGAACTGCGCCAGACAAGCCAGGACCTGCCTCCCATCGTCATCGAGCCGCCGATGCTGGAGGTGCCGCGCTCCGAACGCGTGGCCAAGGAGCGGCAGAAGCCGTTGTTCGCCGAGCTCTCCGACACCCGGCTGCCGCAGGTGGACCTGCTGGACGCCGCCGGCACGCGCCAGGAGTCGGTCACCGCCGAGTCGCTGGAGATGACCTCGCGCCTCATCGAGAAGAAGCTCGGCGACTTCGGCGTCGTCGTGCGCGTGGTGGCGGCCTCACCCGGCCCGGTGATCACCCGCTACGAGATCGAGCCCGACACGGGCGTCAAGGGCTCGCAGATCGTCAACCTCGCCAAGGATCTCGCGCGCTCGCTCAGCCTGGTCAGCATCCGCGTGGTGGAGACCATCCCGGGCAAGACGACGATGGCCCTGGAGCTGCCCAACGCGCGGCGCCAGGCCATCCGCCTGGCCGAGATCCTGGGTTCGCAGGCCTACAACGACGCGGCCTCCATGCTCACCATCGGCCTGGGCAAGGACATCGTGGGCCAGCCGATGGTGGCCGACCTCGCCCGCATGCCGCACTGCCTGGTGGCCGGCACCACCGGCTCGGGCAAGAGCGTGGGCATCAACGC
>JBMOGN010000175.1:0-7150 GCA_049318345.1 Rubrivivax sp. | reverse complement strand
ACGCCAGGCCTTCACGCCCGGGCTGGCCATCCTGTCGGCGCGGCACGAGAGCCAGTACTCCCGGCTCTTCCGCTCCTGAGCCGCCCAGTCCCTCCACTCCTGCATTCCCGAGTTCCTGAATCGCTGAGACCCCCGCACCCGTGCAACCCCTGAAACCCTGACGCGCCATGACCACTCCCCTGCACTCCGTCCCCGGCCGCACCAAGAAGCTTCCTCCCCTGCGCGTGGGCGTGGGCGGCCCGGTAGGTTCCGGCAAGACCACCCTGGTGGAGATGCTGTGCAAGACCATGCGCGAGCGCTGGGACCTGGTGGTGGTCACCAACGACATCTACACCAAGGAAGACCAGCGCCTGCTCACCGTGGCCGGCGCGCTGGAGCCCGAGCGCATCATGGGCGTGGAGACCGGCGGCTGCCCGCACACTGCCATCCGCGAGGACGCCTCCATCAACCTCGAGGCGGTGGACCGCATGCTCGCGAAGTTCCCGAACGCCGACATCGTCTTCATCGAGTCCGGCGGCGACAACCTGGCTGCCACCTTCAGCCCCGAGCTCAGCGACCTGACGATCTACGTCATCGACGTGGCCGCCGGCGAGAAGATCCCGCGCAAGGGCGGGCCCGGCATCACCAAGAGCGATCTCTTCGTCATCAACAAGACCGACCTCGCGCCCTACGTGGGCGCGGATCTGGCCGTGATGGAGGCCGACACGCGCCGCATGCGCCCCGACCACGCCCGCTCACGCCCCTACGTGATGACCAACCTGCGCACCCGCCAGGGCCTGGACGAGGTAATCGCCTTCATCGAACGCAAGGGCCTGCTCGTCACGCAAACGTGACCCAGTCGCGCCGCTGCGGGTCGTCCAGGTGCGGCAGGGTGTTGAAGGTGACGAGCACGTGGCGGCGCGGGGTGTAGGCGAACTCGGTGAGCGCGCTGTTGCGCATGCCCATGTTGAGTTCCACCATCGCCTGCGCGGGGGCGCCGAGCACCTGCGCCACGGCGGTGGCGATGGGCCCGCCGCTGGAGACGAGCAGCACATCACCCGTGTAGCGCGCGCGCACCAGGTCCAGCGCGCCGGCCACGCCTTGCACCCAGCCGTCCCAGCTCGGCATGCCCGCCGGGTGTGTCTGCCCGGCGGCCCACTGCGCCAGGGCCACGCGCAGCAGCCTGAAATGGGCGCGGTAGCCGTGCGGGGTATCGGGCGAGGGCAGCGGCTCGGTGAGCGTGTGCATCACCGTGTGCAGCAGGGCGTGGCTGTCGTACTCGTTCAGGCCCGGCCACTCCACCGCCTGCGGCAGCCCGCCCAGGCCCGTGCCGATGGCCTCCAGAGACTCCCGGTGGCGGCGCAGCGTGCCCCGCACCACGCCCTCGAAGGCCAGCCCGCGCGCGCGCATCCAGGCGCCCAGCGCGGCGCACTGGCGCTGGCCGAGTTCGCTCAGCCGGTCGTAGTCGTCCGCGCCAAAGGAGGCCTGGCCGTGGCGCACGAGGTAGAGGGTTCCCATCCCCGCATTGTCGCGGCGCCGGGCGGCCCAGGGCAGGCCGGTGGGGTTTCGTCGCACACTTCAGTCATGGCCAAGCTGTACTTCCGCTACGCGGCGATGAACGCCGGCAAGTCCACCTCGCTGCTGCAGGCTGCGCACAACTACGAGGAGCGCGGCATGCGCGTGGCGCTGTTCACCGCCGCCCACGACGACCGCAGCGGCGCGGGCGTCATCGGCTCGCGCCTGGGGCTGCACCGTGCAGCCGCCACCTTCGGGCCGCAAACCGTCTTCGAGCGCAGTGCGCTGGGCGCGGACCTGGCCTGCCTGCTCATCGACGAGGCGCAGTTCCTCACGCCCGCGCAGGTGCACCAACTCCACCGGCTGGCCAACCGCGACGGGCTGCCCGTCATCTGCTACGGCCTGCGCAGCGACTTCCAGGGCCAGGGGTTCCCGGGGGCGATCGCACTGCTGACGCTGGCCGACGACCTGGAGGAAATGAAGACCATCTGCGCCTGCGGCCGCAAGGCCTCGATGAACATGCGCCTGGACGGCCAGGGCCGCCGCGTGCGCGAGGGCGAGCAGGTGGTCATCGGCGGCAACGAGCGCTACCGGGCGGTGTGCCCGGGCTGCTTCTATGCCGAGGAAGGTGACGGACCGGAGAAGGCGCCGGGCCTGTTCGGCTGAAGCAGGCGCAGCGCCTACTCAGACGTCGATGGTGCTTCGCGCCGCACGGCAGCCACCGCCGGCGCGTCGTGCCGCGTGGCCAGCCAGATGCTGGGCAGGATGAGCAGGGCGCCCACGCCGTGGTACCAGCGCGGCGGCTCGCCGAACATCACCCAAGCCCCCAGGGCCGCATACAGCGGCGCCAGGTACATGATCAGCGCGGTGCGCGACGCCCCCAGCTCGCGCTGCATGTAGGAGTACGCCCCGTAGGAGATCACGCCCGGCAGGAGCGCCGCGGCCACGACGAGCCCGGCGGCCTGCCAGCCCAGGCTCGGCGAGGGTGCGAGCCACGCCTCCAGCAGCGTGAAGGGCAACAGCACCAGCACCCCGGCCGAGGCGATGGCTACCAGCCGCGGCAGCGGCCCGAGCGCAGACGACCAGTGCTTGAGCAGCACCGAATACGCCGCCCAGCACACGGCGGCCACGACGATCCAGCCGTCGCCCACGGTGAAGCGCACGGCCAGCAGGTTGGCCGGGTTGCCACGCGCGATGACGAACAGCACGCCAGCCAGCGCCAGGGCCACCCCGGCCTGGCGGGCGCGCGACAGTCGCTCGCCCAGCAACCGCGCGCCCACCCAGACGATGGCAATGGGCGTGGCCGCATACAGCAGCGCGATGTTGATGGAGGTGGTGGTCTGGCCACCCTGGTAGACGAAGGCGCCACACACCCACATGCCCAGGGCGCCGAGCACGAGCAGTTGGCGGCGCTCCGCCCGCAACGCCGCACGGCCCGCGGGGCTCGCGAGCGCCTTCCAGGTGAAGGGCAGCAGCAGCGCGATGGCCAGTACCCAGCGCCCGAGCGCAAGCAGGTGCGGCGCGATCACGCCCTCGGCCGCCCGCGCGATGAGGTAGTTCGACGACCACAGCGCCGGCACCACCCACAGCAGGGCCTGCGCGCGGCGCTCGGCCGCCCTCATGGGCCCGGTCGCGGCAGCTGCGCAGGCGGGCCAAGCGTGGCCATCGCCTCGCCCATGCGCAGCGCCCCGCCGGGCGCCCACTGCGGGTTGAAGGCCAGCGGGCCGGCCGGAAACAGCAGCACCACCGTGGAGCCCAGCAGGAAGCGCCCCATCTCCTGCCCGCGCTCGAGCACGATGTCCTGCTCGTCGTAGCGCCACTCGCGCAGCGTGCCCGGGCGCGGCGGGTTCACCACCCCGTGCCAGGCCGTGGCCATGCTGCCCACGATGGTGGCCCCCACGAGCACCAGCACCCACGGGCCGGGCTGCGGCGCGCCGGCCGGCGCGTCGAAGACGCACACCACGCGCTCGTTGCGCGCGAACAGGCCCGGCACGCCGCGCGCCGTGGTCGGGTTCACCGAGAACAGCTCCCCCGGCACGTGGATCATGCGCAGCAGCCGCCCGGCGCAGGGCATGTGGATGCGGTGGTAGTCCTTCGGGCTGAGGTACAGCGTGGCGAAGTGCCCGCGGTGGAAATGCGCCGCCAGGGCGCCGTCCCCGCCGAGCAGGGCCTGCGCGGTGTAGGTGTGCCCCTTGGCCTGGAAGAGGTGGCCGTCCTCGATGGTCCCGAACTGGCTGATCGCCCCGTCCACCGGGCACAGCAGGTCCGCGGCCGCCAGCGGGCGCGCACCCTCGCGCAGCGGCCGCGTGAAGAACTCGTTGAAGCTGCCGTAGGCGGCCGGATCGGGGTTCGCGGCCTCGGCCATGTTCACGCCGTAGCGGCGCACGAAGGCGCGGATGGCGGCTGTGGTGAGCCCGCCGGCGCGCGCGCCGGCCAACTGCCCCATGAGCACGGTGAGGGCCTGCTTGGGCAGCAGGTACTGCGGCAGCACCGCCAGGCGATCGGACATCGCAGCTCCCGGGAAGATGAAGGCAGGCCCGTGCGTGCTCAGCGCAGCTGCGCCGAGGCCTCGCGCACCGCGCGCACCATGCCCACGCCCACGCCCGCACCGAAGCGCCGCGCCAGGCGCTCGGCCACGTTCTCGCGCGGCGTGTAGTCGATGACCTCCTCGGCCTTGACCACTTCGCGGGCCACGTAGTCGAGGTTGCCCATGCGGTCGGCCAGCCCGAGCCGCACCGCCTCCTCGCCGTTCCACACGAGGCCGGAGAACATCTCGGGCGTCTCCTTCAGCCGCTTGCCGCGGCCCTCGCGCACGGCGCGGATGAACTGCTGGTGGATCTGCCCGAGCATTTCCTTCGCGTAGGCCTGCTGCTGCGCGTTCTGCGGGCTGAAGGGGTCGAGCATGCCCTTGTTCTCGCCGGCGGTCAGCAGCCGGCGCTCGATGCCGAGCTTGTCCATCGCGCCGGTGAAGCCGAAGCCGTCCATCAGCACGCCCACGCTGCCCACGAGGCTGGCCTTGTCCACGAAGATCTCGTCGGCGGCCACGGCGAGGTAGTAGGCACCCGAGGCACACACGTCCTCCACCACCGCATAGACCTTCTTCTGGTGCAGCGCCTTCAGGCGGCGGATCTCGTCGTTGAGGATGCCCGACTGCACCGGGCTGCCGCCCGGGGAGTTGATGCGGATCACCACCGCCTGCGCGCCGGCGTCCTGGAAGGCGCTCTTCAGCGCGGCCAGCAGCACCTCCGCACTCGCTTCGGTCTCCGGGGCGATCTCGCCGCGCACCTCCACCAGCGCCGTGTGCGGCACGGTGGTGCCGGCCACATGGCTGCGCCCGGCAACCATCCAGCCCAGCACAGCCAGCGCCAGTCCGAGCCACGCCAGGCGGAAGAACAGCCGCCAATGGCGCTCGATGCGGCGCTCGCGCAGCCACTCGCCGGCCAGGCGTTCGAGCGCGGCTTCCGGCACGCCCGCTGTTGCCGGGGACGGCGTGCCCTGGGCCGCAGCGACAGGCGAGGCAGCAGGCGCAGCAGCAGCGGGGGCCGCGCCAGGCAGCCCCTGCAGGGTGGGTTCGTTGCGGTCGTCCATGGGGGCTCAGGCAGCAGGGGGCGCCTGCAGGGGGGCGGGCTCGTCGAAGGCCGGCCGGATGGAGTCGGAAGGATACCAAGTGACCTGGCCGGCTTCCTCGCGCACGCTCAGCGGGGTGAGCCGGCCGCGGCCGCAGGGGCCGCCCACGCAGCGGCCGTCGGCAGGCTCGTACAACGCGCCGTGGATCGAGCAGACGATGAAGCGCCGGTCACCGTCGAGGAACTGGCCTTCCTGCCAGTCCATCTCGGCGGGCACGTGCGCGCAGCGGTTGAGGTAGCCCACCACCGCGCCGTCCACGCGCAGCACGAAGGCGCGCGCGGGCTGGCCCCAGGCGCTCACGTCGAAGACGTAGGCGCGCCCGCCCTCCTCGAGTTCATCGCCGGCGCACAGCACCTGGCCGGGCGCAGCCGGCTGGGGGGAGACCTCGCTCATCCGTTGGCCAGCAGCCAGTCGTGCAGCTCGCGCGTGGAGTGGGCCACGAAGGCTGGCGCATGCGCGTCGAAGGCCTCGTGGTCGTGGGCACCGTAGCTTACGCCCACGGCCGCCACGCCGGCATGCGCGGCCATCTGCAGGTCGTGTGTGGTGTCGCCGATCATGAGGGTGCGCGCGGGGTCGGCGCCCAGTTCGGCCATGAGCTCGTGCAGCATCAGCGGGTCGGGCTTGGAGGCCGTCTCGTCGGCGGTGCGGGTGGCATCGAAGAGGCCCGCCAGCTGCGTGGTGGCCAGCGCCTCGTCCAGGCCGCGGCGGCTCTTGCCGGTGGCCACCGCGAGCCAGTGGTTGCGCGCCTTGAGCGCGTGCAGCATCTGCAGCGAGCCCTCGAAGAGCACGATCTCGTGCTGGCTCGCGAAGTAGTGGCGGCGGTAGGCGTTGCCGAGCTCGGCGTAGCGCTCGGGCGGGAAGTCGGGGGCGGCGTGCAGCAGCGCGTCGCGCAGCCCCAGGCCGATCACGTAGGCGGCCTGCTCGTCGCTGGGCACGGTGGTGCCCACGTCGCGGCAGGCGGCCTGGATCGAGCGCACGATGAGCGCGGTGCTGTCGAACAGGGTGCCGTCCCAGTCGAAGGCGATGAGGTCGAAGCGGCGTGCGGGCATGGTGGTGTGAAGTGCGGCCGGCATCATGCCCGAGAAGGCTGCAGGGCATCGACCACCCGGGCAAGTTCGGCCGGCAGCGGCGCCTGCAGCTCCAGCGGCTGCCCGCTGGCCGGGTGGGTCACGCGCAGCCGCCGCGCATGCAGGAACATGCGCTCCAGCCGCACGGGCACGCGGCCTGGCGCGGCCACGCCCTCGCGCGCCAGGCGCCGGTTGAGCTCGAAGTCGCCGTACTTGTCGTCCCCGGCGATGGGGTGGCCGGCGTCGGCCAGGTGCACCCGGATCTGGTGCGTGCGACCAGTCTTGATCGTCACGTCCAGCAGCGTGAAGCCGGCCAGGCGCTGCACCACCTGCACGAGGGTGATGGAGCGACGCCCGGCCTCGTCAGCGGGCGAGGTCGTGCGCACGCGGCGCTCGCCCTCGGCGGTGAGGAACTTGTGCAGCGGCACGTCGATCACCTTCAGCCGCTCGGGCCAGTCACCGGCCACCAGCGCCGCGTAGGTCTTGCCCACCGCCTTGTCGGCCCCGCGCGCGCGGAACTGGTCCTGCAGCGCCGTCAAGGCGCTGCGCTTGCGCGCCACGAGCAGCACGCCGGAGGTCTCCCGGTCCAGCCGGTGCACGAGCTCCAGGAAGCGCTGCTCGGGCCGCGCGCGGCGCAACTGCTCGATCACGCCCGAGCTCACGCCGCTGCCCCCGTGCACCGCCACGCCCGCGGGCTTGTCCAGCGCCAGCAGGTGCTCGTCTTCGTGGATCACCGGGAACTCGCGCGCCGGCACGGCCCGTGCGGCCACCTCCGCCGCGGCGGTGCGCGCGGGCAGGCGCACCGGCGGCACGCGCACCTCGTCGCCTAGGGCGAGCCGGGTGTCGGCCGCCGCCCGGCCGCCGTTGACCCGCACCTCGCCGCTGCGGATCACGCGGTACACATGGGTCTTGGGCACGCCCTTGAGCAGGCGAAGCAGGAAGTTGTCCAGCCGCTGGCCGGC
>JBMOGN010000174.1:0-7208 GCA_049318345.1 Rubrivivax sp. | reverse complement strand
CGCCTCGGCGGCCGGCCCGCCATCCCAATCATCTTCCATGTCTGCATTCCCCTTCTCATTCCCGTCCGGCCGGGTAGCTGCCGGCCTGTTCCTGCTGGCCGGCCTGGCCGGGGCGCCCGCGCAGGCGCGCGACGCCCAGGCCGGCCAGGCCAAGGCCCAGACCTGCGCCGTGTGCCACGGCCCGGTGGGCATCTCCCTCACCCCCGACGCCCCCAATCTCGCCGGCCAGCCGGCGATCTATGTGGCCGCGCAGCTGCGCGCCTATCGCAGCGGCGCGCGCAAGCACGAGGTCATGGCGGTGCTGGCCCGCGCCCTCACCGATCAGGACATCGACAACCTGGCTGCCTGGTATGCCTCCATCCGCATCGAGGCGCAGCCTCCCCGCTGAGCGGCGCGGCCGCCTGAGCGAGGCGTCGGCGGCCACCCCTGCTGCTGCGGGGTCGCTGGCCGTGGCAGCCGGTCTGGTCGCCAGCTTCCTCGCCCCCGCGCCGGCTCGCGCGCAGGCGCCCGAAGCCGCTGCCGAGCGCGTCGTCATCACCGCCAGCGGCGCGCAGCGCCGGCTCTTCGAGACGCCCTATGCCGTGGGCACGGTGGACGCCGAGGAGCTGCGCGCGGCCGGGGCGATGGTGAACCTGTCCGAGGCCCTCGCGCGCGTGCCGGGCCTGGTGGTCACCAACCGCAGCAACTATGCGCAGGACCTGCAGATCAACTCCCGCGGCTTCGGTGCGCGCGCGAGCTTCGGCGTGCGCGGCGTGCGCCTGGTGACCGACGGCATCCCGGCCTCCGGGCCCGACGGCCATGGCCAGGTCTCGCACTTCGACCTGGCTGGTGCACAGCGCATCGAGGTGCTGCGCGGCCCGTTCTCGGCGCTGTACGGCAGCAGCTCCGGCGGCGTCATCGCGCTCGTGAGCGCAGCCCCCGCCGAGCGGCGCGTGTTGGTGGACGGCGATGTCGGCAGCGACGGCCTGCTGCAGAGCCGCTTCGGGCTGGACCTGCCCCTGCCCGAGGGCTGGAGCGTGCGCGCCCTGTTCAGCGCCCTGCGCACCGACGGCCCGCGCCCGCAGTCTTCGGCCGAGCGCACGCTGGCCACAGCCCGCCTGGGCTGGGAAGGTGCTGCCGACCGCGTCGTGCTCAGCCTGAACGCGCTGGACCAGCCCGCCCTGGACCCGCTGGGGCTGACGCGCGCGCAGTTCGAGCTCAACCCGCGCCAGACGACCACGCTGGCGCTGCCGCAGGACGTGCCCGGCCAGGCCGATCGCTTCAACACCCGCAAGAACACGCGCCAGGAGCAGGCCGGGCTGAACTGGCGCCACCGCTTCGCCGGCGAGGGCGCGCTGCGCGAGAGCCTGGTGACGATCTACGGCGGCCAGCGTGCCGTCACGCAGTGGCAGGCCATCCCCGTGGCCACGCAGTTCAACGCCGCCAACCCCACGCTCACCGAGCGCCAACCCGGTGGCGTGATCGACTTCGACCGCCTGGTCGCCGGTGTCGATGCGCGCCTGGTCTGGCGCTGGACGCTTCCGGGCGAGCGTGCGCTGCAGCTCGTGGCCGGCGCCGCCCTGGACCGCAGCGACGAGGACCGCCGCGGCTTCGAGAACTTCATCGGCAGCGGCACCACCCAGCTGCTCGGCGTCACGGGCAGGCTGCGGCGCGACGAGCGCAACGTCGCGCAGACGCGCGACGCCTATGCGCAGGCCGAGCTCGACCTGGCGCCGGCCTGGACCGGCACCCTGGGCGTGCGCTCCGGCCGCCTGAGCTTCCGCTCCACCGACCGCTACATCGTCGGCGGCAACGGCGACGACTCCGGGGCGCTGGCCTACAGCTGGACCACACCCGTGGCGGCGCTGCAGTGGCGCGTGGCACCGGTGCTGAACCTGTACGTCAGCGCCGCGCGTGGCTTCGAGTCGCCCACCTTTGCGGAGCTGGCCTACCGCCCCGACGGGCTGCCCGGCTTCAACCTCGGACTGCGCCCGCAGCGCAGCAAGCAGGTGGAGCTGGGCGCGAAGTGGCGCGACCCGGGCCTGGGCGTGGCGGCGGAGCTGGCCGTCTTCGATGCCCGCACCGAAGACGAGATTGGCGTGGCCACCAACCGCGGCGGGCGCACCACCTTCCGCAATGTCGGCCGCACCGGGCGCAGCGGCGCGGAACTCTCCGTGGCCTGGCAGCTCGCGCCGGCGTGGCGCGCGCAGCTGGCCGCCTCGGAGCTGGACGCGCGCTACCTGGACGGCTTCACCGTATGCCGCGTCGTGCCCTGCACCACGCCGGATCTGCCCGTGGCCCCGGGCAACCGCATCGCCGGCACGCTGGCGCGCACGGGCTACGCCGAGCTGGCCTGGCGCCCGCGTGCCCCCCACGAGCTGGCGCTGGAAGTGCGCGGGCAGTCGCGGCTGCCGGTCAACGACGTCAACAGCGACTTCGCCGCCGGCTTCGGGCTGCTGGCGCTGCGCGCCCGCACGCGCATCGACCTGGGCGACGGCCAGCTCGAGCTGCTCGCCCGCGTGGACAACCTCGCCGACCGCCGCGTCGCCGCCAGCGTCATCGTCAACGAGGGCAATTCGCGCTTCTTCGAGCCTGCGCCGGGACGCAGCCTGCTGCTGTCGGCGCGCTGGGCGCAGCGTTTCTAGCGCCGCCCGAACATCATCTGCCTCGCCAGCGCGCGCTTCAGCGGAGGCGCGGCCTGCAGCGCGGCCAGCGCCAGGCCGCGCGCCGCGCCCACGCCGGGCCATTTCCAGGTGAAGCTGCGGGCCAGGAAGTCGGTGGTGGCGATCATCGACCAGCGGTCGGCGGCGCGCTGCCACTCCACGCGCTTGAGAGCCTGGTCCACGTCGGGCGTGCGACGCAGCGCCTGCACCAGCGCGAAGGCGTCGCGCAGGCCCAGGTTCAGCCCCTGGCCGGCCACCGGGTGCAGGGTCTGTGCGGCGTTGCCGATGCGCACCTCGCGCCCGCGCACGAGCGTGCGCTCGGCCAGCAGCCCGAGGGCGAAGGACTTCAGCGCCGAGATCTCCACGACGCGCCCGGCCGCCGCCGGCAGCGTGGCGTTGAGCACGGCCAGGCGCTGCGCGTCGGTGAGCGCGCGCACCGGGTCGTCGCCCGCCGGCACGCACCACACCAGCGCCGCGCGGGCGCGGCCGGCCAGTCCCGAGGGCAACTGCGGCAGCGGCGGCAGCGGCAGCAGCGCCAGCGGCCCGTGGCGCGTGAAGCGCTCGAAGGCCGTGCCGGGCTGCGCCTGTTCCAGCGTCACCGTGCCCACCCAGGCGGTCTGTCCGTAGTCGTGGCGAAGCGGTTCGCGGAACGCGGCCAGCCCGGGGCCAGGCCCCGGCGTCGGCGTGGGGCTCTCGGTCTGCCGGCCCAGCCGGGCCGGCCCGTCGAAGACCCCGCCCTCGGCGACGACGGCGAGGTCGAAGTCCTGCACGATGCCGGCATCCAGGCTCACGCCGCCGGGGCGCGGCAGCACCGCCGTGACCGGTGCGCCGAAGCAGCTCGACAGCCGCTGCGGCTCGCGCGCGGCCTGCTCCATCCAGGCCGCCTGCAGCGTGGCCACGATCGGCCCGTAGGGCAGCACGGCCCCGAGCAGCGGCACGCCCTGCTCGGCCGCGCGCAGCGTGACGGCTGCGTCCTGCGCCAGCCCGGGCGGGGCCTGCGAGACGTGCACGGCCAGGATGGGCTCGGCGGCGTGCGCCGGCCAGGCCTGCAGCCGCTGCAGCAGCTGCACGCTGCCCAGCGACAGCGCCAGAGTGCGCGGGTCCGCCGACACGTCGCGCTGCGCCGGCCGCGCGTCCAGCACCGTGACCTGCGCCTGCGGCAGCGTGCGCGCGGCGTGCAGCGCCAGCGCCAGCCCCACGGGGCCGGCTCCGACGACGGCGATGCGCAGGCTGGGCGGGGGCGTGCTCAAGGGGGACGGGGCAGGAAGCGCCTGAGGCCGCCGACGATACCGCATGCCCGGCGCGGGTCCGCCCCGATGCGCTACCCTGCGCGCCTTTCCCTCCGCCGCGCAAGCGCTTTCCCATGCAATACCGTCGTCTCGGCCGCAGCGGCCTGCGCGTCAGCGCCCTGTCCCTGGGTTCCTGGGTCACGTATCACAACCAGGTCGACATCGACGCAGCGGTGCAGATGATGGCCGCCGCGCGCGACGGCGGCATCAACTTCTTCGACAACGCCGAGGGTTACGCCGCCGGCCAGAGCGAGACGATCATGGGCCAGGCGCTCAAGCGGCTGGGCTGGTCGAGGCTGGACTACGTGGTCTCCACGAAGTTCTTCTGGGGGCTGGACCGCAGCGGAGAAGGTATCAACCGCCGCGACACGCTCAACCGCAAGTACCTGATGCAGGCCATCGACGGCTCGCTCAGGCGCTTCGGCCTGGACCACATCGACCTCGTCTACTGCCACCGCCCCGACCCCCACACCCCCATCGAGGAGACGGTGCGGGCGATGAGCGACATGATCACCCAGGGCAAGGCCCTCTACTGGGGCACGAGCGAGTGGAGCGCAGGCGACATCCGCGCGGCCTGGGAGATCGCCGATCGCCACCACCTGCACAAGCCAGTGATGGAGCAGCCGCAGTACCACCTCTTCCACCGCAAGCGCGTGGAGCAGGAGTACGCGCGCCTGTACGAGGACATCGGCCTGGGCCTGACGACCTGGAGCCCGCTGGCTTCGGGGCTGCTTACCGGCAAGTACCGCCAGGGCATTCCCGAAGGCAGCCGCGGCACCGTGCAGGCCTATGCCTTCCTGCGCGAGGGCCTGACCGACCCGGCGCGCAATGCCGCCGTGGGCGGGTTGGCGGAGCTGGCTGCCGAACTCGGCGTCACCACCGCGCAGCTGGCCATCGCCTGGTGCGTGCGCAACCCGCGCGTGAGCACCGTCATCACCGGTGCGTCTCGAGCGGAGCAGCTGCGAGACAACCTGGGCGCGCTGCAGGTGCTGCCCCGGCTGGACGCTGAGGTGCTGGCCCGCGTGGACGCCCTCACCCTGCCCCTGTCGGCCTGAGGGAGCGGGCAAGCCCGATAAACTCCCGCCTTTGCCCGAACGACCTGCCCCCCACGGGGCACCCGGAGGAATCCAGCCGTGTTCATTTCCAACGCCTTCGCCCAGGCCGCCCCGGCCGCCGGCGGCGCCGAGTCCACCCTGTTCAGCATCCTGCCGCTGGTGCTGATGTTCGTCGTCCTGTACTTCATCATGATCCGCCCGCAGATGAAGCGCCAGAAGGAGCACCGCGCCATGGTCGACGCCCTGGCCAAGGGCGACGAGGTGGTGGTGGCCGGCGGCCTGATCGGCCGCGTCTCCAGGCTCGGCGACTCGATCCTGCATGTCGAGGTGTCCAGCGGGGTGGAGCTGCAGGTGCAGCGCGCCTCGGTGGTGCAGGTGCTGCCCAAGGGCAGCTACAAGTGAGGCGCGCGCGCCCGGCAGGCCGCGCCGACGGCCCGCTGCGCGCGACCCGCCCGGGAAGAACCCGATGAACCGATACCCGTGGTGGAAGTACGCGATCCTGGCGGTCGCGCTGCTGCTGGGCGTGATCTACACGCTGCCCAACTTCTATGGCGAAGCACCTGCCGTGCAGGTTTCCGGCGCCAAGGCCACGGTGCGCGTGGACGCCTCCTTCGCGCCGCGCGTGGAGCAGGTGCTGCGCCAGGCCGGCATCACGCCTGACTTCGTGCAGTTCGACGGCGCCTCGGTGAAGGCGCGGCTGCGCGACACCGACACGCAGAAGCGCGCCCGCGACGCCCTGGACGCCGCGCTCAACCCCGACCGCCAGAATCCGGCCTACATCGTGGCGCTGAACCTGCTGTCGCGCACCCCGGGCTGGCTCTCGGCGCTGCACGCGCGGCCCATGTTCCTCGGCCTGGACCTGCGCGGGGGCGTGCACTTCCTGATGCAGGTGGACATGCGCGGGGCGCTCAAGCAGTCGGTGGACACCTACGCCAGCGACGCGCGCACGGCGCTGCGCGACAAGAAGATCCGCTTCTCCAACCTCGTGCGCGAGCCCCAGGGCCTGTCGCTGACGCTGCCCGATGCAGCCAGCGCCGACGCCGCCCGCTCGCTGCTGTCGCAGCGCCTGGCCTCGATGCAGTGGAGCGAGACGCCCGACGGCAGCGCGGTGCGCCTGAGCGGGCGGCTGCTTCCCGCGGCCGTCGCCGACATCCAGACGCAGGCCCTGAAGCAGAACATCGAGACCCTGCACAAGCGCGTCAACGAGCTCGGCGTGGCCGAGCCGGTGATCCAGCAGCAGGGCGCCGACCGCGTCGTGGTGCAGCTGCCCGGCGTGCAGGACACCGCGCGGGCCAAGGACATCATCGGCCGCACCGCCACGCTGCAGATCCGCCTGGTCGAGCGCGACCTGTCGCAGGCCGCCGAGGTCGTGCAGCAGCGCGACAAGGAAGGCCGCCTGACCGACGTGGGCCTCAAGCGCGAGGTGGTGGCCACCGGCGACCAGCTCAAGAGCGCCTCGGCCACCTTCGACCAGAACCAGCAGCCGGCCGTCTCGGTGCGCCTGGACGACGTGGGCGGGCGCCAGATGCGCGCGGTCACGCGCGAGAACATCGACAAGCCCATGGCCATCGTGCTGTACGAGAAGGGCAAGGGCGAGGCGATTTCGGTGGCCAGCATCCGCGGCGAGTTCGGCACCGACTTCCAGATCACCGGCAACTTCACGCCCCAGGAGACGGCCGACATCGCGCTGCTCACGCGTGCCGGCGCGCTGGCCGCGCCGATGGAGATCATCGAGGAGCGCACGATCGGCCCGAGCCTGGGCGCGGAGAACATCGCCAAGGGCTTCGACAGCGTGATCTACGGCTTCCTGGCGATTGCCGTGTTCATGTGCGCGTACTACCTGCTGTTCGGGCTGTTCTCCACCCTGGCGCTGGGCTTCAACCTGCTGCTGCTGGTGGCGGTGCTGTCGATGCTGCAGGCCACGCTCACGCTGCCGGGCATGGCCGCCATCGCGCTCACGCTGGGCATGGCCATCGACGCCAACGTGCTCATCAACGAGCGCGTGCGCGAGGAGCTGCGCAACGGCGCGGCCGCGCAGACGGCCATCCACGCTGGCTACGAGCGGGCCTTTGCCACCATCCTGGACTCCAACATCACCACGCTCATCGCCGGTCTGGCGCTGCTGGCCTTCGGCTCGGGCCCCGTGCGCGGCTTCGCCGTCGTGCACTGCCTGGGCATCCTGACCTCGATGTTCTCGGCCGTGATGTTCTCGCGCGGCCTGG
>JBMOGN010000173.1:0-7243 GCA_049318345.1 Rubrivivax sp. | reverse complement strand
GGCTTCAACAACGACGGGCTGGAGGCCTTCGTGGCCCACGTGCGGCGCGCGCGCACGTTCCGCGCCGCAGGCGGCATCGTCGGCCTGAACATCGGCAAGAACGCCACCACCCCCATCGAGCGGGCCGCCGACGACTACCTGACCTGCCTGGACGGCGTGTACCCGCACGCCGACTACGTGACGGTGAACATCTCCAGCCCCAACACCGCCAACCTGCGCAGCTTGCAGGGCGACGAGGCGCTGGACGCGCTGCTCGGCGCGCTGCAGGCGCGGCGCGCCGACCTGGCGGGCCGACACGGCCGGGTGGTGCCGATGTTCCTGAAGATCGCGCCCGACCTGGACGCCGCGCAGATCGAGGTCATCGCGGCCACGCTCAAGCGCCACGCCATGGACGGCGTGGTCGCCACCAACACCACGCTGTCGCGCGAGGCCGTGGCCGGCCTGCCCCACGCCCAGGAAACCGGCGGCCTCTCCGGCGCGCCGGTGTTCGAGGCAAGCAACCGCGTGATCCGGGCGCTGCGCACCGCGCTGGGCCCGGCCTTCCCCATCATCGGCGTGGGTGGGGTGTGCAGCGGGGCCGATGCGCAGGCCAAGCTCGAGGCGGGCGCCGACCTGGTGCAGCTGTACACGGGTTTCATCTACGGCGGCCCGCCTCTGGTGCGCGAGGCCGCTGCGGCGCTGCGCGCTCACGGGCAGCGGTAGGCACCGGGCCCACCGGCCTCAGTCGCCCAGGGCCACGCCTTCGCGGCGCGGATCGGCCGCGCCCACCCAGCCCGCGGCCGAGCGTCGGATGGCCTGCAGGCCACTGGTCATCTCGGTTTCGGAGACGACGTGTCCGCGCGACTGCAGGGCCTGCACGATGGCCGGCTCGAAACGGCCCCGCTCGAGCTGCACCGGGCCGCCCAGGGTGCCGAAGTTCGGCAGGTCCACCGCCTGCTGCAGCGGCAGCTCGAAAGCCAGCGCCCCGAGCAGCGTCTTGGCCGTGAAGTGGATGATCGCGGCACCACCCGGCGAGCCGGCGCTCATCTCGAGCCGGCCGGAGGCGCGGTCGAACACGAGCGTGGGGCTCATGCTCGAGCGCGGCCGCTTGCCCGGCTGCACCCGGTTGGCGATGGGCCGGCCCTGGGCGTCCGTGGGCGAGGCTGAAAAATCCGTGAGCTCGTTGTTGAGCAGGTAGCCGCCGGGCAGGCCGGTGCCCCCGTCGGCCAGCTGGCGCGAGCCCCACACGGCCTCGATGGTGGTGGTCATCGACACCGCGCGTCCCTGGGCATCCACCACGCTGACGTGGCTCGTGCCGTACTCGGGCTGCAACGGCTGGTGCGCCCAGGCGGTGCGCGAGACCCCGGGCGGCAGGCCGGCCGGCGCGCTCTTCATGGCTTGCGGGCCGATGAGCGCGGCGCGCGCGCGCAAGTAGGCCGGGTCCAGGAGCGTGCGCCAGTCGCCGCCGGGGGCGGGCACGAAGGCGGGGTCACCCACGTACTGCGCACGGTCGGCGAAGGCCAGCCGCGCGGCCTCGGCATAGCGGTGCAGAAACTCCACGCCCGGGCGGCCGACTTCGACAGGCCGCTCGCCCCAGCCCATGTGCTCGCCCATCCCCAGCATCTGCATCACCGTGAGGTGCCCGGACGAAGGCGGCGGGAAGCCGCACACGCGGTAGCGGCGCCAGTCGGTGCAGATCGGCTCGCGCACCTCCACGCGGTAGCCGCGCAGGTCGTCCTCGGTCATCACGCCGGGGTTGTCGGGATGGCTGCGCACGCGGCGCACGAGGTCGGCCGCCACCGGCCCCTCGTAGAAGGCCGCGCCGCCGCGCTGCGCGATGGCGCGCAGGACTGCGCCCAGCGCCGGGTTGCGCAGCACATGGCCCACGGGCCAGGGCTGGCCGTCGGGGCGGTAGTAGAAGGCCGCGGCAGCCGGCTGGCGACGCATGGCGGTCTCGGCGGCGAGCTGCGCGTGCAGGCGCGGGCTCACCGCGAAGCCGGCCTCGGCCAGCTCGATGGCGGGCTCGAACAGCCGGGCCCAGGGCAGCACGCCGTGCAGCCGGTGCGCCTGCTCCATGAGCCGCACGGTGCCGGGCACGCCCACGGCGCGGCCGCCCACGGCCGCCTCGGCGACGGTCATCGGGGTGCCGTCGGGGCGCAGCAGCAGGTTCGGCGTGGCCGCCGCGGGAGCAGTCTCGCGGCCGTCGTAGGCCGCCAGGCGCTGGCCGTCCCAGTGCAGCAGGAACGTGCCCCCGCCGATGCCGCTGGACTGCGGCTCGACGAGGGTGAGCACCATCTGCACGGCCACGGCCGCGTCCACCGCGCTGCCGCCGGCGCGCAGCACGCGCAGCCCGGCCTCGGTGGCCAGCGGGTTGGCAGCCGCCACCATGTGACGCTGCGCCGTGCCCACCGAGGGCGAGGCAGCAGAGGGCAGCGGCGCAGGGCGGGCTGCCGTCGCAGTCGGGGGCTCCGGGGCCGGGCTCCAGGCGCAGCCCGAACCCAGCCCGAGTGCAGTGAATGCGGCCGCGGCGGCGAGGGCGGCGAGCCGGGCGGGCAGGCGCCCGTGCATGCGAGCCTCGACGACCCGGCCGCTCACTGCAGCGGCACGCCGGTCTTGGCCTGCAGCTCCTCGCGGGTGACCCCGGGCGCGATCTCCACCACCTTCAGGCCGTGGGGGGTGACATCCAGCACCGCCAGGTCGGTGACGATACGGTCCACCACGCCCACGCCGGTGAGCGGCAGCGTGCACTGCGGCAGGATCTTCAGGTCGAAGGTGCCGTCCTTCTTCTTCGCCACATGCTCCATGAGGATGACCACGCTCTTCACGCCGGCCACCAGGTCCATCGCGCCGCCCATGCCCTTGACCATCTTGCCCGGGATCATCCAGTTGGCCAGGTCGCCCTTCTCGCTGACCTGCATGGCCCCGAGGATGGACAGGTTGATCTTGCCGCCCCGGATCATGGCGAAGCTGTCGTGGCTGCCGAAGATGCTCGTGCCGGGGATGGTGGTGACGGTCTGCTTGCCGGCGTTGATCACATCGGGGTCGATCTCGTCTTCCGTCGGGAAAGGGCCAATGCCGAGCATGCCGTTCTCGCTCTGCAGCCAGACTTCGATGTCCGGCGGCACGAAGTTGGCCACCAGCGTGGGCAGGCCGATGCCGAGGTTCACGTAGAAGCCGTCCTGCAGCTCGCGCGCGGCGCGCGCAGCCATTTCGTCGTGGGTCCAGGCCATGGTGTGTGGGACTCCTTGGATAGCGTGGGTTGCGGTGCGGGAGCGGGAGGCCTTCAGGCTGCCGTCTTCTCGCGCACGGTGCGCTTCTCGATGCGCCGCTCGGGGTTCGGGTTGTGCACCATGCGGTGCACGTAGACGCCGGGCAGGTGCACGGCGTCGGGGTCGATCGCGCCCTTGTCCACGATGTGCTCGACCTCGACCACCGTGATGCGCCCGGCCATCGCCGCGGCCGGGTTGAAGTTGCGCGCCGTGCGGCGGAACACGAGGTTGCCCGAGGTGTCGGCCTTCCAGGCCTTGACGAGGGAGATGTCGGGCACGATGCCGCGCTCCATCACGTACACCTTGCCGTCGAACTCGCGCGTCTCCTTGCCCTCCGCCACGAGCGTGCCCACGCCGGTGCGGGTGAAGAAGGCGGGGATGCCGGCGCCGCCGGCGCGCAGCCGCTCGGCCAGCGTGCCCTGGGGCGTGAATTCCAGCTCGAGCTCGCCAGCCAGGTACTGACGCTCGAACTCCTTGTTCTCGCCGACGTAGCTGGAGATCATCTTGCGGATCTGGCGCGTCTGCAGCAGCTTGCCCAGGCCGAAACCGTCCACGCCGGCGTTGTTGGAGACGACCGTGAGGTCGCGCATGCCGCTGTCACGCAGCGCGTCGATCAGCAGCTCCGGGATGCCGCACAGGCCGAAACCGCCCACGGCCAGCAGCTGGCCGTCGCGCGCGATGCCCTCGAGCGCGGCGGCCGCGCTGGGGTAGATCTTGTTCATGGGTGTAACCTCCGTGCCCGTTGACGAGCGAAGCCTCCAGCTTAACCGCTGGACCTTGACACCAGCCCGACAACGGGCACGCGGGCCGGCCGCCCGCCCCGAGGAGCCTGCCGATGGACGAGACCGCCCGCGTGGAACTGTGCAACCGGCTCCTGGCCGAGATCACCGCGCCGTGGGTGCGCGAACTCGGGC
The DNA here is from genome assembly GCA_049318345.1 of Rubrivivax sp. GTDB lineage: Bacteria > Pseudomonadota > Gammaproteobacteria > Burkholderiales > Burkholderiaceae_C > Rubrivivax. The sequence continues at coordinate 3,081 of JBMOGN010000173.1, read as the reverse complement.
TGCGCGCGGTGCACGCCAGCGAGCGCGAAGTGGAGCTCGACGCACCGGTCTCGTCTGCGCTCGTGCATGGCGGCGGGGTGGTCTGCGGCCAGGCCCTCATGGCGATGGCCGACACCGCCATGGTGCTGGCCCTGTCGTCGAGCCTCGGCGAGTTCCGACCCATGACCACCGTGCAGTTGCAAACAAGCTTCCTCAAGCCGGTGCCCGGCACGGCGCAGTCGGTACGCATCCGCGCCACGGTGCTGCGGCGCGGGAAGTCGCTGGCCTTCGGCGAGATCGCGATGCTCTCGCCCGACGGCAGCCTGGCCGCTCACGCCACCACCACCTACGCCCTCCTTTGAGGCCGGCTCAGACCAGCAGCGCGCGGAACCAGTCCGGCAGCGGCGCGGACTTCTTCGCGGCGTAGTCGGTCCACACCGTGGTGGCGCCGCCCTCGGCGTAGCGCACGCCCGGCTCGTCGTCTCGCTCCAGCGTGATGAAGGTGTCGAAGCTGCTGCGCCCCGGGTTGGCCACGTAGTGCCGCGCCCGCACCAGCCCCGGGTACTCGAGCTGGCGGATGAAGTTGCAGAAGGCGTTCACGATGAGTGGCCCCTGCCCCGTAGCCGGGTCCACCGACGCCCCCACGGCATACAGCCAGTCCAGGCGCACGATCTCCAGGTAGCGGAAGTAGATCGTGTTGTTGACGTGGCCCATGGCGTCCATGTCGCCCCATCGGATGGGAATCGTCATCTCGTGGACGAGCTTCCTGTCGGCCGGCAGCTCGAAGCGCATCGCCATGCCCGGACTCTCCTCAGACCCCGAAGCCGTCGTCGGCCGCGATGACCGCGCCGTTGACGAAGTGGCTCTGGTTGGCACACAGCATCACGAGCGCGGCGTCCAGGTCCTGGGGCTGGCCCACGCGCTTGCGCGGCAGCATCTGCACGAGCTTCTGACCCGCCTCGGTCTGCCAGTGGTGGTGGTTGATCTCGGTGTCGATGTAGCCCGGGCACAGCGCGTTCACATTGATGCCGAAGCGCCCCCACTCCAGGGCCATCGCCCGCGTCATGTGGATGACGGCGGCCTTGCTCATCGCGTACACGCCGATCTGCCCGAGTACGCGCAGCCCGGCCATCGAGGCCACGTTGACGATGCGCCCGCCCGTGAAGGTGCCCGGGGCGGCGCCACGGCTGCGCGCAATCATGCGCCGGCCCACCTCCTGGGCCATGAAGAAGGCCCCGCGCGTGTTGGTGCCCATGACGTAGTCGTAGTCCTCCGGGCTCACGTCCACGAGCTTCTGCGTGGTGCTCACCCCGGAGTTGTTGACGAGGATGTCGATGGTGCCCATCTCGGTCTCGGCATGGGCCACGGCCGACTTGATGCTGTCGGGGTCGGTGACGTCCAGTTCCACCACGTGCGCGTCGCCGCCGGCCGCCTCGATCTCGGCGCGCAGGGCCTTCAGCCGCTCCACGCGCCGCGCCGCCAGCACCACCGCCGCCCCGGCGCCCGCCAGTGTGCGCGCGAACTGCGCACCCAGCCCGCTGGACGCGCCGGTGACGAACGCGACGCGCCCGCTGAGGTCGATTTCGTAGGCCATGTGTGCTCCTGTGATCCTGTCCTGCCTGCTCAAGTTGAAGATAGCACGCATGTCCGACAATGCCGGGATGGACCGCGTGGACGTGATCGTCGTGGGCGCCGGCGTCGTCGGGCTGGCCGTGGCGCGTGCGCTGGCGCAGGCCGGGCGCGAGGTCATCATCCTCGAGCGCGAGGGCAGCTTCGGCAGCGGGGTGTCCTCGCGCAACAGCGAGGTCGTCCACGCCGGCCTGTACTACCCGCCGGGCAGCCTGAAGGCGCGGCTGTGCGTGCAGGGCCGCGAGCGGCTCTATGCCTACTGCGAAGAGCGGGGCGTGGCGCACCGGCGCTGCGGCAAGCTCGTGGTGGCCACCACGGCTCAGGAAGCGCCCAAGCTGGACGCCATCCTCGCCCGCGGCCTGGCCAACGGCGTGCACACGCTGCGCCGCATCGAGGGCGCGCAGGCGCGAGAGATGGAGCCGCAGCTGGCCTGCGTGGCCGCCCTGCACTCACCCGACAGCGGCATCGTCGACAGCCATGGCTTCATGTCGGCCCTGCTGGGCGACGCGCAGGCCGCCGGCGCCGCACTGGCGGTGCGCAGCCCCTTCGAGCGCGCGCACCAGGACGGCGCGGGCTGGGTGGTGCAAAGCGGTGGCGACGAGGCCTTCGAGGTGGGCTGCGACTGGATCGTGAACGCGGCGGGTCTCGGTACCCATCGCGTGGCGCGCGGTATCCACGGGCTCGACCCCGCCCGCATGCCGGCTCAACGCCTGGCCAAGGGACACTACTTCACGCTGGGCGGCCGCGCGCCCTTCGGCCGGCTCGTCTACCCCACGCCCGTGGACGGCGGGCTGGGGGTGCACCTCACGCTCGACCTGGGCGGCCAGGCCCGCTTCGGCCCGGACGTGCAGTGGCTGCCCGAGGGGCTCGAGGAGTCGCAGATCGACTACGCGGTGGACCCCGCGCGACTGGCCGCCTTCGAGGCCGAGATCCGCCGCTACTGGCCCGCGCTGCCCGACGGCGCACTGGCCCCGGCCTACAGCGGGGTGCGGCCGAAGATCAGCGGCCCGGGCGAGGCGGCCGCCGACTTCCTCGTGCAGGGGCCGCCCGAACACGGGCTGCCGGGCCTCTTGCAATTGCTGGGCATCGAGAGCCCTGGCCTCACGGCCAGCCTCGCGCTGGCGGACCTCGTGGTACGGCGGGTCATGGGAGCCACGGAGGCCGCGGAGGCCTCAGGCAACTGAGGGCCACCCTAGAATCGGGCGAGGCCACAGGCCGCTGACCACACGGAGCCCCACCGCATGACCCCCCAGGAGATCCTCGCCCAGTTCGGCCCGCGCGAGTCGATGGAGTACGACGTCGTGATCGTCGGTGCCGGCCCGGCCGGCCTGAGCACCGCGATCAGGCTCAAGCAGCTTGATGCCAACCTCTCGGTGGTGGTGCTGGAGAAGGGCTCCGAGCCGGGCGCGCACACGCTGTCCGGCGCGGTGATGGACCCGCGCGCGATCACCGAGCTCTTCCCCGACTGGAAGG
>JBMOGN010000172.1:0-7248 GCA_049318345.1 Rubrivivax sp. | reverse complement strand
TCTTCATGCAGTTCAACCGCACCGAAGACGGCACCATGCACCGGCTGCCCAAGCCGAGCGTGGACACCGGCATGGGCCTGGAGCGGCTGGCCGCGGTGCTGCAGCACGTGCACAGCAACTACGAGATCGACCTCTTCGCCAACCTGCTGGCCCACACGCGCGATGCCGTGGCGGCCTCAGGCGGCAGCGCCGAGATCGCGCTGCAGACGCCGTCTCTCAAGGTGATCGCCGACCACATCCGCGCCTGCACCTTCACCGTCACCGATGGCGTGATCCCCGGCAACGAGGGCCGCGGCTACGTGCTGCGCCGCATCGCGCGGCGCGCCATCCGCCACGGCTACAAGCTCGGCGCGCGCCGGCCCTTCTTCCACAAGCTCGTGACCCCGCTGGCCGCCGAGATGGGCGAGGCCTACCCGGAGCTGCGGCGCGAGGCGGTGCGGGTGACCGACGTACTGCGCCAGGAGGAGGAGCGCTTCTTCCAGACCATTGCCAATGGCATGGAGATCCTGGAGTCGGCGCTCGCGGCGGGGCAGGGCATCGACGGCGAGACCGCCTTCAAGCTGCACGACACCTTCGGCTTTCCGCTCGACCTCACGGCCGACGTGTGCCGCGAGCGCGGCGTGAGCGTGGACGAAGCCGGCTTCCAGGCCGCGATGGCGCGCCAGCGCGAGCAGGCGCGCTCGGCAGCCAAGTTCAAGATGGCCGCGGGCCTGGAGTACAGCGGTGACAACACCGCCTTCCACGGCTACGAGCATCTGGTGTGCGAGCACGCCAAGGTGACGGCGATCTACGTGGACGGCACCGCCGTGACGAAGGCGAGCGCCGGCGACGACGTGGTGGTGGTGCTCGACCACACCCCCTTCTATGCCGAAAGCGGCGGCCAGGTGGGCGACACCGGTGAGCTGCGCAACCAGCGCGCACGCGTGGTGGTGGAAGACACGGTCAAGGTGCAGGCCGCGGTGCACGGCCACCAGGGCCGTATCGTCGAGGGCGAGGTGGAGCTCGGCGACGTGTTCGTCGCCCGCGTGGACGGCGAGCGCCGCGCGCGCACGATGCGCCACCACAGCGTCACGCACCTCATGCACAAGGCGCTGCGCGAGGTGCTCGGCGGCCACGTGCAGCAGAAGGGCTCGCTCGTGAATGCCGAGCGCACGCGCTTCGACTTCGCGCACAACTCGCCGATGAGCGACGCGCAGATCGCGCAGGTGGAGGCCCTCGTCAACGCCGAGATCCTCGCCAACGCCGCCACGCAGGCGCGCGTGATGAAGATCGACGACGCGCAGAAGGTGGGCGCGATGATGCTCTTCGGCGAGAAGTACGGCGAGGAGGTGCGCGTGCTCGACATCGGCAGCTCGCGCGAGCTGTGCGGCGGCACGCACGTGGCGCGCACGGGCGACATCGGCGCCTTCAAGATCGTGGCCGAGGCCGGCGTGGCCGCCGGCGTGCGCCGCGTGGAGGCCGTGGCCGGCGACCAGGCCCTGGCCTACCTGCAGCAGCTCGAAGGCACGCTCGGCGGCGTGGCCGCGGCGCTGAAGGTGGCGCCCGCCGAGGTGCCCGCCCGCGTGCAGGGCGTGCTCGAGCAGCTGCGCGCGCTCGAGCGCGAGCTCGCCGCGCTCAAGGGGCGCCTGGCCTCGGCGCAGGGCGACGGCCAGCTGGCGCAGGCGGTGGACGTCAAGGGCCTGAAGGTGCTGGCGGCCACCCTCGAGGGAGCGGACGCCAAGACCCTGCGCGAGACCATGGACAAGCTCAAGGACAAGCTCAAGACCGCGGTGATCGTGCTCGCGGCGGTGGAGGGCGGCAAGGTGCAGCTCGCCGCTGGCGTCACCGCCGATGCCACCTCCCGCGTGAAGGCCGGCGAGCTCGTGAACTTCGTCGCCCAGCAGGTGGGCGGCAAGGGCGGCGGCAAGCCCGACCTCGCGATGGCCGGCGGCACGGATGCGGCCGCACTGCCCCAGGCGCTGGCCTCGGTGGCGGGGTGGGTGGGGGAGAGGGTTTGAGCGTGTGAGCGTGTGAGCGTGTGAGGGGCGGGCTGCACCCTGGGTGCGGGCCCTCGCGCCCTTAGAACCCGTTCTCCATCAGCGAGCGCGGCCGCCTCACCATCGTCCCCAGGTCCGCCCGTGCCCAGGCGCGCTGCGCGAGCAGCGTGAAGCACGCGGCCAGTGCCAGTTCGCCAGCCAGGTGGGCGGGCCCGCGGGTCCACAGCGTGGAGCGGGCGAAGCCCTCGATGCCCATGAGGGGCGAGACGAGGAAGACCATCGCCGCCCACGCTGCGCCCAGGCCGGCAACAACCCCCACCAACCGGCCCAGGCTGCCGAGCTGGCCCCGCAGCCACGCCGCCAGCGACACCGCCAGGGCCACGTCGGCCAGCAGTGGCACGCCATAGGACAGGGCCACGCCTGGCAGGCTGGCCCACGAAGTCCCGTCTGGCCACTTCATGAAAGGCACGAGCGAGAACACCGCGACGACCATGGCCAGCAGCAGGACCAGCTGGACCATGACACTGGCCATCGTGCTGGCCACCACGCGCGGGCCGACCGCACGCCTGAATCCCGATCCGGGTGCCAGCAAGTCGCGCCAATGCGGCGCGACACCGCGCAGCAGGAACGAGACCAGGAGGGCGATCAGGGCAAGCCGGAGGCCGTGCAGAGGGCTGACGCTGCTGCCCCAGGCCTGGAAGAAGTGCATGTCGACGTCGGGGTGGGTCAGGTTCGTCGGCAACTGCGCGGCGACGCCGGCGAGCATGCCGACGTTGACCGTGGCGTCGACGCGGCCCCAGCGCTGGGCTGCATGCAGGCGCAGGTCCTGCACGCGCTGGCGAGGGCTCGGCGGCGTGAAGAGGCCGCCCAAGGGGCGTTCGAGCCTTTCTTGCACGAACCGCACGGCGCGCCAGGCGAGGCCTGCCGCGAGCACTGATGCGAGCGCGCCTGCGGCCATCACCTCAACAGGCCAGCCCAGGTGCGTGCCCCAGGCGGGCAGCCCTTCGGGCGCAACGGCCGCGACGCCTGAAGGCAGCACCCCCAGCGCGGCCATACCGGCTGCCGCGCCCGTCGGCCCGGCCAACAGGCCCTGCCAGGCCGCGGCGGCCAGCATCCCGAGTGCGAGCGCGCCCGCCAGCAGCGCCGCCGTGAAGAGCGCCATCATCACAGTGGCGGCCCAGGCCTCGGCGGCCGGGCGCGTCAGCAGGCGCATCAGCACGAGCGGCAGGACCGCCAGCCCCCAGCTGAGCAGCAACGTGCGTCGGCTCTTGCTCAGCGCCGCGTGCCAGCCCGCCAGCGGCGCCGCGCGGCCTGCCCAGACGCGGCGCTCGGCTTGCAGCCGATCGAGCACGACGAAAGGCACCGGCAACAGCAGCGCACCTGCCAGGGCCAGGAACTCGGCATGCCAGCGCGGGACGAACAGCCCGCCTCGGACCGCTCCCAGCGTGGTTGCCAGCGCTCCTGCGCCGGCGATGGCCGCGATCAGCATCCACCACACGTCTGGGCCGGGCATCCTGCGGCCATCGAAGTTCGAGCTCATCGAGTTCCCTTTCATGCGTTCAACTCTGCGAACAACTCGTCCAGGCCGAGCGGGCGGCCGGCGCCGGGCAGCGCTTCGGCCGCGCGGGCATCGACGAGCACCCGCTCGAGACTGTCCACCCGGCGGCGGTGCAGCACGCCAGCACCCTGGGGAAGGGCCGAGGCACCGGCGGGGAGCTCCAGCAGCCGCACGTGCTCGGTGAGCGCATCCCACTCGTCCATCAGCTGCAGCCGCCCCTCGCGCAGGAAGGCCACGTGCGTGACCACGCGCTCCAGGTCGTTGAGCAGGTGGCTGCTGATGAGCACGGTACGCGGAGGCTGGTCAGCACCCCGGCGCTCGAAGAGCGCGCGCATGAAGTCGCGCCGCGCCAGCGGGTCCATGCTGGAGACGGGTTCGTCCAGGATGAGCAGGTCCGGGTCGTGGGCGAGAGCGAGCAGCACGCTGAGCTTCTGCTGGTCACCCCCGGAGAGCCGGCTGGCCTTCGTGCTCATCGGCAGGTCCAGCCTTGCCGCCAGCGCGAGCGCGCGCATTTCGTCGAAGCCGGGGTAGAGCGCGGCGAAGCGCTGCAGGTGCTGGTTGCCGTCGAGCCAGTCGAAGAGATCGGGCGTCTGGGCCACGTAGCCCAGCCGCGCCCGCACGGCATCGGGCAGGTCCATCGACGGCGAGCCCAGCAGCGTGCACCGCCCGGTCTGCGGCGCGGCGAGCCCCACGAGGCAGCGCAGCAGGCTGCTCTTGCCCGCGCCGTTGCGCCCCACCAGGCCCACCACCGCGCCCGCAGGCACGCTCAGGGTCACGCGCTGCAGCACCGTCCGGGAGCTGCGCGGAAACATCGAGTAATGCCCCGGTCCGGTGGGCGGGTCGTAGCGCAGCCAGAGGTTGTCGACCTGGATGGGCGTGGTCTCGGACTCAAGCGTTGGCATCGTCGTTTTCTCCGGATGGGGGCGCTTGCACCAGGCAGCGCTGGAAAAGGGCGAGCGCATCGGCGTCGCTCAGGCCGAGCTGGCGCGCCTGCAGGGCCGCCGCGCGCAGCGCCGGCTCGAGCAGGGCGCGCCGCTCACGGGCGGGGGCAGGGGGCTGGCGTGCGGCGATCACCATGCCCATGCCGCGGCGGCGCTCGAGCAGCCCTTCGGCCTCCAGCAGGCTGTAGGCCTTGCTCACCGTCATCGGGTTGATCGTGTGCTCCAGCGCCAGCGCGCGCACGCTCGGCAGCTCCTCCCCCGCGCGCCACTGCCCGCTGGCCACGTGGCGGCGCACCTGCTCGACGATCTGCCGGTAGATCGGCTCGGGCGACGAGGGGTGGATGTCGAACCGCATGTCTCTACTGTATTACTGCAGCAATACAGCAGTCAAGCGCTCGGGATTGACTCGCCCGGCCGACGCCCTGACACTTCGGTTCATGTCGCGCACCGTGCTCCTGCAAGCCCACCCGCTGCACACCTTCGTGGTGGGCGCTGTCGTGGCCGTGCAGGTCACTCAACCCCCACCCTAGCGGGCCCGCGCGACACCCCGGCAGACACCCTGCCACCGCACCGAGGCCCGCTCACCCAGCGGGCCTCGTCGTTTGTGCCTTCCCCAACCCTGAAGGAGACCCCGATGAAGACCGAAGCCCTCACGATCCGCCGCGCCCATGCCGACGACGCCCCGGCCGTGGCCGCCTGGATGGCCGAGCCTGCCGTCTATGGCCAGCTGCTGCAGATGCCGCACCCGAGCACCGAGTTCTGGCGCGAGCGGCTGGCCGGCAACAAGGCCGGCAGCGGCGAGCTCTCGATCGTGGCCGTGCAGGGCGGGCAGCCCGTGGGCATGGCAGGCCTGCACGAGCCGCGTGCCGTCTGGCGCCGCCGCCATGTAATGGCCCTGGGCATCTCCGTGGCGGTCCACGCGCATGGCCAGGGCGTGGGCAGCGCGCTCATGGGCGAGCTCCTCGACTACGCCGACCGCTGGGCCAACCTGATGCGCGTGGAGCTCACCGTGTTCGCCGACAACGCCCGCGCGATCGCGCTGTACCGCCGCTTCGGCTTCGAGGAGGAGGGGCGCATGCGCGCGTATGCCTGGCGCGACGGCGCGTACGCCGACTGCCTGAGCATGGCGAGGTTGCGGCCGGCGCAGTAGGACAATGTTGCCCGTGGCTTCACCTGCGCACCCGTTCACCCCGTTTCGTCGCTGGCGGGGGGGCGCGTGTGTCGGTGCGGTGCTGCGCGCAGCCCTGTGCGCGGCCGCGCTCGTCGCGACCACGCCGGCCTGGCCGCAGGCCCCGGCCCCCGGCCAGACCGCTTCACGCCAGTCGGCAGGCAGCCCCGTGCGCGTGCAGGTCCCGAGCCTGGACCGCACGGGCGGCGAGCCGGTGCAGCAGCCCGGCTTCTGGTTTCCCGCCGGTCCGCTCGACGAGGGGCCGCCGCGCCCCGCGTTCGCGCTGCTGCACGGCTGTGGCGGGCCCTATGGGCGGGGTGGCGGTCAGTTGTCCGAACGCATGGTGGAGTACGCCGCCTGGCTCAACGCGCGCGGCGTGCACGCCCTCGTCGTCGATTCCCTCACCCCGCGGGGCGAGCGCGAGCTGTGCACGCAGCGAACGGGCAGCCGGCGCGTCACGCAGACTCAGCGCCGCCGCGACGCGCTGGGCGCGCTGCAGTGGCTGGCCGCGCAGCCCGGCGTGGATGCGCGGCGGCTGGGGCTGCTGGGGTGGTCCAACGGCGGCAGCACCGTGCTGGCTGCAACCAACCTGCAGCACCCCGAGGTGCGGCGTGCGCCCGTGGCCCCCTCGCTAGCGGTGGCCTTCTACCCTGGCTGCGCCAGCGACCTGCGCGCCGGGTACCGCCCCGTGGCACCGCTACTGATGCAGGTGGGGGAGGACGACGACTGGACCCCGGCCGAGCCCTGCCGGCAGCTGGCCGCCCAGGCCAGCGAGATCACCTTTCACGCCTACCCGGGTGCCGTGCACGGATTCGACGGCACGGCACCGGTGCGCACGCGCCGCGATGTGCCCAACGGCCTGCGGCCGGGGCAGGGTGTGCGGGTCGGGGGGCAGCCCGAGGCGCGGGAGGCCTCGCGCCAACGGCTGGCAGACTTCCTGTCGCAGGCATGGTCGACCCGGCCCTGACCGCTTCAGCGAACCGGCAACTGCTGGTCGCCGGCTCGCTCAACCTCGACCTGGTGGGCCGCGCGCCGCGCATCCCCGCGCCCGGCCAGACCGTGCTCGGCGGCGCGCTCAGCCGCCACGCCGGTGGCAAGGGCGGCAACCAGGCGGTGGCCGCCGCGCGGCTGGGTGTGCGCGTGCAGATGGCCGCCGCAGTGGGGCGCGACGCGGCGGGCGAGGAACTCGCGGCCGGCCTCGCCCGGGAGGGCATCGACACGGGTGCGCTGCTGCGCGTGGACGAGCCCACCGGGGCGGCGCTGATCACCGTGAGCGAGGCGGGCGAGAACGCGATCACGGTCCTGCCCGGGGCCAACCGCTTCGCCCCGGCGCCGCCCGCACGGTGGCCCGCCGAGGCCGGATGGCTGCTGCTGCAGCTGGAGATCCCGCTTCAGACGAACCTGGCCTGGGCGCGCGCCGCGCGCGCGGCCGGCGCGCGGGTGATGCTCAACGCGGCACCGGCCGCCGCGCTGCCGCCCGAGCTGCTGCAGGCGCTGGACGTGCTGGTGGTCAACGAGAACGAGCTGCTGGCCCTGGCCGAGGGTGCCGACCCAGGCGGCGCCACGGGCGCGGCTTCCGGGCACGACGCGCTGGAGCCCGCGCTG
>JBMOGN010000171.1:0-7249 GCA_049318345.1 Rubrivivax sp. | reverse complement strand
CCGGACGTCAACACCAACGCCCAGATCATGGCCTGGATGATGGACACCTACTCGATGAACGTCGGGGCCACGGCCACGGGCGTGGTCACGGGCAAGCCCATCGAGCTCGGGGGCTCGCTCGGGCGCGTGAAGGCCACCGGGCGCGGGGTCTTCGTCACCGGGCGCGAGGCAGCGCGGCGCATCGCGCTGCCGCTGGACGGCGCGCGCGTGGCGGTGCAGGGCTTCGGCAACGTGGGCTCGTCGGCGGCCGAGCTCTTTCACCAGGCCGGCGCGCGCATCGTGGCCGCGCAGGACCACACCGGCACCATCTTCAACGATCACGGCCTGGACCTGGCCGAGCTCATGCCGCATGTGCGCGCCACGGGCGGCGTGGCGGGCTTCAAGGGTGCCGAGGCGATGGCCGGCGAGGAGTTCTGGGGCGTGCGATGCGACATCCTGATCCCCGCCGCGCTGGAAGGCCAGATCACGCCCGAGCGCGCGCAGCGCCTGACCGCCCGCCTCGTGCTCGAAGGCGCCAACGGCCCCACGCTGGCCTCAGCCGATGACATCCTGGCCGAGCGCGGCGTGCTCGTCGTACCCGACGTCATCTGCAACGCCGGCGGCGTGACGGTGAGCTACTTCGAGTGGGTGCAGGACTTCAGCTCCTTCTTCTGGACCGAAGACGAGATCAACCTGCGCCTGGACAAGATCATGGTGGGGGCACTGAAGAACATCTGGGAGACGGCCGACCGCCACCGCATCACGCTGCGCACGGCCACCTTCGCCGTAGCCTGCGAGCGCATCCTCGGCGCGCGCGCCGAGCGCGGGCTGTATCCCTGAGCGCCGCCATGTCCTTGCTCGCGACGCAGGCCGCCCGGCTGCTGTGGCAGCACCGCCTGGCCGGCACGGTCCTGGACGCCCTGCCCCAGGCCTGCCGCCCGCACGACCTGGACCAGGCGCACGCCATCCAGGCCGAACTTCCCGCCGTCAGCGGGCAGGCCGTGGTGGGCTGGAAGATTGCCGCCACCAGCGCCGCCGGGCAGGCGCATATCCGCGTCGACGGGCCGCTGCCCGGACGCATCCTGGCAGGCTTCGTGCATCCGGTGGGGCGGCCCGTGTCGCTGTTCGGCAACCGCATGCGCGTGGTCGAGCCGGAGTTCGCCTTTCGCTTCGGCCAGACGCTGGCGGCGCAGCGGCAGCCGCGCAGCGTGCAGGAGGTGATGGCCGCGGTGGACGCGCTGCTGCCGGCCTTCGAGGTGCCCGACTCGCGCTACGCCGACTTCACCGCCGCCGGCCAGGCGCAACTCGTGGCCGACGACGCGTGCTGCGGCCAGTTCGTGTTCGGGGCGCCCGCGCTGCCCGCTGCAGACTGGCGCAGCCTCGACCTGGCGGCCCACCGGGTGCACGCCACGGTGCGCGCAGCCGACGGCGCCGTGCGCATGCAGCGCGAGGGCGAGGGCCGCGCCGCCCTGGGCGACCCGCGCACGGCGCTGGCCTGGCTCGTCAACGAGCTGGCCGCGCGCGGCGTGCCGATGGCCGCCGGCTCGGTGGTCTCCACCGGCACCTGCATGGTGCCGCTGCCCGCGGGCCCAGGCGACGAGGTGCAGGCCGACTTCGGCGTGCTCGGCGCGCTCAGCCTGCAGCTGCGCGACTGACCGGGCTCGGGCGCAGCGCCCGGTAGGCGATCGTTCCCCACACGAACAGCGTCAGCACCCCGAGCGTGCCGGCGATGGGCCGCGTGAAGAAGACGGCGAAGTCGCCATCGGCCTTCATCAGCGAGGTCAGGAAGCTCTGCTCGAGCAGCTCGCCCAGCACGATGCCCAGCACCAGCGGGGCCACCGGGATGCCGTTTTCCTCCAGCAGCCAGCCCACGATGCCGAAGACGAGCATGACGACGATGCCGTAGGGGCTGTTGGTGATCGCGAAGGAGCCGACGATGCAGAACAGCACGATCACCGGCAGCAGGATGCGCCGCGGCGCGCGCAGCAGCTTGCCCGCACCCTTGATGGCGGCCCAGCCCAGCGGCAGCATGAGCAGGTTGGCCAGCACGAAGATCATGAAGACGGCGTAGATGAACTGCGGGTTCTGCAAGAACACCGTCGGGCCCGGGTTCATGCCCTTCATGTAGAGCACGCCGATCACGATGGCGGTGATCGAGTCGCCGGGAATGCCGAAGACCAGGGCCGGGATCCACGCCCCCCCGAGCGCGGAGTTGTTCGACGAGGTCGACTCCACCACCCCCTCGACATGGCCGGTGCCGAACTTCTCGGGCTCCTTGGAAAAGCGCCTGGCCATCGCGTAGGAAACCCACGCGGCGATGTCGGCACCTGCGCCGGGCAGCGCGCCAATGGCCGTGCCCACCACCGAGCCGCGCAGGAAGTTGCGCCAGTAGCGGCGCGTCACCTCGCCGATGCCCCGGAACAGCGCGCCCACCTTCTCCTGCACGAGCGCCCCGCCCGTGTTGTCGCCCGACATCGCCCCGCGGATGAGCTCGCCCACGGCGAAGGCGCCGATCATGGTCGGGATGAAGCTCACCCCGGACATCAGGTCCACGTTGCCGAAGGTGAAGCGCGCGTAGCCGGCCACCGGGTCCATGCCCACGCAGCCGATGCCCAGCCCGATGAGCATCGACAGGATGGCCCGCGTGCGCCCGCTGCTGGTGATGAGCGTGGCGCAGCTCAGCCCCAGGCAGGCGAGCCAGAAATACTCGAAGGAGGAGAAGTTGATGGCCGCCTCGGCCAGCAGGGGCGCCGCGGCGATCAGGAAGACCACGCCCACCAGGCCGCCGGCCACCGAGAACACGAGGTTCACGCCCAGGTTCAGCTCGAGCTGGCCCTTGCGCGCCATGGCGTAGCTCTCGTCGGTGTAGGCCGCCGACGCCGGCGTGCCGGGCATGCGCAGCATGGCCCCGGGGATGTCGCCGGCGAAGATGGCCATCGCGCTGGCCGTGACGATGGCCCCGAGCGCGGGCACCGGGGGCATGAAGAAGGTGACGGGCACGAGCAGCGCGGTGGCCATCGTCGCCGTGAGCCCGGGGATCGCGCCCACGAACAGCCCGAACAGGGCCGAGCCCATGATCACCGCGATCACGTAGGGGTCGAAGACCAGGGCGGCGGCGGCCGCCATCGCGCTCATGCGGCCTCAGCCTCCCATGACGAGCTGCATGAACCAGCCGCGCGGCAGCGGCACGCGCATGACGCCGCCGAAGAACCACTGCACCACCAGCGCGGTGAGCACCCCGGTGAGCAGGGACACCCACGCGCGCACGCCGAACCAGGCACACAGACCGGCCACGACGAGGGTGGCCGTGGGCAGGAAGCCCAGCCGCTCGGCGGCCAGGAGATACAGGCCGATGGCCAGCGGCACGGCCAGGAAGGCGGTGACGCCGCGGGCGCCGCGCAACTGCGGATCCAGGGCCAGCCACGGCGCGCCCGAGCGCCAGCCGCGCACGGCCATCAGCAGCCCGCAGCCGGCGATGCCCAGCGCAATCAGCCGCGGGAACAGCGCCGGCCCGAACTTCTGCCCGGGCATCTCCGGGAAGGTGAAGGTGTAGCCGAACACCACCGCGGCCAGCGCGACCAGCAGCAGCCCCAGCAGCGTGTCGTGCAGGCGCATCGGTGCCGGCTGCCCGCGTGCCCGGTCAGCTCTTCTTGGCCAGGCCGGCGGCGGTCATCGCCGTGCCCATCGCCCGGTCGCCGTCGGCCATGTACTTCGCAAAGCCGGCCGGATCGGCCCAGGTGGTGCCGAAGCCGCGGTTCTTCATGAAGTCCTGGAACTCGGCGGAGTCGTAGGCCTTCTTCAGCTCGGCCGTGAGGCGGTTGGCGATGTCCGGCGGCAGCCCCCTGGGTGCGGCGATGCCGCGCCAGGCGCCTACCGAGTAGTTGATGCCCAGCGTCTCGTTGAGCGTGGGCACGTCCTTGAACTGCGGGTTGCGCTGCGGCGCCATGATGGCCAGGCTCACCGCCTTGCCTGCGTCGATCATGGCCTTCGCCTCGGGCACCGAGCAGGTGACGATGTCGATCCCGCCGGCGGCCAGGTCCTGCATGGCCGGGGCGGCGCCGTTGGAGGGCACCCAGGCCACATGGTTCGGTGGCAGGCCCATGGCCTGCAGCCAGCCGACGAGCGCCAGGTGCCAGATGCCGCCCTGGCCCGTGCCCGAGGCCTTGAACTTGCCGGCCGGGGCGGCCTTGATGGCATCGGCCAGTGCCTTGATCGTCTTGTAGGGCGAGCCGGCGTTGACCTGCACCCCCGGGGGGTCGACGTTCATGAGCGCCAGCGGCGTGTAGCTCGTGGACTTCAGCTCCGTCAGGCCCTGGTGGTGCATCATCGTGATCTCCACGGTGATCATCCCGATCGTGTAGCCGTCCGGCGGCGCGGTGGCGATCGCCGCGTGGCCGACCACGCCCGAGCCGCCGGTGCGGTTGACGACGTTGAAGGGCTGGCCCAGGTTCTTCTCGAGGATGGCCGCGACGATGCGCGCCGTGGCATCGGTGCCGCCACCCGCCCCCCAGGGGCACACCAGGGTCACGGGCCGGGCCGGCCAGGCGCCCTGCGCGCGGGCGGCAGCGGGCAGCAGCGTGGCAAGCCCCGCGGCGGCTACGCCTGAGAGCACGGTGCGGCGGTCGGTGCGTCGGGTCATCTCGTCGTCTCCTGCATCGTCGGAAGGGATGCAGCCGTTCTACCAGCGCCCGGCGCGCAGCGTCAACGGGGCTTACGACGCCCCGTCACGGCGTCTCTTCACGAGAACCCCATCAAGAGGCCTCCAGCCAGGCCTGCAGTTCGGCGCGCGTGGGGCAGCCCAGGCGCCCGCCGAAGCGGGTGCACTTCAGCGAGGCGGCCTGGCAGGCCCAGCGCGCCGCGGCCTCCACCCCGCGACCCTCGGCCAGCGCGAGCGCGAAGGCGCCGTGGAAGACATCGCCCGCAGCCAGCGTGTCCACCACCTGCACGGCGGGCGCGGGCACGCGCCGCACCACGCTGCCTTCCACCCAGGCGTAGCCAGCCGCCCCGCAACTGGCGCCGACGTGGCCCGGGTGGTCGCGCGCCACCGCCAGCAGCGCCGCCTCGACCTGCGAGCAGCCGGTGTAGGCGAGCACCCCGGCGTCGGAGAACACGGCGTGGCTGGCCAGCGGCACCAGCCGCTCGAGCACGCCCGCTGCCGCCACCTCGCCGTCGAGCACGCATGGCACGCCCGCAGCGCGCGCGGCGAGCATCGCCGTCTCGGCGCCCTCGGGCCAGCGCACGTCGCACAGGAGCACATCAGCCTCGCGCAGCCGGTGCAGCGGCAGCCACTGCGCCGAGGCGTCGAGCTGCGGGTCGTGGTAGGGCACGACCAGGCGCTCGCCCCGCCCGTCCACGATCACGCTGGCCTGCGAGGAGGCGCTTCCGGGCACGGTGTGCAGGCCCTGGACGTCCAGGCTCTCCGCAGCGAGCGTGGCCCGAGCTGCACGCCCCTGCTCGTCGTCGCCGCAGCGCGCCCAGATCGCCGCCGTACCGCCCAGCCGGGCAAAGGCGCAGGCCGCCGACACTGCCATGCCGTCGACCACGCGCACCAGGCGGTCGGCCAGCGCCTTGGCCGGCGCAGGTGGGATCTGCGCCACGCGGTAGATGCTCGTGGCGCACAGGGCGCCTACGGCGATGGCGTGCGCGCGCGGGCGGGGTGCGCCGGCCGGCCCGGGCTGCACAGGGCGCCGCCTCAGGCCGGGCGTGGCGCGGCAAAGGCCGCAGCCTGACGCGCCAGCGCGGTGATGCCGGCCCAGTCGCGCGCGGCGATACGCGCCGCGGGCGTCACCCAGCTGCCCCCCACCGTCGGGCAGCCCGGCAGCGCCAGGTAGTGCGGGATGTGCTCGGGCTTGATGCCGCCGGTCGGGCAGAAGCGCACGCGCGGGAAGACGGGCTGCAGCTGCTCGATCTGCGCCACGCCCTGCAGCCCGTGGGCCGGAAAGAGCTTGACGGCCTCGAAGCCGCATGAAACGGCCTGCAGCACCTCGCTGGCCGTCCAGACGCCGGGCAGCAGCGGCAGCCCGGTGCGCCACGCCGCCTGCGCGAGCTCCTGGCTCAGGCCGGGGGTGACACCGAACTGCGCCCCGGCGTCGCCGGCCCGCTGCACATCGGCCGCGCCCAGCAGCGTGCCCGCGCCCACGGTGACCTGCGGCACGCGGCTGCGGATGCGTTCGATGGCCGCCAGCGCCGCGGGCGTGCGCAGCACCACCTCGAAGACACTCACGCCGCCTTCGAGCAGCGCGCAGGCGACATCGGGGGCGGTGTCGGCGTCCGTCAGCGTCATGATGGGCATGACGGGCGCGCGCCGCAGCAGCTCGAGCATGCCGGGGGTGGAGCGGTCCATCGGAGCGGGCGGCTTGCGCGGTGGCTGGGCGGAGGCTGAGGGGTGACTGAGGGGTGGCTGAGCGAGGTGCGAGCCGCCTCAGGGGCGGGCGGGCGCGGAGGCGGCCCCCGGCACGGGCAGCGACACGCCCGGCCCGAGCGGGATGTCGGGGGTGACAGTCACGCTGGTGACGAAGTGCCGCGTGTCACCGAAGCAGCTCGAGGGCAGCCCCACCTTCTCCTCGTAGTGCAGGCTCACGCGCCGGCCGATGACCTGGCCGATCTGCCGGGCCACCTCGTCATCGTTCACCGTGAAGTAGAACTTCTCCACCGCGCTGCCGGGCAGCGAGACGAGCGCGAGTTCGCCCTCCCAGGTCTTGCACAGCCAGCCCTTGTAGGAAATCTTCTGCACCCAGCCGGCGCGCTCGCCACTGGAGTAGCTCCACGACAACGCGGCCCAGAAGTAGCCGCAGACCAGGACGACGAGCGCGACGAGCACGGCAATCAGGCGGGACATGGGGATGGACGCTGGCAGCCAAAGCCGTGATCCTCGCACGGATCTCCCCGTTCGGGCCCGTGCCAGCGGATACGATGCGCGCCCAAGCCCCTCACGCGCCCCGGCCCGACAGCCCCCCCTGCTCACCATGCAAGACCTCTTCAACGCCCCTTCCGCCGCCGGCCCGAGCCCCGAGGAGCTGTCCTTCGACGTCACCGAGGCGGACTTCCGCCAGACCGTGCTCGAGCGTTCCCTCGAGGTGCCGGTGCTGCTGGACTGCTGGGCACCGTGGTGCGGGCCCTGCCGCAACCTCAAGCCGGTGCTGGAGAAGCTCGTGCAGGCCTACGGCGGGCGCTTCGTGCTGGCCAAGATCAACACCGACGAGGCCCCGCAGATCTCCGCGGCGCTGCAGATCCGCAGCATCCCGCTGGTGGTGCTGTTCGTCGGCGGCCG
>JBMOGN010000170.1:0-7267 GCA_049318345.1 Rubrivivax sp. | reverse complement strand
CGGGCCTTCGTAGACCTTGCCGATCTCGGCCTCGGCCGTGATCTCGGTGATGCGCTTCTTGGCGAACTCCGCGCGGTCGCCATCGGTCGAGGCGATGGTGATGGTGCCGTCCTCGCCGATGTCGATCGTGCAGCCCGTCTCCTCGGTCAGCGCGCGGATGGTGGCGCCGCCCTTGCCGATCACGTCGCGGATCTTCTCCGGGTTGATCTTCATCGTGTACAGGCGCGGGGCGAACTGGCTCACCTCGGTCTTGGCGCCGCCCATGGCCTCCACCATCTTGCCCAGGATGTGCATGCGCGCTTCCTTGGCCTGGGCGAGCGCCACCTGCATGATCTCCTTGGTGATGCCCTGGATCTTGATGTCCATCTGCAGGGCGGTGACGCCCGCCGTGGTGCCGGCCACCTTGAAGTCCATGTCGCCGAGGTGGTCCTCGTCACCCAGGATGTCGGTGAGCACGGCGAAGCGGTTGCCGTCCTTGATCAGGCCCATGGCGATGCCCGCCACGTGAGCCTTCATAGGCACGCCGGCGTCCATCAGCGCCAGGCAGCCGCCGCACACCGAGGCCATCGAGGACGAACCGTTGCTCTCGGTGATCTCGCTGACCACGCGCAGCACGTAGGGGAAGTCTTCCTTGCTCGGCAGCGCGGCGATCAGCGCGCGCTTGGCCAGGCGGCCGTGGCCGATCTCGCGGCGCTTGGGGCTGCCCACGCGACCCGTCTCGCCGGTGGCGAAGGGGGGCATGTTGTAGTGCAGCATGAATCGGTCCTCGAACTCGCCGGCCAGCGCGTCGATGCGCTGCGCGTCGCGTTCTGTGCCGAGCGTGGCCACCGCCAGCGCCTGCGTCTCGCCGCGCGTGAAGAGCGCCGAGCCGTGCGTGCGGGG
Source organism: Rubrivivax sp. (assembly GCA_049318345.1). Taxonomy (GTDB): domain Bacteria; phylum Pseudomonadota; class Gammaproteobacteria; order Burkholderiales; family Burkholderiaceae_C; genus Rubrivivax. Next base: position 6,385 of record JBMOGN010000170.1, on the reverse strand, counting down.
CAGCACCGAGGTGCGGATCTCGATCGGGCGCACGGTACGCGTGTCGCGGCCGTCGATGCGCGGCTCGCCGGCCAGGATCTGGCTGCGCACGATGCGCGCCTCGATCTCGAACAGCAGCGCCTCCACCTTGACCTCGTCGAAATCCGCCCCGGCGGCCTTCAGGGCCGCCTTGGTGGCGGCGTAGGCCTCGCGGCAGGCCTGGGTGCGGGCCTGCTTGCTGCGGATCTGGTAGGCCGCGCGGAGCTTCTCCTCGGCCAGGCCATTGACCTGGGCGATGAAGGTCTCGTCCTTGGCCGGGGGCGTCCAGGTGCCGGCGGACAGCCACTCGGGCTTGCCGGCGTCGCGCACGAGTTCGTGGATGGCCTGGATGGCCACATTGCCCTGCTCGTGGCCGAAGACCACGGCGCCGAGCATCACTTCCTCGGTGAGCTGGTCGGCCTCGGACTCCACCATCAGCACGGCCGCCTCGGTACCGGCCACCACCAGGTCCAGCTTGCTGTTGGCGAGCTCAGCCTTGCCCGGGTTGAGCACGTACTCGCCGTTGATGTAGCCCACGCGCGCCGCGCCGATGGGCCCGTTGAAGGGAATGCCACTGATCGACAGGGCCGCGCTGGAGGCGATGAGCGCAGCGATGTCGGCCTGCACCTCGGGGTTCAGGCTCAGGACGTGAACCACGACCTGCACTTCGTTGAAGAAACCGTCCGGGAAGAGCGGACGGATCGGGCGGTCGATGAGGCGGCTGGTGAGCGTCTCGAGCTCGCTCGGGCGGCCTTCGCGCTTGAAGAAGCTGCCCGGGATCTTGCCCGCGGCGTAAGTCTTCTCAATGTAGTCGACGGTCAGGGGGAAGAAGTCCTGCCCGGGCTTGGCGTTCTTGGCGGCCACGACGGTGGCCAGCACCACGGTGCCCTCGATGTCGACGACCACCGCGCCGGTGGACTGGCGGGCGACCTCGCCGGTTTCCATCACGACCCGGTGCGGGCCCCACTGGAACGTCTTGGTGACCTTGTTGAACATGCTCATGGAAGCGTCTCCGATGTCGAGGCGCATGGAAGCCTGCGCCTCAGGGGGCTGGAGCCATCGAGCCAGGGCAACAATGCCATTCCAGGGCGCCACCGGCGCACGGGCCACCATCGGGTGGCGCCTTGGAATGACACAGCAGCTGCCGTGACCTGCGGACTCCTGTAGGGACCGGGCCCCGGGCGTTCATGCGAAGCGCGCGGGGCCCGGCCGGGTGACTTACTTGCGCAGACCCAGCTTCTGGATCAGCGCGGTATAGCGGTCGGCGTCACGGTCCTTCAGGTAGGACAGCAGGCGCTTGCGCTGGTTGACCATCTTCAGCAGGCCGCGGCGGCCATGGTGGTCCTTCAGGTGGGTCTTGAAGTGCGGCGTCAGCTGGTTGATGCGCGCGGTGAGCAGGGCCACCTGCACTTCGGGGGAGCCCGTATCGGCGGTGCCGCGGGCGTTGGCCTGGACGATCTCGGCCTTGTGGGTCAGGGACAGCGTCATGCGTGAGTTCCGGTTCGTGGAAACCCCGCGCGTCTCGCCCCGGGGCGATGCGACGACGGTTTCCGGTTGGACTTGCGAACGCAGGTGAAACCGACCCGCGCCGTGCTCGTGGTGCGCGCCCGGGCCGGACAACCCGGCCTGCTCGTGCACCTTGTCGACGGAGCCTCAGCCCAGCCGGCAACCGCGTATTGTAAACCAGGTGCCGGCTCAGGTACGCGCCAGCGCGCCCGCCAGGCGCTCGAGGCCGCGGTCCAGCCGGGCGGGATCCTTCGAGGCGAAGCACCAGCGCAGCCAGCCCTCTCCTTCCGGGCCAAAGGCCGCGCCCGGCGCAAGCCCGAGGCCGTGGCGGGCCACCAGTTCCTTGGCCAGGGCCAGCGAATCGCGCTCGCCCTCGACGCGGAAGAAGGCGTACAGGCCGCCGGCCGGCGCCGCCACCTCCACGCGGGGAAGTGCCTGAAGGCCCCCGACGAGGCGATCGCGACAGGCCCGCAAACTCTCACGCAGGCGGGGCACCGACTCCGCGGCGTGGGCCAGGGCGGCGAGGCCGCCGCGCTGCACGAACACCGGCGAGCACGACGAATTGAACTCGATGAGCTTGCCCACCGCCTCCAGGCAACCCTGCTCTGCCCCACCCGGGCCTTCCTGCGGCAGCACAAGCCAGCCCAGGCGCCAGCCCGTCATGAGGAAGCTCTTGGAGAAGCTCTGCACCACCACGAGCCGGTCCTGCGGATCGGCCACGTCGAGGAAGCTCGGCGCGGCCGGGCCCGGCCCGTACCACACGCGTTCGTAGACCTCGTCGGCGACCACCCAGGTGCCGGTGCGTCGGCAGTGTTCCAGGATGGCGCGCTGCTCGTCGGCCGACAGCGTCCAGCCCGTCGGGTTGTTGGGGGCGTTGACGAGAAGCATGCGCGTGCGCGGGGTCACGGCTGCACGCAGCTCGTCGAGGTCCAGCGACCACTGCCCGCCGTGCGCGCGCAGGGGCAGCCGGCGCACGCTCGCGCCGAGGATCAGCGGCTGGGCGCACAGGTTGGGCCACACGGGCGTCACGGCCACCACCTCGTCGCCCGGCCCGGCGAGCATCTGCACCGCCAGCATCAGCGCCGTCACGCCCGATGGGGTGATGGCGATGCGCTGCGCGGAAACAGGCCCGTGCAGGCCGCTCGCGTAGCCGGCCACGGCCTCGCGCAGCTCGGGCAGACCGAGGTTGTGGGAATAGAAGGTCTCGCCGGCGCGCAGCGAGGCTTCGGCCGCCTCGCGCACGGGCGCGGGCGTGACCTCGTCGCTCTCGCCGAACCAGAAGGCGAGCACGTCGGCGCGCCCCATGCCGGCGTTGGCGACTTCGCGGATGCTCGAACCGGGCAGCGATCGGATGTCGTCTCTCATGCCCGGATTGTCCGCCGAGCGGCTCCTTGATGCATCTCAAGTCCGCTTCGCTTGAAATCCGCGGCGCGGGCATCAACTTCCAAGCAAGGCCGAAGCGCGCCGGTCGACACCAAGCAGCCCCACCCCTCCCTACGCATCAGGAGTTCACCATGTTCCTCGTCCCCGTCTCCCGCCGCGGCACCGACCTGTCGCGCCTGTTCGACGACGCCTTCGACCGCTTCTTCACCACCGCCCCCACCACGCCGGCCGCCACCGGTGCGGCCACGCCCGCACTGGACGTGAGCGAATCGCAGACGGCCTGGACCGTGAAGATGGACCTGCCTGGTGTCGCCCGGGAGGACGTCAAGGTCGCCATCGACGGCAATGTCGTGAGCGTGCAGGCCCAGAGCCGCCAGGACATCGAGCGCAGCGAGGGCGAGCGCGTGATCTACCGCGAGCGCAGCAGCGCGAGCTACGCGCGCCGCTTCAGCCTGCCGGCCGAGGTCGACCAGGGCCAGTCCGGCGCGCGCCTGGAAAACGGCGTGCTCACGCTCACCCTGGGCAAGCGCAGCGCCTCGCCCAGTTCGCACCTGACGGTCAACTGAGGGGCCGTCAACCGGCCTCGGCGCCTGGGGCAGGAGCGGGCCGCGCGCCCGCCTCCTGCACCTCATCCAGCGGCCAGCGCGGCTTCACGTCGAAGCGGCCCTCGCAAGAGGGCCGCGCCACGCCGGCCTGCAGCCGCATGACGGCCGCCAGAGCGATCATCGCGCCGTTGTCGCTGCACAGCTCGAGTTCCGGGTAGTGCACCGTGACCCCGGCCTGCGCGCAGGCCGCGTTCAACCGCTCCCGCAGCAGGGCATTGGCTCCCACGCCGCCGGCCACCACGAGCCTGCGCAGCCCCGTGCGGCGCAGCGCCATCATCGACTTGGCCTGCAGCACGTCCACGATCGCAGCCTGCGTGCTCGCCGCCAAGTCGGCCAGCGCCTGCTGCGAGGGGTCCGCACCGAGCTTGCGGTGCTGCGTCCACACCGCCGTCTTCAGCCCCGCGAAGGAGAAGTCCGGCTCGCCGCTGTGCAGCAGCGGGCGCGGCAGCGCGAAGGCGCGTGGATCGCCTTGCGCGGCCAGCCGCGCCAGCGCGGGGCCGCCCGGATAGCCCAGGCCCAGCACCTTGGCGCTCTTGTCGAAGGCCTCGCCGGCCGCGTCGTCGATGGTCTCGCCCAGCAGCTCGTAGCGGCCCACCGCCTCCACGCGCATGAGCTGCGTGTGTCCGCCGGAGACCAGCAGCGCGACGAAAGGGAACTGCGGCGGGTACGTCGACAGGAAGGGCGACAGCAGGTGCCCCTCGAGGTGGTGCACGCCCAGGGCGGGCCGCTGCAGCGCCGCGGCCAGGGCCGCCGCAAAGCCCGCGCCCACGAGCAGCGCACCGGCCAGGCCGGGGCCGCGCGTGTAGGCCACGACATCGATGTCGGCCAACTTCGCGCCGGCCTGCGCGAACACGGCCTGCGTGAGCGGCACGACGCGGCGGATGTGGTCGCGCGAGGCCAGCTCGGGCACGACGCCCCCATAGGCCTCGTGCATCGCGGCCTGGCTGTGCAGGGCGTGTGCGCGCAGGCGAGGCGGGCCGTCGCCGGTGTCCTCGACGAGGGCCACGCCGGTCTCGTCGCAGCTCGACTCGATGCCCAGGACCCGCAGCGTGCCAGCCATCCCGCTTGCTCCGTCAGTGCTTCTCGCGCGCGTGGTTGATCGAGTACCTGGGTATCTCGATCGTGACGTCGCGGTCCGACAGGATCGCCTGGCATGAAAGGCGCGAGGTGGGCGTGAGGCCCCAGGCGCGGTCCAGCAGGTCCTCCTCGGCCTCGTCGAGCTCGCCCAGGGAATCGAAGCCCTCGCGCACGATGACATGGCAGGTGGTGCAGGCGCAGCTCATCTCGCAGGCGTGCTCGATCTCGATGCCGTTTTCCAGCAGCGCCTCGCAGATCGAGGTGCCGCGCGGCGCCTCGACCGTGTCGCCCTCGGGGCAGTACTCGGCGTGCGGCAGGATGCGGATGACGGGCATGGGCTCAGATCTCCTCGACCCTGCGGCCGGACAGCGCGGCGCGGATGCCGCGGTTCATGCGGGCGGCCGCGAAGCCTTCGGTGCCCTGGGCCAGCGCCTCGACGGCCGCGTCGATGGCGGCGGCGTCCTCGCCGGTGGCGCACGCGTCCAGCGCCTCGAGGAGCCGGCCGATGGCGGTGCGCTCGGCGTCGTCCAGGAGCTCGCCGTCGGCAGCCAGCGCGGCGCGCGTGGCCAGCGCCATGCGTTGCGCCTCGACCCGCGCTTCGGCCAGGCGGCGGGCCTGCATGTCCTCGTCGGCATGCGAGAAGCCCTCCTGGAGCATGCGCGCCACATCCTCGTCGGCCAGGCCGTAGCTGGGCTTGACGACGATCGCGGCCTCCACGCCGCTGCCCAGCTCGCGCGCGGACACGCTCAGCAGCCCGTCGGCGTCGACCTGGAAGGTGACGCGGATGCGCGCCGCCCCGGCGGCCATGGGCGGGATGCCGCGCAACTCGAAGCGAGCCAGGCTGCGGCAGTCGGCCACGAGGTCGCGCTCGCCCTGCACCACATGCAGGGCCAGGGCGGTCTGACCGTCCTGGTAGGTGGTGAAGTCCTGCGCCTTGGCCACCGGGATGGTCGAGTTGCGCTCGATCACGCGCTCCACCACGCCGCCCATCATTTCCAGGCCCAGCGACAGCGGGGTCACGTCCAGCAGCAGCAGCCCGCTGTCGCGGGCGTGCCCGGCCAGCGCGTGGGCCTGCAGCGCGGCGCCCAGCGCCACCACCTCGTCGGGGTCGACGCTGGTCAGCGGCTCGCGGCCGAAGTAGGCGTGCACGGCCGCGCGCACGCCCGGCATGCGCGTGGAGCCGCCCACCAGCACCACGCCCTGCACCTCCTGCACGGGGGTGCGGGCGTCACGCATGACGCGCCGCACCTCGGCCATGGAACGCGCCACGAGCGGGGCGACCAGTTCGTCGAACTGCGTGCGCGACACCGCCACCTCGATGGTGCCGCCGGCCAGCTCGACCTGCAACACCGCCTGTTCGTCCTGGCTGAGGCGCTCCTTGGTGGCGCGGGCCGCCACGAGCACCGCACGCCGGTCATGCGGGCTGTCCGCCCGCGCCTGCGCTTGCTTCAAGGCCCATTGGGCCAGGGCGTCGTCGAAGTCGTCGCCGCCGAGCGCGGCATCGCCGCCGGTGGCCACCACCTCGAAGACGCCTCGCGACAATTGCAGCAGGGAGATGTCGAAGGTGCCGCCGCCGAGGTCATAGACCGCGTACAGCCCTTCACTGCCGCTGTCTAGGCCGTAGGCCACGGCCGCGGCGGTGGGCTCGTTGATGAGACGAAGCACGTTCAGGCCGGCCAGCCGGGCGGCGTCCTTCGTCGCCTGGCGCTGCGCGTCGTCGAAGTAGGCGGGCACGGTGATGACGGCGCCGAAGAGCTCGTCGTCGAAGGTGTCCTCGGCGCGCTGGCGCAGCGCGG
>JBMOGN010000169.1:0-7299 GCA_049318345.1 Rubrivivax sp. | reverse complement strand
GGTGGCCGCCTTCGCCATCGGCGGCTGGCTCGGGGTGACGATGAACGGCACGGTGTTCCCGGTGGTGCTCACCACCTCGGCGATGGCCGCGCTCACCGCCCTCGTGGCCCTCACCCTCGTGCAGCGGCACGGCCAGCCGCGCCCCGGGCAGGCATGAGCGTGCGGGGCATCGTGCTGGCGGGCCCCACGGCCTGCGGCAAGAGCGCCCTGGCGCTGGGCCTGGCTCGGGCGCTGGCGCCGCACCGGCCCGTGGAGATCGTGAGCGTGGACTCCGCGCTCGTCTACCGGGGCCTGGACATCGGCACGGCCAAGCCCACACCGGCCGAGCGGGCGGCCGTGCCGCACCACCTCATCGACCTCATCGAGCCCACCGAGGCGTACTCGGCCGCGCGCTTCGTGGCCGACGCGCAGGCCGCCTGCGCCGCCATCCGCGCACGCGGGGCGCTGCCCCTGCTGGTGGGCGGCACGATGCTGTACGTGAAGGCGCTGCGCGAGGGGCTCGACGAGATCCCCGCTTCCGACCCCCAGATCCGGGCTGCCCTGGACGCGCGGGCCGCAGCCGAGGGCTGGCCCGCGCTGCACGCCGAACTCGCCCGCGTCGACCCCGCCACCGCCTCGCGGCTCGCCCCGCGCGACGCGCAGCGCATCCAGCGTGCGCTCGAGGTGTTCCTCGCCAGCGGGCGGCCGCTGTCGAGCTTCCATGGGCGCCTGGCCGGCGCGCCGGACAAGGCCGAGGCGGAGGCAGAGGCCTGGCCGCTCGTAGCCCTGGAGCCCGGCTCACGCGCCTGGCTGCACGCCCGCATCGCCGCACGCTTCGACGCGATGCTGGCTGGCGGGTTTCTCGAGGAGGTGCGCGGACTGCGCGCGCGCGGCGACCTGCACCCCGGTCTGCCTTCGATGCGCTGCGTGGGCTACCGGCAGGCCTGGGAGGCCCTGGAGCGCGGGTCGCCGCAGGCCCTGCAGGGCCTGCGCGAGGCCGCCATCGCGGCCACGCGGCAACTCGCCAAGCGCCAGCTGACCTGGCTGCGCGGCATGCCCACGCGCACGGTGGTGCGCTGCGACGAGGCCGAGGTGGCACAGGCGCTGCTGCAGGTGGTGCGCGGGCTGGGCATGGCTTGAGACCGGTGAGGCTGTTGAGGCCCCTAGGGCCCGGCTCTCGCTTCGTGACCTAGTTCACGGATCCCGACGGAATCTGTTTCGGCGAGGGGCTCGATCCCCTCGTCGCGGGGTGCTCCATCTTCAACGCGGCCCCTAGTCTGACCGCGTGTCGTCAACCTCCCTCACCTCTCCGGAGCCTCGCATGTCTCTTCGCAACTCTCTCCTGGCCAGCGCCGCCGCCATGGCCGCACTCGGCTGCGGTTCGGTCCTCGCCCAGACCGCTCCCTACAACCCCACTGCGGCGGTGAACCAGAGCTTCGTGCAGTACGCCGGTTCGCCGACGACCGTGCTCGGAAGCGGCAACGTGGACGTCACCAACATGTTCTGGTTGTACGAGAAGCGCAGCACCTACGGGGGGCAGACGGTGGACTCGTGGCTGCTGTTCTTCGATCCGAACGGCACGGGTTCGGTAAGGGGTACGGTGACCTTCCAGCAGAACGTGCTGCAGGTCTTCGCCACCCAGGCCGACCTCACCAGCACGGCAGCCTTCCAGCGCACGGGCTACTCCTACACCTACGGCACCTACACGGCTCCCGAGTTGACGGGTGGTGATTCGGTGAGCGCGGCGGGCAAGACCCTGACCCTGAACTGGAACGCCAGCGACCCCGGCGACTACGTGCGCGTGATGACCGCCGTGCCCGAGCCGGCCACCTACGCGCAGATGGCCGCCGGACTGCTCGCGCTGGGCGGGCTGGCGCGCCGGCGTCGCGCGCAGCGCGCCTCGGCTTGAGCTGCCTCGGGCGAATCGGCCCGAGATACACGGCACCGGCACGCGTGCGGCATGATCATGCCGCATGCTCCGAGTCGAATCGCTGTCCAAGGCCTACGACGGCCAGCCCGTCTTCCGGGACGTCAGCCTGGCGTTGAGGCCGGGTGAGTTCGTTGCCCTGGTGGGCGAGTCCGGCGTGGGCAAGTCCACGCTGCTGAACTGCATCGCGGGGCTCGACGCACCTGACCGCGGCCAGGTGTGGATCGGTGAGACCGAGGTCACGGGGCTGTCGGAGGCGGCCGCCGCCCGGCTGCGGCGCCAGAGCCTGGGCTTCGTCTTCCAGGCCTTCCACGTGCTGCCACACCTGAGCGTGGCCGACAACGTGGAGCTGCCCCTGCGCCTGCTTGGCCAGCCCGACGCGGCCCGCGTGCAGTCGGCCCTGGAGGCGGTGGGCCTGGGCGCGCTGGGAGCCCGCCTGCCCGCGCAACTCAGCGGGGGGCAGCTGCAGCGCGTGTCCATCGCGCGCGCGCTCGTGCACCAGCCTGCGCTGCTGCTGGCCGACGAGCCCACGGGCAACCTGGATCCCGACGCTGCGGTGCTGGACGCGCTGGTGGCGCGCTGCCGGGACAGCGGCAGCGCCTGCCTGCTGGTCACGCACTCGGCCGGGGCGGCGCGCCATGCTGATCGGGTGCTGCGCCTGACGGCCGGCGGTATCGCCGATGCCCTTGTCGCGTGAGTGCCGCGTGAGTGCCGCATGAGTGCGGCATGAGCGGCGCATGAGTGACGTATGAGTCACGCATTGGGGTGGCCATGAAGCCGCCGCTCGTCCTGACGCTGTTTCCGCTCGTCCTGCGGGAGTGGCGCCACCACCCCTGGCGCCATGGCGTGGCGGTGCTGGCGGTGGCCCTGGGCGTGGCGCTGGCCTGGTCGGTGCACGTGATCAACGCCTCGGCGCTGGCCGAGTTCTCGGCGGCCGTGCGCTCGGCCAACGGTGAGCCCGACGCGGTGCTGCGCGGCCCGCCCGAGGGCTTCTCCGATGAGATCCTGGGGGCCTTGTCGGCAGACCCCGACATCGAGCTGGCCAGCCCCGTGCTGGAGCTGGAGACCTACGCCTTTGGCGCGGATGGCCGGCGCTGGCCGGTGAAGGTGCTGGGCGTGGACGCGCTGGCGGCTGCACCCCTCACGCCGCAGCTGCTGCCTGCGGTGGCCGGCCCGGGGGCCGAGGGCGAGGCGGCAGCCTGGGCGGCGCTCGACCCGGGCGCGGCCTTCCTCAATGCCGCGGCCCGCAACCGGCTGGGTCTGCAGGACGGGGACACCCTGCGCCTGCAGGCCGGGCCGACGTGGCAGACCTGGCGCGTGGCCGGGTCGGTGCCGGCCTCGGGCACGCCGATGGTGGTGCTGGACGTGGCCTCGGCGCAGGCGGCATTCGGCTCGGCGGGCCGGCTGTCGCGCGTGGACCTGCGCCTGGCGCCCGGCGCGTCGCGGGCCGCGCTGCAGCAACGGCTGCAGCCCGCGCTGGGCCCGTCGCTGCAGTGGGCCTCGGCCGACGAGTCCGAGCAGCGCGTGTCCAACCTCTCGCGCGCCTACCGCGTGAACCTCACCGTGCTGGCGCTGGTGGCGCTCTTCGTGGGCGCCTTCCTCGTGTACTCGGTGGTGGCGCTGTCGGTGGCGCAGCGCACACCGTTCTTCGCGCTGCTGGGCGTGCTGGGCCTGACGGCTGCAGAACGCCGCAGCCTCGTGCTGCTGGAATGCGGCGCCCTGGGCGTGGCGGGTTCGGCCCTCGGGCTCGCCCTGGGAACGGGCATGGCCGCTGCAGCCCTGCGCTGGCTCGCCGGCGACCTGGGCGGCGGCTACTTTCCCGGCATCGCGCCTTCGCTGCAGGTCAGTGCCCTGGCGCTGGCTGGCTTCGGTGCGCTCGGCGTGGCCGCGGCGCTGGTGGGCGGGTGGGTGCCGGCACGGCACGCGCAGGCGCTGCAGCCGGCCGTGGCGCTGAAGGGGCTCGGGGCGGCGCCGAGGCGGGCGCCTCCCGCCTGGCCCGGGCTGGCGCTGGTCCTCGCCGGGGGCGCGCTTGCGCTCACGCCTGCGCTCGCCGGCCTGCCCATTGGCGCCTACCTGGCCGTGGCCGCGCTGCTGTGCGGCGGCATCGCGCTCGTGCCGGCGGTGGTGCACGCGCTGCTTGCCGGGGTGCCCCGCCCGCGCGGCGCCCTCCCGCTGCTGGCGCTGCAGCGCGCCCGCATGCACCGCCAGACGGCCACCGCGGCCGTGGCCGGGGTGGTGGCGAGCCTGGCGCTGTCGGTGGCGCTGACGGTCATGGTCACGAGCTTTCGCACGGCCGTGGCGCAGTGGCTGGACACCGTGCTGCCGGCCGACCTCTACGCGCGCACGGCGGCCACCGGCTCGCTGGCCGATCAGGCCTGGCTCGACGACGCCTATGCCCAGGGTCTGACCGCGCTGCCCGGTGTGCGGCGCGTGGAGGCTTCGCGCATCCGGGCGCTGCAGCTGGCCGCCGGCCGCCCGGCCGTGGCGCTCGTGGCCCGGCCCCTGGCCGACCCCGCGGCTTCGCTGGCGCTGCTGGTCGCGCCGCTGCCGGCCCACCCCACCCGACCCGGCGCCTTCGTGAGCGAGGCCATGGTCACGCTGTACGGGGCAGCGCCGGGCCAGCCCCTGCGGCTGGAGCTGCCCGGCGCGGTGTTGGAGTTGCAGGTGCGCGGGGTGTTCCGCGATTACGCGCGCCAGTTCGGCACCGTGGTGATGGACCGCAGCGCCTACGCCGGCCTCACCGGCGACCACCACCTCAACGACCTGGCGCTGTGGCTGGCCCCGGACACCGACGCGGCGGCGGTGCAGGCCGCGATGCGCGCAGCCGCCCCCGACCCGGGGATGCTCGAGTTCGCCACCGCCACCGAGCTGCGCCGCATCTCGCTGGCGATCTTCGACCGCAGCTTCGCCGTCACCACGTACCTGCAACTCGTGGCCATCGGCATCGGGCTCGTGGGCGTGGCCGCAAGCCTGTCGGCGCAGGTGCTGGCACGGCGCAAGGAATTCGGGCTGCTCGCGCACCTGGGCCTCACACGGCGCGACGTGACGACCCTCGTGGCCGGCGAGGCGGCAGCGTGGATGGCCGCGGGCGTGCTCATCGGCCTGCTGCTGGGGCTGGCGGTGAGCACCGTGCTCGTCCACGTGGTGAACCCGCAGAGCTTCCACTGGACGATGGCGCTGGTGGTGCCGCCGGGGCGGCTGGCGGCGCTGGCGCTGCTCGTCGGCGTGGCGGGCGTGGCCACCTCGGCCTTCTCTGCGCGCCACGCCGCCTCGCGCCAGGCGGTGCTGGCCGTGAAGGAGGACTGGTAGATGCGCCCGCTGCGCCGCGCGCTGCTGCTGGCGCTGGCCGCGCCCGCGTGGGCACGGGGCGAGGCGCGGCCACCTGCTCGCGAAATCCAGCCAGGCCGGCGCCTGGAATTCCCGCGCGACCACGGCGCCCACCCGGCCACGCGCATCGAGTGGTGGTACCTCACGGGGTGGCTGCGCACGGCCCCCGGTGACGCCGGGCTCACGGGCTTCCAGGTCACCTTCTTCCGCGCCCGCACCGGGCTGGCGCAAGACACGCCCGGGCGCCTGGCGCCGAGGCAACTGCTCTTCGCGCACGCCGCGGTGAGCGAGATTGGCGCCGGGCGGCACCACCACGCCCAGCGCCTGGGCCGCTGGAACGGGGAGCTGCCACCCGAGCGCGGCGACGGCGCCTCGACGAGCCGGCGCGCCGTGTCACTCGGCGGATGGCGCCTGGAAGAGGGGCTCGCCGTGGTGCGCAGCACCGGGCTGCAGCTGGAGCTCTCGGCCGAGGCCACGCAGCCGCTGCTGCTGCAAGGCGATCAGGGCTACTCGCGCAAGGGGCCGCAACCGAACCAGGCCAGCCTCTACGTCACCGAGCCGCAACTGGCGGTGCGGGGCCGCATCGGGCTCGGGCAACGGGTGCTGGAAGGCCAGGGCCGCGGCTGGCTCGACCACGAGTGGAGCGACGAGCTGCTGCACCCGCAGGCCGTGGGCTGGGACTGGGTGGGCCTGAACCTGGACGACGGCAGCGCCCTCACGGCGTTCCGCCTGCGCCGCGCCGACGGCTCGGTGCTGTGGGCCGGGGGCAGCTGGCGCGCGCCGGGCGGGCCGATGCGTGACTTCGCCCCCGGGGACGTCACCTTCGAGCCCGGGCGCAGCTGGAGCAGCCCGGCCACGCAGGCCCGCTACCCGGTGGAGTGGACCGTGCGCACCCCCGCCGGGACGCACCGGGTGCGCACGCTGCTGGACGGGCAGGAGATGGACACCCGCCGCACCACGGGCAGCGCCTACTGGGAAGGCCTGTGCGAGGTGATCGGGGAGACAGGCCGGCGTGTAGGCCTGGGCTACCTCGAGATGACGGGCTACGCCGGTCGGCTGCGCCTGTAGGCGCGTTCAGTCGCTGCCCACCTGCACGGGGTTGGGCTGGCGCCGCTCCACGGCCCATTTCAGCAGCGCCGCGGCCCGGTACACCCCGTGCGCGAACTTGCCGTAGGGCATGGTGAGGAAGAAGGCCATCACGCTGCCCAGGTGGGCGCACAACAGCACACCCAGGGCCGGGCTGCTGCGCGCCAGCGGCAGCGCCAGGCCCGTGGCGGCCACGAGGAAGAGCAGGGTCACGAAGGCCACGTCCATGCCCTGCGACTGCGGCTCCAGGTGTTGCGGATGGCGGCGCAGGCGCAGCCCGGCCAGACCGAGCGTGCCCACCACCATCGCCAGGCCCCCGCTGACGCCCAGCAGCTTGGGCAGGCTCGTCCAGCCATAGGGCGCGACCCAGCCGAAGGCGTAGTGGTAGACCGTGGCCACACTCGTGGCAGCGAAGCACAGCAGGAAGCCGTAGAAGGTGAGGTGGTGGAAGACGCGGCGAGACTTCGTCCACGCGTCACTCGCGTTGTGGCAGCCCTCGCCGTGGCCCCCGTCCAGGTACTTCAGGCGCAGCGCGTCGTGCAGGGCCTCGCCGGCAGCCGCGCCCCCTACCGAGCCGCCCTGCCCGGGCCCCGTCCCGTCCTCGCCCTCGCGCCAGAAGCGCCGCACCCCCACGCCCAGGGCGAGCAAGGCAAAGCCGAACACCGGCGCAAAGAGGGCCACCATGAGCCCATGCGGGAAGATGCTGTAGAAGTCCCCGGCCGGCACCACGCTCCACAGCGCCCCGCGCGCAGCTGCGCCCAGCGCGAGGAAGAAGGCAAAGGCCGCCGAGAGGGCCAGCGCCACCGTCAGCCCGCTGTGGCGAACGGCTGCACCGAAGGCGGCGGGCCAGGCGTGGCGCACATAGGTGTCGCGGCGCACGCGCGCCATGGCCTGCGGCACGTTCACCGCGAACTCGTGCGGCGGCGCGTACTGGCACGCGTGCAGGCAGGCGCCGCAGTTGTGGCACAGGTTGGCCAGGT
>JBMOGN010000168.1:0-7327 GCA_049318345.1 Rubrivivax sp. | reverse complement strand
CGGTGTACTCCGGGTCCATGCCGTTGCTGAAGAAGAAGCTCAGGTTGGGCGCGAAGTCGTCTACATGCATCCCGCGCGCGAGATAGGCCTCGACGAAGGTAAAGCCGTTGGATAACGTGAAAGCGAGCTGGCTGATCGGATTCGCCCCGGCTTCGGCGATGTGATAGCCGGAGATGCTCACCGAGTAGAAGTTGCGCACGTCGTGCTGCACGAACCACTGCGCGATGTCGCCCATCACCTTGAGGCTGAACTCGGTGGAGAAGATGCAGGTGTTCTGGCCCTGGTCTTCCTTGAGGATGTCGGCCTGCACGGTGCCGCGCACATTGGCCAGCGTCCAGGCGCGGATCTTCTGAGCTTCGTCGTTGGTGGGCTCGCGTGCGTTGTCGGCGCGGAACTTCTCCAGGTTCTGGTCGATGGCGGTGTTCATGAACATCGCGAGGATCGAGGGCGCCGGGCCGTTGATCGTCATGCTCACCGAGGTGCTGGGGTTTGTCAGGTCGAAGCCTGAGTACAGCACCTTCATGTCGTCGAGTGTGGCGATGCTCACGCCCGAATTGCCCACCTTGCCGTAGATGTCCGGGCGCAGGTCCGGGTCGTTGCCGTAGAGGGTGACGGAGTCGAAGGCGGTGGACAGCCGCTTGGCCGGCATGCCCTCGCTGACCACCTTGAAGCGCCGGTTGGTGCGGAAGGCGTCGCCCTCGCCGGCGAACATCCGGGTGGGGTCCTCGCCCTCGCGCTTGAAGGCGAAGGTGCCTGCGGTGTACGGGAAGGAGCCCGGCACGTTCTCGAGCATCAGCCACTTGAGCAACTCGCCGTGGCACTCGTAGGCCGGCAGCGCCACCTTGCGGATCTTGCTGCCCGACAGCGTGGTGTGGGTGAGCGCGGTGCGGATCTCCTTGTCACGGATCTTCACCACGTACTCATCGCCGGCGTAGGCGCGCTGCATGTCGGGCCACATCGTCAGCAGCTTGCGCGCATGGGGGTCGAGCCGCTCCTCGCGCTGGGTGGCGAGGTTCAGCGCGGCCTCGGCCGCACGAGGCTTTTCAGGCTTGTCCACCGCGAGCATCGCTGCGGCAGCGCGCAGCTGCTGAATCTCGCGCGCGAGTGCGGCCTGCTCGCGGGCGCGTTTCTTGTAGCCACGCACGGTGTCGGCGATGTCGGCGAGGTAGCGCACGCGCGCGCCGGGGACGATGGGCACCTGGTGCGTGCTGTGGCGCGTGGCCACGTGCGGCAGCCGCCCCTCGCATACCGGCAGGCCGAGCTCAGCCAGGCGCGGCAGCAGCGACTGGTACAGCGCCGTGACGCCGTCGTCGTTGAAGCGGCTGGCCATCGTGCCGAAGACGGGCATCTCCTCGGTCCTGCGGCTCCAGGCCTCGCGGTTGCGCTGCACCTGCTTGGCCACGTCGCGCAGGGCGTCGGCCGCGCCCTTTCGGTCGAACTTGTTGATGGCCACGAACTCGGCGAAGTCGAGCATGTCGATCTTCTCGAGCTGGCTGGCGGCGCCGAACTCGGGCGTCATGACGTACATCGGGCAGTCCACGAGCGGCACGATGGCGGCGTCGCCCTGGCCGATGCCCGAGGTTTCCACCACGATGAGGTCGAAGCCCGCGGCTTTGCAGGCTGCCAGCACGTCCGGCAGGGCCTGGCTGATCTCGCTGCCGAAGTCGCGGGTGGCCAGGCTGCGCATGAACACACGCGGGCCTGCGCTCCAGGGCCCGATGGCGTTCATGCGGATGCGGTCGCCCAGCAGGGCGCCGCCGCTCTTGCGGCGCGAGGGGTCGATGCTGACCAGGGCAACCCGCAAGGCGTCGGTCTGGTCCAGGCGCAGGCGTCGGATGAGCTCGTCGGTGAGGCTGGACTTGCCCGCGCCGCCCGTGCCGGTGATGCCCAGCACCGGGGTGCGGCTGCGCGAGGCTGCCTCGTGCAGCGCGGCCTTGAAGGCCGGGGTGGCGCGGCCGTTCTCCAGCGCCGTGATGGCCTGGGCCAGCGCACGCCAGGCCGCGTCGGAGTGCCCCTGCAGCGCCGCGACCTCCTGCGGGGCGTGCACCGACAGGTCCTGGTCACAGCGCATGACCATCTCGCCGATCATGCCCTGCAGGCCCATGCGCTGGCCGTCCTCGGGACTGTAAATGCGCGCCACCCCGTAGCCCTGCAGCTCGCGGATCTCGGCCGGCACGATGACGCCACCGCCGCCGCCGAAGACCTGGATGTGGGCGCCGCCGCGCTGGCGCAGCAGGTCGACCATGTACTTGAAGTACTCGACGTGGCCGCCCTGGTAACTGCTGATGGCCACGCCCTGTACATCCTCCTGAAGCGCTGCCGTCACCACCTCTTCCACCGAGCGGTTGTGCCCGAGGTGGATCACTTCGGCGCCCATGTTCTGCAGGATGCGCCGCATGATGTTGATGGCCGCGTCGTGGCCATCGAACAGGCTCGCCGCGGTGACGAAGCGCACCTTGTGAGCCGGCCGGTATTCGGCCAGGGACTTGTATTCGGCAGACAGGTCGGTCATGGCAGGGGCTCTGCGCAGGTCTGCGGCCGGGGGGAACGGCGGCTGGGCAGGGGCGCGCAATGTCTTATGCGGGAGAACCCGATGATGCCACCGCGGCCGCACCAGCGGAATCACCTGACCGGCCCGCTACGATCGCGCACCGGCCGAAGGGTGGCCGACTGCCTGCGCGCCGATGCGCGCTCCTGCCATGTTTCTTGCCATCGACATCGGCAACACGCGCCTGAAATGGGCCCTCTTCGAGCGGGTGCAGCCGGGTGCTGCGCCCGTGGAGCAGGGCGCGGTCTTCCTCGAGCGCATCGAGGAGCTTGCCGAGGGGCCGTGGAAGACGCTGGCCGCGCCCACGGGCATGCTGGGCTGCAACGTCGCTGGCGAGGCAGTGCGACGCCGCGTGGAGGAGCAGCTCGAGCTGTGGGACCTGCCCACGCGCTGGGTTGTGCCCTCGCAGCAAGCCGGCGGCGTGGTCAACGGCTACGACATCCCCACCCGGCTGGGCGCCGACCGCTTCGTGGCGCAGATCGGGGCGCGCTGGCACGCCCTGCATCGCGGCCCGCCCCGGCCTGTGCTGGTCGTGATGGTGGGCACGGCCGTCACGGTGGATGCGGTGGACGCCGGTGGACGTTTCCTGGGCGGGCTCATCGTGCCGGGCCACGGCATCATGCTGCGCGCGCTGGAAGGCGGCACGGCCGGGCTGCGGGTGCCCACGGGCGCGGTGGTGGACTTTCCCACCAACACCAGCGACGCACTGACCAGCGGCGGCACCTACGCCATCACCGGCGCCATCGAGCGCATGCACCGGCACCTGCTGAAGCACACCGGACAGTCCCCGCTGACGCTCATGACCGGTGGGGCCGGCTGGAAGGTAGCGCCGTGGCTGGAGGTCGAGCACGAGCTCGTGGAGACCCTGATCTTCGACGGCCTGCTGGCGCTGCAGGCCCCGCGCCTGGCCTGAACCGGCTATTCCTTGAGCACGTGCACGCCGGCGTGCTCGTTGATGCCCATGGCGTTGAAGAAGAGCGCGACGAGGCGGTGCGCGTCGACGAACTGCATGGTGCGGTTCTCCGAGCGCTTGGACAACACCCAGTTGAGCAGGTCGCCGGCAGCCAGGAAGTCCACCCGGATGAGGCGGGCGCAGGAGACGTTCACCACGGAGGCCGCGCCGATGTCGCCGTCGAGCCGGTTCAGCGTCTCGCCGATGTCGCCCACGAGCTGGCCCGACAGCTCGAGACTGGCCACCTGGACCTGGGCTGGCTCGTCGTCGAAGAGACTGGACTCCATGAAGGAGGTGGAGACCTCGCTGATGATCGACATGGGTTGCGTCTGCAGCGACGCGCTCGTGGTGCTCTGCCGGGCGCGGCAGCGCGCCGGCTCCCAGGCCGGGGGCGAGACCTCGTAGGTCATGCAGTAGTCGATGGCCGTCTCGTCGAAGAGGTCGGCACGGTTGAGCACCCTCAGCACGCCCAGGCGCGCCATCCAGAAGGCCGGGTCGGCGTCGCGGTCACCCGCGGGCGCGGCCTCGGCCATGAGCGCCAGCAGCGGGTCCACGCCGATCCAGCGCATGTCCACGCTCTGGTTGCACCAGCTGCGGAACAGGTCGGACAGCTGCGTGGCCGCCTCCACGTCGATGCGTTGCACCGCGCTCCAGTCGAAGACCCACGGCTGGGGCAGCTGAAGCGCCTGCGAGCGCAGGCTGGATACCCCCCGACCATCGAGCACGGCCGGGCAGGCCCAGCCCACATGGCCGGTGGGCGCAGCCAGGGCGGGCTGGTCATCGGAGATCGCATCGGCCACCGCACGGGGAAGCGAGAACCAGGTCGGCGCAGACAGCCCGACTCGGCGCGCGTACTCCAGCGCCAGCGCATCGAAGCGGTCCTGCTGGCCGGTGGCACGGTACAGGTCGAAGAGCACGAGCCAGACCTCGGCGCGCCCGGCGTGGGAGGAGTCCGGCCCCACCATCTCCCGCAGGGCCTTCTCGCACTGGTCGAAGTCGGCGTTGGCAAAGGCGATGACGGGCTCGTCCAGTGCCGGGTCATGTGTGGGCGACTCCTCCTCCTCCACCACCAGGTCGTAGGTGGTGGCCAGCCTTGGCAGCGGGTCGATTCCGGCGAAGGCGCTGGTGGGCAGCGCTTCGGTGCCGCCCACGCGAGGCGGCACGACCAGGCCGGGTACCAGCGGGGGGTCGCGTCGCCCGCCATCGCGCGCGGGGGTGTCCAGCGGCGTGGGGTCGGTGGGCTGCCACGAGCCTGCACCCGCGCCGGCAAGCGCGGCCGGCCGCGAGTGGCCTCCCAGGCGCGCACGCCGCTGTACCGAGTCGGCGTGGTCGCCCACCATCTGGCGCTCGATGTCGTCGATCTTGGCCGTGACGCTGCCGCGGCCGCGGCTCAGGGGGTCGTCGGGGGCGATGCCGGTGTCGTCCATGCGCGAGGACGTGCCGATGGCTGCGAGCTGCTCGGGCGTGAGGCCGTCGCGCCGCATGCGCCGCAGCATGTCGAACTCACGCTTGCGCACGAAGTCGTTGCGCCGCTTGCGCTCGACCATGGCCTTGAGCTCGGACTTGTCCAGCTCGGCGCGGTCCGACTGGCGGGAGTTCAGGTCCGCCCAGTCGGTGGTCGGGTTCGCCACGAAGCGGGCGACCTTGCGCAGGAAACCGTCTTCCTCGGCCATGGATCAACTGTAGCGGCTGGCCGGGCTGCGATGGCGCCCGGAATCGAGGGGGCGCATGGCGGGCGGGATCAGTCGCCGAACATCTTCTGCTTCATCTCGCGCCGCTGCTGCGCCTCCAGCGACAGCGTGGCCGTGGGGCGTGCCAGCAACCGCAGCAGCCCGATGGGCTCGCCCGTCTCGTCGCAGAAGCCGTAGTCGCCCGCGTCCAGGCGGGCCAGCGCCTGGGTGATCTTCTTCAGCAGCTTGCGCTCGCGGTCGCGCGTGCGCAACTCGAGCGCATGCTCCTCTTCGATGGTCGCCCGGTCGGCCGGGTCGGGCACGATGGAGGTGTCCTCGCGCAGGTGCTCGGTGGTTTCGCCGGCGTTGGACAGCAGGTCTTCCTTCTGGGACAGCAGCCGCGCACGGAAGAAGTCCAGCTGCTTGTCGTTCATGTACTCGGAGTCGGGCATGGCCAGCAGCTCGGCCTCGCTCAGGTCGCGCCCGGCCTTGCCCTTCCACGCGTTGGCCAGCTTCGGGTCGGCCTTGGCCGCAGGCCGCAGCGCGTCGGCAGGCTCGGGCAGCGCGCGTGCCGCCGACTTCGCGGGGCCGAAGCGGTCGGCAAAGCGGTTGGTCGCAGCCGTCGCGGGCGCCGCTGCCGGGGCGGAGCGGGCAGCAGGAGCCTTGTCGGCGGACTTCGCGGGCGCCTTCGCGGCTGGCTTGGCGGGAGTCTTCGCGGGGGCCTTGGCGGCAGGCTGGGGAGCCGGGGCCTTGGTGGCGGCAGGCTTGGCCGCCGGGGCCGGCTTGGGCGCCACGGCGGACTTGGCGGGGGGCTTGCTCACGGATGGACTCCTCGGTTCCAGGCACGCTTCTCGGCGGGGACCGCCTCTTTTGGCGCGCGGATTGTAGCCACCTGCCACGCTGACGCAGGCTGCGCCGCCGGGCAGGGGCAGCGCATCAGGCCAGGCACTGTTCGAGGCCCTGCAGGAGGACGTCCCGCGGCAGGTCGATGCCGATGAAGACCATCTTGCTGCCCTTCTTCTCCCCGGGCGCCCACTTGGGGCCGAGGTCGCTGCCCATGAGCTGGTGCACGCCCTGGAAGATGACCTTGCGGTCGCTTCCCTTCATGTGCAGCACGCCCTTGTAGCGCAGCATCTTCGGGCCGTAGACCTGGACGATGGCGCCCAGGAAATCCTCGAGCTTGGCCGGGTTGAAGGCACGGTCGGCGCGGAAGACGAAGGACTTGACGTCATCGTCGTGGTGGTGATGGTGCGGGTGGTCGCAGTGCTCGCCGTGATCGTGATCATGGTGATCATGATCGTGAGGGTCGTCGGCACCCGACAGGAAGGTCGGGTCGATGTCCAGCGTCGCGTTCAGGTTGAAGCCGCGCAGGTCGAAGACCTCGTCCAGGGCCACCTGGCCGAAGTGCACGGCCCGGCGTGGGGCGCGCGGATTCATGTGCTGCAGCCGGTGCGACAGCGCCTCGACGTCATCGGGCGTGACCAGATCGGTCTTGCTGATGAAGATGCGGTCGGCAAAGCCCACCTGCCGGCGTGCCTCCTGCCGCGTGTCCAGCTGCGTGCCGGCGTGCTTGGCATCCACGAGCGTGACGATGGCGTCCAGCAAGAAGCTCTCGGCCACCTCGTCGTCCATGAAGAAGGTCTGGGCCACGGGGCCCGGGTCGGCCAGGCCGGTGGTCTCGATGATCACGCGCTCGAAGTCGAGCTCGCCCTTGCGGCGCTTGGCCGCCAGGTCCGACAGCGTGCTGCGCAGGTCCTCGCGGATGGTGCAGCACACGCAGCCGTTGCTCATCTGGATGACCTGCTCCTGGGTCTCGGCCACCAGGATGTCGTTGTCGATGTTCTCCTCGCCGAACTCGTTCTCGATGACGGCGATCTTGCGGCCGTGGGCCTCGGTGAGGACGCGCTTGAGCAGGGTGGTCTTGCCCGAGCCGAGGAAGCCGGTGAGGATGGTGGCGGGAATCAGGGACATGGCAGGAGGGGGGTGGAAAGGAGCAGCCGCGCGTGCAGGCGGGGTCGCGGATTGTGGTGCAAGCCGGCCGACCGTGCTCGGGTATTCTCCGGATTGTCACCACTTCCGACACCCCCGTGTCCGATCCTCACCCTGCACGCGGCGCCCGTGCTTCCTCGGCGCGCCCGTCCGACAGGCCCTCCGCGA
>JBMOGN010000167.1:0-7346 GCA_049318345.1 Rubrivivax sp. | reverse complement strand
CGATATTGGACAGGCCGCCCGCCTTGTTGCCCGGCGTGGTGTTGGCGCTGCGGTCCACCTGCCCGCGGGCGAGGTAGGCGTCGTACCAGGCCATTTCGCGGATGAGCGCCTGCGCCACATCGGGCGTGGCCGCGCGCGCGGTGAGCTGCGCCACGGCGTCGCGCACCTCGGTGGTCTCGGAGAAGAGCACGGTGGCGCCGGCGCGCACGAGCAGGTCGGTGCACCAGCCCACGGCCGGGTTGGCGGTGATGCCGGAGAAGGCGTCGCTGCCGCCGCACTGCACGCCCACGACGAGCTCGCTGGCCGGCACCGTCTCGCGCTGCCGTGCGTTCAGCCGGGCGAGGTGGTGCGCGGCGCGCTGCACGATGCGCTCGATCATCGGCCCGAAGCCTTCCTCGTCCTGCAGCACCACCACGTCCAGGCCCGGCTCGCCGGCGTGCAGCTCGATCGAGCCCGGCGGCAGCAGGCGCTGCGGCGTGAGCTTCTCGCAGCCCAGGCTCACCACCATCACCTCGCCGCCGAAGTTGGGGTTCAGGCTGATGTGGCGAAGGGTGCGGATGGGGATGACGGCATCGGGCGCGTCGATGGCCACGCCGCAGCCGTAGCCGTGCTCCAGGGCCACCACGTCGTCCACGTTCGGGTGCAGGGGCAGCAGCTCGGTGCGGATGCGCCGCACGGCGTGCGCCACCACACCGGCCACGCACTGCACGGTGGTGGTCATGGCCAGCACGTTGCGCGTGCCCACCGAGCCGTCCGGGTTGCGAAAGCCCTCGAAGGTGAAACCCTCCAGCGGGGGCAGCGGCTGCCCGCCGCGCGTGGCCAGCGGCAGGTCCTGCAGCGTGGCGGCCTCGGGCAGGCGCAGCAGCCGCTCGTGCACCCAGCTGCCCGCGGGGATGGCGCGCGCGGCGTGGCCGATGGTGACGTCGTAGCGGCGCACCGCCTGGCCTTCGGCCAGGTCGGTGAGCGCCACCTTGTGGCCCTGGGGCACGGTGTCGCGCAGCGTCAGGCCCTCGGCCGTGACGGTGCCGGCGCGCAGGCCGCCCTCGTGCGCCACCACCGCCACGTTGTCGTGCGGGTGCATGCGGATGAGCGCGTGGGCCATGGACGGCGACCGACAGGTGACCAGCCGCTGGCTCTTCAGGCCACCGCCCCGCGCACGTTCAGGTGCAGCGCATACAGCGAGTGGCTGGCGGTCATGAAGAGGCGGTTGCGCTTCGGGCCGCCGAAGCACAGGTTGGCGCAGCGCTCGGGCAGGTGGATGTGGGCAAGCGCCACGCCCTGGGGGTCGTAGACGCGCACGCCGTCGAGTTCTTCCACCTTCGCGCCGGGCGAGCCGTCGCTGCCCAGGCCGCACCACACGTTGCCCAGCGCGTCCACCGCGATGCCGTCGTACGCGCCCGGGCCGTTGGCGCTCGCAAAGAGGCGCTTGTTCGCGAGCACGCCGCCGGGCTGCACGTCCCAGGCCCAGATCAGCCGGTGCGGCTTGGCGCGGCTCTCCACCACGTAGAGCACGCGCTCGTCGGGGGAGAAGGCCAGGCCGTTCGGGCCGGCGAGGTCACGCAGCACGCACTGCAGCGCGCCGCTGGCCGGGTCGATGCGGTACACGCCCTGGAAGGGCAGCTCGGGCTCGGCCGGCTCGCCTTCCCACCAGCCGAGGATGCCGAAAGGCGGATCGGTGAACCAGATGCCGCCGCTGGCGTCGCAGACGATGTCGTTTGGGGAATTCAGCCGCCTGCCCTCGAAGCGGTCGGCCAGCACCGTGATGCGCCCGTCGTACTCGGTGCGCGTGACGCGGCGCGTGCCGTGCTCGCAGGCGAGCAGCCGGCCTTGCCGGTCGCGCGCCAGGCCGTTGGCGTGGTGCGAGGGGTGGCGGAAAACGCTGAGCTGCCCCGAGCAGTCGTCCCAGCGCAGGATGCGGTCGTTGGGGATGTCGGAGAACAGCAGGTAGCGCCCGTCGCCGAACCACACCGGGCCCTCGGCCCAGTAGAAGCCGCTGGCGAGCTGCTCCACCGTGCCCGACAGCAGCCGCAGGGCGAGGAAGCGTTCGTCGAGCACCTCGATGCGTGGGTCGGGCAGGCGCTGGCTCGGGGCGAAGGGGAAGGTGGGGCCGTGGTCCATGGCAGCCTCAGAAGGGACCTTGCTTCACGAACGCCCCGCCCTGGAACAGGGCAGCCGGATCGGTCAGGTCGATGTGGGGCTGGCGCGCTTCCACGGCCGGCCGGAAGGGCTCCGAGCTGTCCTGCGCCCGGAAGCCGACGTGGCGGGCGCGTGAGTTGTCCCACCAGGTGAGCCGGTTGTCGGACATCCCGTACATCACGGTGTGCCCGACGGCAGGCGCCGTGAGACAGGCCACCACCAGGCGCTCGAGGTCGTCGTAGGAGAGCCACGTGGCGAGCATGCGGCGGTCCTTCGGCTCGGGGAAGGCCGAGCCGATGCGCAGGCACACCGTCTCGATGCCGTAGCGGTCGAAGTAGAAGCGCGAGAGCTGCTCGCCGAAGGCCTTGGACAGGCCGTAGTAGCCGTCGGGCCGCGGCGGCATGGAAGGGTCGATGGTCTCGTCCTGGCGGTAGAAGCCGGTGACGTGGTTGGAACTGGCGAACACGATGCGGCGCGTGCCGTGCAGGCGCGCGCCCTCGTAGAGGTTGAACATGCCCTCGATGTTGGCCGGCAGGATCTCGTCCCAGGGCCGCTCCACCGACACGCCGCCCAGGTGCACCACGGCCTGCACGCCCTCCAGCAGCGCGTGCACGGCGGCGCGGTCCTGCAGGGCGGCGGGGCGCACCTCCTCGCCTGGCGCGGCAGCGCCGAGCTCGGCGACATCGCTCACGCGCAGCACCTCGCACATCGCCTTCAGGCGCGGGCGCAGCTCGCGGCCGAGGGCACC
The DNA here is from genome assembly GCA_049318345.1 of Rubrivivax sp. Taxonomy (GTDB): domain Bacteria; phylum Pseudomonadota; class Gammaproteobacteria; order Burkholderiales; family Burkholderiaceae_C; genus Rubrivivax. The sequence continues at coordinate 4,462 of JBMOGN010000167.1, read as the reverse complement.
GGCCGCGCCGGTGAGCAGAAGGCGCGGGACGCGCAGCGAGGAGGAACTCATCGCGCCGATGCTGCGGGCCGGGCTGCGCGGCGTCAATGCGGGAAGCTGCGGAGCCACGCCCCGTGGGATGATCACGCTCCCGCGGAAAAGGGAGCCCGCCCCGGGCCCCGTTCCGCCTCCACGACATGCCGAGGAAGCGATGAAGGAAAACCGCCTGCGCACCCTGTGGAAGGAAGGCCGAGCGGCCCTCAACGGCTGGCTGGCCATCCCCGACGGCGCCAGCGCCGAGGTGATGGCGCACCAGGGCTGGGACGCGCTGACGGTGGACCTGCAGCACGGCCTGGTGGACTACCCGGCCATGGTGCGCATGCTGCAGGCCATGTCGGCCACGCCCGTGGTGCCGGTGGTGCGCGTGCCCTGGCTGGAGCCGGGCATCCTGATGAAGTCGCTCGATGCCGGCGCGATGGCCGTGATCTGCCCGATGGTCAACACGCGCGAGGACGCGCAGAAGCTCGTGGCCTGGACCTCCTACGCCCCGCGCGGCACGCGCAGCTTCGGCCCGGTGCGCGCGGGCATGGTGTTCGGGGCCGACTATCCCGAGCGCGCCAACGACACGGTCGTACGCTTTGCGATGATCGAGACGGCGCAGGCGCTGGACAACCTGGACGCGATCCTGTCGGTGGAGGGGCTGGACGCGATCTACATCGGCCCGTCGGACCTGTCGCTGTCGCTGGGCTGCCGCCCGGTCTTCGACGACGTGGACCCCAAGGCCGCGCAGGCCATCGACCACATCATCGCGCGCGCCCAGGCCCACGGGGTGGTGGCCGGCATCCACAACGGCCGGCCCGACGTGGCCCAGGCCCGTGTGGCCAAGGGCTTTCGATTCGTCACGCTGGGCTCGGACATGCGCATCCTGGCTGCCGGCTCGCAGGAGCTGCTGGGGGCCATGCGCGCGGGCGGCGGCGCGCCGGGCGCCTGAGCCATGACGCAGCCGGAGCCGCGCGCCTTCCTGCGCGGGCTGTACGACGCGGCGGTGGAGCGCGCGCTGCCGGCGCACACGCTGGGGCCCTTCCTGCCGCCGCCTCCGCGCGGGCGCACCCTGGTGCTCGGGGCGGGCAAGGCCGGGGGCGCGATGGCCGCAGCGGTGGACGCGCTGTGGCCGGCCGATGCGCCCCTTTCAGGCCTGGTGGTGACGCGCTACGACCACGTGCCGCCGGCCTATCTCGCGCACCCTGGGCGCATCGAGGTGGTGCAGGCGCGCCACCCGGTGCCCGATGCAGCCGGCCAGCGCGCGGCGCAGCGCATCGCCGCGCTGGCCCATGGGCTGACGCAGGACGACCTCGTGCTGTGCCTGGTCTCCGGCGGCGCCTCGGCGCTGCTGACGCTGCCCGCCGAAGGCCTGAGCCTGGCCGACAAGCAGGCGGTGAACCAGGCGCTGCTGCGCAGCGGTGCGGCCATCGACGAGATGAACTGCGTGCGCAAGCACCTCTCGGCGATCAAGGGCGGGCGCCTGGCGGCGCGCTGCGCGCCGGCGCGGGTGGTGACGCTGCTGATCTCCGATGTGCCCGGCGATGCGCCGCAGGTCATCGGCAGCGGGCCCACCGTACCCGACCCGACCACCTGCGCCGACGCGTTGGCCATCTGCCGGCGCTATGGCATCGAGCTGCCCGCCGCGGCGCGCGCCGGCCTGGAAAGCGGCGCCTTCGAGACGCCCAAGCCCGACGACCCGGCTTTCGCCGGGCACGCCGTGCACCTCGTGGCCACGCCGCGCCTGAGCCTGGAGGCGGCCGCCGCGCGGGCGCGTGCGGCGGGCGTGGCGGCCCACATCCTGTCCGACGAGATCGAGGGCGAAAGCCGCGAGGTGGGCAAGGTGCACGCAGCACTTGCCCGCGCCGTGGCGCGCCGCGGCGAACCCTTCGCGCGGCCCTGCGTGATCCTCTCCGGCGGCGAGACCACGGTGACCGTGCGCGGCAGCGGCGGGCGCGGGGGCCGGGCCACGGAGTTCCTGCTGGGCTGCGCCATCGCGCTGCAGGGCGAACCCGGCGTGCACGTGCTGGCGGCTGACACCGACGGCATCGACGGGATCGAGCACAACGCCGGCGCGCTGGTGGCGCCCGACACGCTGGCGCGGGCCGCCGCGCTCGGCCTGAAGCCCGCCGAGTTCCTCGACCGCAACGACTGCTGCACCTTCTTCGAGCACCTGGGCGACCTCGTCGTGCCCGGGCCCACCTTCACCAATGTCAACGACTTCCGCGCCCTGCTCGTGACCTGAGCCCCCGCCTTGCCGCAGCCCCGCCCATGACCCCTGACGACTCCGTGCGCCGCGCCCTGGCCGGCACCGGCCGGCTGCGCGCCGCGCTGAACCTGGGCAACCCCGTGCTGGCCAGCAGCCGCACCGCGCCGGAGCGGCCGGCCGGCGTGACGGTCGACCTGGCGCGCGCCTGTGCGGCCGAACTCGGGGTGGAGGTGGAGCTGCTGAGCTTCGAGGCTGCGGCGCCGGCGGCCGCCGCGCTGGCCGCCGGGCAGGCCGACATCGGCTTCATGGCCATCGACCCGCAGCGCGCGCAGACCCTGGCCTTCACCGAGGCCTATGTGGAGATCGAGGGCTGCTACCTCGTGCGCGAGGACTCGGCGCTGCAGGCCAACGAGGAGGTGGACCGCGCCGGGCACCGCGTGCTGATCGGCCGGGGCAGTGCCTACGGCCTCTTCCTCGCGCGGCACCTGCAGCACGCCGCGCTGGTGGAGGTGCCCACCTCGGAGGAGGTGCCCGCCGCGCTGCGGGCCGACCCCACGCTGGACGTGGCCGCGGGGGTGCGCCAGCAGCTCGAGGCCGACGCCCGCCGGCTCGGTGGCGTGCGCCTGCTGCCCGGGCGCTTCATGGTCATCCGCCAGGCGATGGCGCTGCCGCGCGCGCGGGGCGAGCCTGCCCGAGCGTGGCTGGAGGACTTCATCGCCCGCCACCGCGCCAGCGGCTTCGTGCGCGAGGCCCTGGCGCGCCACGGCATCGAGGGCGCCACCGCCCTGCCGTAGCGCCTGCAGGGGCGGCCGCGCTCTGGCAAGATCGTTGCACCCCGGTTTTCTCCGGGCCGGGAGGGTGCGTGACATGGTGTGCAGGAAACAGGCTGGGAGTCGAACCGCGGGTGCCGCACGGGCCACGCTGGGCGCCCTGATCACCGCCGCGGCCCTGCTCGGCGGCGAGGCGGTGGCGCAGGCCGTCCCGGCCGCCCCCGCCGGCGCGGCCCCTGCCGCACAACCGGCCACCTGCCCGGCGCTGCTGCGCCACACCTTCCCCCGCCTGCAGGACGAGAAGCCCCAGGCGCTGTGCCAGTACGCGGGCAAGGTGCTGCTGGTGGTGAACACCGCCAGCTACTGCGGCTTCACGCCGCAGTACGAGGGGCTGGAGGCGCTGCACGCGAAGTACGCCGCACGCGGCCTGGTGGTGCTGGGCTTTCCCTCCAACGACTTCAACCAGGAGGGAGGCTCGGCCAAGGAGATCGCCGAGCTGTGCTTCAACACCTATGGCGTGAAGTTCCCGATGTTCGCCAAGACCACCGTGCGCGGACGCGACGCGCACCCCTTCTTCCAGGCCCTGGCACGCGGGGCCGACCGCGCCCCGCGCTGGAACTTCCACAAGTACCTGGTGAACCGCCAGGGCCAGGTGGTGGAGGACTTCTCCAGCCTCACCGCGCCGCTGGACGCGAAGCTGGTCTCGGCACTGGAGCGGACGCTGGCGGCGAAGTGAGCTGCAGCAGCTGAGCCACGGCCGAGATCGCCACCACCTCGGGTTCCTTGCCCGCGAGGCCGGGCACGCCGATCGGGCAGCAGATGCGCGCCACCGCCTCGGGCGCGTGGCCGCGTGCCAGCAGCCGGTGCTCGAAGCGCGCGCGCTTGGTGCGGCTGCCGATCAGGCCCAGGAAGGCGAAGTCGCCACGTTTCAGCCAGGCCTGCACGATGGCGAAATCCAGATCGTGGCTGTGCGTGAGCACGAGCACGTGGCCGCCTGCGGGGGCGCCGGCCACCTCGGCCTCGACCGGCTCGGCGCAGACCTGCTCGATGTGCGGCGGCAACTGCAGATCGGAAGGGAACTCGTCCTCGCGCGCGTCGATCCACTGCACGCGGCAGGGCAGCGTGGTGAGCAGCGCGGCGATCGCGCGGCCGACATGCCCGGCGCCGTAGAGCTGCAGGAAGAAGCGTGGCGGCGTCGCCGGCCACGCGGCCAGCGCCTGTGCGTCGAGCCGCGTGTGGCGCAGCGTCACCACGCCGCCGCAGCACTGGCCGAGTGCCGGCCCGAGCGGGTGGCGCTGCACCTGTGCAGCCGGCTCGCCGCGGGCCAGGCGGGCGCGGGCCTGCTCGATCGCGACGAGCTCGAGGTGGCCGCCGCCCACGGTGCCGACGACCTCGTGGGCGGTGACGAGCATGCGGGTGCCGGCCTCGCGCGGGACGGAGCCTTCGGCGGCGAGGACGTCGACGA
>JBMOGN010000166.1:0-7383 GCA_049318345.1 Rubrivivax sp. | reverse complement strand
CCGAGCCCGAGGCCGGCAGCGATGTCTCGGCCATTCGCACGCGCGCCGTGCGCGACGGCGACGACTACGTCATCACCGGCCAGAAGATGTGGATCACCAACAGCCTGCAGGCCGACTGGATGTGCATGCTGGTGAACACGGGAGACGGCCCGGTGCACCGCAACAAGAGCCTGATCATGGTGCCGATGCGCGAGGGCCGGGCCGGCGCGCTCACGCCCGGCATCGAGGTGGCGCGCAAGATCCGCAAGATCGGCATGAACAGCAGCGACACCGGGCTCATCCACTTCGACGGCGTGCGCGTGCCCCAGCGCTACCGCGTGGGCGAGGAAGGGCAGGGCTTCGTCTACCAGATGCAGCAGTTCCAGGAGGAGCGGCTGTGGGCGGCGGCCAGTTGCCTCGTCTCGCTGGAGCAGTGCATCGCCGAGACCATCGAGTGGGCGCAGCAGCGCCGGCTCTTCGGCGCCACGCTGGCCGACCAGCAGTGGGTGCAGTTCAAGCTCGCGGAGATGAAGACCGAGGTGGAGGCGCTGCGCGCGCTGACCTACCGCGCCTGCGACCTGTACGTGCAGGGCCAGGACGTGACGGAGCTCGCGAGCATGGCCAAGTTGCTGGGCGGGCGGCTGAACCGCAGCATCCCCGACGGCTGCCTGCAGTTCTGGGGCGGCATGGGCTACACCTGGGACAACCCGGTGTCGCGGCGCTACCGCGACGGGCGCCTGGCCTCCATCGGCGGCGGCGCCGACGAGGTGATGCTGGGCATTCTGGCGCGCATCATGGGCATCGCCAAGCGGCCACCGCGGTGAACCGCCTGCTCGTGGCCAACCGGGGCGAGATCGCGCTGCGCGTGATGCGCACGGCGCGCGCGCTGGGCCTGCAGACGGTGGCGGTGCACACCGAGGCCGACCGCTGCGCGCTGCACGCTCGCGCCACAGACTTCGTGCAGTCGCTGGCCGGCTCGTACCTGGACATCCCCGCGCTGCTGGCAGCCGCACACGCCAGCGGCGCCGACGCCGTGCACCCGGGCTACGGGTTCCTGAGCGAGAACGCCGATTTCGCGCAGGCGGTGCAGGAGGCGGGCCTGTGCTGGATCGGGCCGCCGCCGGCAGCCATCCGCGCTCTGGGTAGCAAGGCGGCGGCCAAGGCGCTGGCCGCGGCGCACGGCGTGCCCTGCCTGCCGGGCTACGCGGGGCCGGACCAGTCCACCGAACGCTTTCTGGCCGAAGCGCAGCGCATCGGCTACCCCGTGATGGTCAAGGCCGTGGCCGGCGGCGGCGGGCGCGGCATGCGCCTCGTGCACGAGCCGGGCGACCTGCCGCAGGCGCTGGAGCGGGCGCGTTCCGAGGCACTCGCGGGTTTCGGCGACGGCACGCTGCTGATCGAGCGCGCGCTGACGCATGCGCGCCATGTGGAGGTGCAGGTCTTCGCCGACGCCCACGGCGGCTGCATCCATCTGGGCGAGCGCGACTGCTCGGTGCAGCGGCGCCACCAGAAGATCATCGAGGAGGCGCCCAGCCCCGCGGTGGACGAGGCGCTGCGCGAACGCCTGGGTGCCAGTGCGGTGGCGCTGGCGCGCGCGGCCGGCTACGTGGGGGCGGGCACGGTGGAGTTCCTGCTGCAGGGGCAGGATTTCCATCTCCTGGAGATGAACACCCGGCTGCAGGTGGAGCACCCGGTGACCGAGGCGCTCACGGGCCTTGACCTCGTGGCCTGGCAGATCCGCGTGGCGCGCGGCGAGCCGCTGCCGCTCGCGCAGGAGCAGGTGAACTTCAGTGGCCACGCCATCGAGGTGCGGCTGTGTGCGGAGGACGAGCACTTCCATCCGCACACCGGGCGCGTCGTGCAGCTGCATGAGCCGGCACCCGCGAGTGCCTTCTGCTGGGAGGAAGGCGGCGGCGGGCTGAGGCTGGACCATGCCCTGGAGGTCGGGATGGAGGTGGGGCTGCACTTCGACCCGATGCTCGGCAAGGTCATCGCGCGCGGCGCGACACGTGAGGAGGCGCGTCTGCGCCTCGTGCGCGCGCTACGGGAGCTGGCGGTGCTGGGGCTGCCCACCAACCGCGGCTTCCTGCTGGCCTGCCTGGACGACGAAGACTTCGTGGCCGGCCGGGCCGCGGTGCCCTTTCTCCAGGAGGCCGGGCCGCGGCTGCGCGAGGCGGTGGTGGCGCGCGAGCGGGCGGCGGTGGCGGCGGCTGCAGGCGCGGCCTTCCAGACGACGGCCACGGCGCTGCCCTGCGCCTGGCCGCGGCCGCTGCGCTGGCGCCACCGCGGGGAACTGCACGAAGCCCTCGTGAAGGAGGCGGCCGGCAGCGGCGCGGAGCCTCTGTCGGTGAACGGCCAGGCGCTTCAACTGGCGGTGCTGCCGCCGCACGGCGAACAGGCGGGTGCGCCGCGGCGCTGGCACCTGCAGTGGGCAGGCATCGACTGGTTTCAGGAAGACGCGAGCTTCGAGCCGCCGGCTGCCGAGGCGCCCGCGCAGGCCGGGCTGGAGTTGCGCGCGCCCTTCAACGGCCGCGTGTTGCGCGTGGCGGTTCAGGCTGGCGATGTGCTGGCCCCGGGGTCGACGGCGGTGGTGATCGAGTCGATGAAGCTCGAGCACGCGCTCGGGCCGGCCGCAGGCCAGGCCGGCCTCGTCGTGGCCGAGGTGCCGGTGCGGGCCGGCCAGCAGGTGGCACCCGGCCAGGTGCTGCTGCGCCTGGCGGCGTCGGACAAGGCGCCCGAGTCTGTCGCGGGGGCTGCCCCGGCCTCGGGCGGCGAGGCGGGCTCGGCATGAACGCACCGGGCGCCTCCTGCGGCCGGTCGCCGGGCGCTCGTGCCGTGCGCATTGGCGGGGCCTCGGGCTTCTGGGGAGACAGCAGCGTGGGCGCCCAGCAGCTCGTGCAGCGCGGGCAGGTGGACTACCTCGTCTTCGACTACCTGGCCGAGCTCACGATGTCCATCCTGGCTGGCGCCCGGCTGAAGGACCCGACGCTGGGCTACGCCACCGACTTCGTCACGGTGACGATGCAGGCGCTGCTGCGGGAGATCGTGTCACGCGGCATCCGCGTGGTGAGCAACGCGGGGGGCGTGAACCCGGCCGGCTGCGCCGCGGCCATCGCGGCCCTCGCGCAGGCCCAGGGCGTGGAGGTGCGCATCGCGGTGGTGGAGGGCGACGACGTGACGGGCCTGCACGAGACGCTGCGGCAGGAGGACGTGCGGGGCCTGGAGGACGGTGCGCCGCTGCCGGCCCGGCTCGTGAGTGCCAACGCCTACCTCGGTGCCGAGCCGATCCGCCAGGCGCTGGACGCGGGCGCGCAGATCGTCGTGACCGGGCGCTGCGTGGACAGCGCCGTGACGCTGGGCGTGCTGATGCACGAGTTCGGCTGGCGCGCCGACGAGCTCGACCTGCTGGCCCAGGGCAGCCTGGCCGGACACCTCATCGAGTGCGGCTGCCAGGCCACCGGCGGCCTGTACACCGACTGGGCGAGCGTGCCGCGCTGGGAGGACATCGGCTACCCGGTGCTCACCTGCCACGCCGACGGTCGCTTCAGCGTGGGCAAGCCCGCCGGCACGGGCGGGCTGGTGACGCCCGCCACGGTGGCCGAACAGCTGCTGTACGAGATCGGCGACCCCGCGCGCTACCTGCTGCCCGACGTGGTGTGCGACTTCACGCAGGTGAGGCTGACGCAGGTTGCCGAGGACGAGGTGGCGGTCAGCGGGGCGCGCGGCCTGCCTCCGACGCCCTTCTACAAGGTCTGCGCCACCTGGATGGACGGCTGGCGCTGCGCGGCGCAGCTCGTCATCGTCGGGCTGGACGCGGCGGCCAAGGCCCGGCGCACCGGGCAGGCCATTCTCGACCGCACGGGCGCGCTGCTGCAGGGCATGGGCCTGCCGGGTTTCAGCAGCACCTTCGTGGAGGTGCTGGGCGCAGGTGCCTACGCCGCAGCCGGCCCCGAGGATCGGCAAGCCCGGGAAGCCCGTGACGCTCTCGAGCTGCGCGAAGTGGTGTTGCGCGTGGTGGCCAACCACCCCGACCGGCGTGCGCTGCAGCTCTTTTCGCGCGAGATCGCGCCGGCCGGCACGAGCTGGTCACCCGGTACCACCGGTGCGGCGGGCCGCCCGGCGGTGTCGCCGCTCATCCGGCAGTTCGCGTTCCTGCTGGAGAAGGCCCGGGTGCAGCCGCGTGTGCATCTGATCGGGTCGCCCGGGCCGGATGCGGCGGCGGCGCTGCAGCCGAGAGCGGCGCTCGGTGCACCGGGTGCAGCGGTTACCGCGTCAGATTCGATCGACAGCGACCCGGTTCGGCACGCAGAAGGAGCCGAGGCGCCGCCGCCCGGGCCGTGGGTGGAGCTGCCGCTGATCCGCATCGCCCATGGCCGCAGCGGCGACAAGGGCGACACCGCCAACATCGGCGTCATCGCCCGCCAGGCCCGCTTCCTGCCCCTGCTGCGCGAGCAGCTCACGGCCGAGGCCGTGGCGCGCCACCTCGCACACCTCGTGCAGGGCCCGGTGGCACGCCACGAGCTGCCGGGCATCGGTGCCTTCAACTTCGTCTGCCAGCGCGCCCTTGGCGGTGGCGGCATGGCCTCGATGCGTGCCGATGCGCTGGGCAAGGGGCTCGCGCAGGTGCTGCTGACCTTGCCGGTGCGCGTACCTCGGGCCTGGGCCGAGGGCTGGCTATGATCCGGCGCCCGTGCGACCCCTTCGACGATCCGGAGACACCATGACCATCTCGATGTCCAGCGCCAGCCTCACGCCCTGCACCACGATGCTGCGCAACCTGGACCACATCCTGGCCCGCGGCGAGGCCTTTGCGGCGGCGCGCAAGGTCGACCCGCTCGTGCTCACCGGCGACCGGCTCGCCCCGGACATGTTCCCGCTGCGCCGCCAGGTGCAGATCGCCTGCGATGCGGCCAAGAACGGGCTGGCGCGCCTGGCCGGCGTCGAGGCGCCGAAGTTCGAGGACACCGAGACGAGCTTCGGCGAATTGCGCGAGCGCATCGCCCGCACGCTGGCCTTCATCGCCACCGTGCCGGCCGCGCAGCTCGACGGCACGGAGGACAAGGACATCACCTTCCCGGCCGGGCCAGACCGCACGCGCACGATGAAGGGCCACGCTTTCCTGCTGCAGTGGATGCTGCCCAACGTGTTCTTCCACGTCACCACCACCTACGCCATCCTGCGCCACAACGGCGTGGAGGTGGGCAAGATCGACTACCTGCTGGGCGACCAGGGCGCGCCGCGCTGAGCCTGGGCCGGCGCCTGCGCGCGCTGCCGGGGCTCAGACCCCGACGTATTCGTGCAGCACCTCGGGCTGGGCGCGCAGCGTGGCGCTGTCGCCTTCCCACACCACGCGCCCCTTCTCGAGGATGACGTGGCGGTCGGCCAGCGCGAGCAGGGGGCCGACGTTCTTGTCGATGACCAGCAGCGCCAGACCCTCGGCCTTGAGCTGCGCCAGGCCCTTCCAGATCTCGGCGCGTACCAGCGGGGCCAGGCCCTCGGTGGCCTCGTCCAGGATGAGCAGGCGCGGGTTGGTCATGAGCGCGCGGCCGATGGCCAGCATCTGCTGCTCGCCGCCGGACAGGTTCGCGCCGAGGTTGGAGGCGCGCTCCTGCAGGCGCGGGAACATGCCGTAGACGCGCTCCAGCGTCCAGGGCGTGCTCGCGCCGAAGCGGTTGCCGGCTGTGGCCACGAGGTTCTCGCGCACCGACAGGTTCGGGAACACCTGCCGCCCCTCGGGAACGAGGCCGATGCCGTGGCGCGCCACGCGCCAGGCCGGCAGGCCCTGCACCGCCTCGCCGGCCATGCGCACGCTGCCGGCCAGCGGGCTGAGCAGCCCCATGATGGTCTTCACGGTGGTCGTCTTGCCCATGCCGTTGCGCCCAAGCAGCGTCACCACCTCGCCGGCGCGCACCTGCAGCGATACGCCGAACAGCACCTGGCTGGAGTCGTAGGCGGTCTGCACGGCGTCCACCTCGAGCAGGGCGGGCGTGGCGCTCATGCCAGCGCCTCCTGATCGCCCAGGTAGGCCTCGCGCACCTGCGGGCTGGCGCGGATCTCCTCGGGCGTGCCGCTGGCGATGGCGCGGCCGTAGACGAGCACCGTGATGCGGTCGGCCAGGGCGAAGACGGCGTCCATGTCGTGCTCCACCAGCAGGATGGTGTAGCGCCCCTTGAGCGTGCGCAGCAGGGCCACGACGCCCTCGCTCTCGGCGTGGCTCATGCCGGCCATGGGCTCGTCCAGAAGCAGCAGCGTCGGCCGCGTGGCCAGGGTCATGGCGATCTCGAGCTGCCGGCGCTGGCCGTGGGACAGCGCAGCCACCCTGCGGTGCATCTGGTCACCCAGCCCTACCTGCTCGATGACGGCGCGCGCCGGCTCGGTCAGCGCCGCCTCGTCGCGCGCGGCGCGCCAGAAGCGGAAGCTATGGCCGGCGTGGGCCTGGACGGCCAGGCTCACGTTCTGCAGCACGCTGAACTCGGGGAAGACGGACGTGATCTGGTACGACCGCCCCAGCCCGAGCTGCGAGCGCCGGAAGGGCGGCAGGGTGGTGACGTCCTGCCCGTCCAGGACGATGCGGCCCTCGTCGGGGGCGAGCTCGCCGCACAGCTGCGAGATGAGGGTGGTCTTGCCGGCGCCGTTGGGCCCGATGATGGCGTGCAGCTCGCCGGGCTGCAGCGACAAGTCGAGGTGGTCGGTGGCCACGAGGCCGCCGAAGCGCTTGACGAGCTGCTCGACCTGCAGCGAGGCGGGCTTCACTCGCGCGTCTCCCGGGCCACCAGGCGCCCGTACAGGCCCTGCTTGAGCACCAGCACCACGGCCACGATGAACAGGCCGATGAGCGCCAGCCAGTGCTGGTTGAGCAGCCGGTCGAGCACCGGCAGGCCGAACTTCAGGGAGGTCAGCACCTCTTCCAGCACCAGCAGTGCGGCGGCGCCCACCACGGGGCCGAAGAGCGTGCCGATGCCGCCCAGCACGCCCATGACGATGAGCTCGCCCGAGACGGTCCAGGACATGTACGACGGCGCGACGAAGCGCGTGAGGTTGGCCAGCAGCATGCCCGCCACCACGCAGCCCAGCGCCGAGATCACGTAGGCGCAGAGCTTGTAGCGCAGCGTCGGATAGCCCAGCGCGGCCATGCGGCGCTCGTTGCTGCGGCAGCCCCGCAGCACCATGCCGAAGCGCGCATGCACGAGGCGGTGGAACAGCAGCAGCGCGGCGGCCAGCGCGGCGTAGGCCGCCCAGTACAGCGTGGTGGCGTCGGCCAGGCTGAAGAGCCCGAAGTCGCTGCGGGTGGACACCGGCAGCCCGTCGTCGCCGCCGTACTCCTTCAGGCTGATGGCCAGGAAGAACAGCATCTGCGCGAAGGCCAGCGTGATCATGATGAAGGCCATGCCGCTGGTGCGCAGG
>JBMOGN010000165.1:0-7456 GCA_049318345.1 Rubrivivax sp. | reverse complement strand
CGGTTGTCGCGCACGATCACCATGCCGGTGGAGTTCTGGCCGCGGATGTGGCTGCCGGTGATGCCGGTGTAGACGCTGGAGATCTTGCAGGCGGCCATCATCTCGGCCTCCTTGAGCGCCTGCTGGATGCTCTGCACGGTGGCGTCGATGTTGACGACGACCCCGCGCTTGAGACCGTGCGTGGTGGCCACGCCCAGGCCCGCCATGCGCATCTCGCCCCCGGGAATGATCTCGGCCACGACCACCATGACCTTGGCGGTGCCGATGTCCAGCCCGACAACCAGGTCCTTGTATTCCTTGGCCATGCTTCAGTTGCTCCTAGCGGCACCCGGGGCCGAGGTCGTGGTCAGGCCCCGGATGCGCACGGCGTAGCCGTCGGGGTGGCGCAGGTCGGCACGCAGCACCGGCGCGCCGAAGTGGCGCGCCACCTGCGGCACGGTGCGCACGAAGCGGGCGGCGCGGGCCAGCACCTCTTCCTGGCTGCCGCGGCCGAGCTCGATGACCATGTCGTTGTCGAGCACGGCGCTCCAGGAGCCGCGGCCGGACAGCGTCAGGCGCTCGACATCGCGCGACAGCGGCCGCAGCACCTCGCGCAGCTGCCCCAGCATGGCCAGCACCTGAGCCGAACTGCCCGGCGGGCCGGCGAGCACGGGCAGCTGCTCGTCCTCGACGTCGCCCACATTGGCCTCGAAGATCTCGCCCAGGCTGTTCACCAGACGCTCCGCCGAGGTCTCGCCTTCCCACAGCGCCACGGCCTGGTGCTCCTCCAGGCGCACCGCCAGGCGGTCGGGCCAGACGCGCCGCACCACCGCCCGGCGCACCCAGGGCACGGCCTCGAAGGCCTGGCGCGCCCGCTGCAGGTCGATGCTGAAGAAGTTGCCCGACAGCCTGGGAAGCGCCACCGAGCGCACGGTGGAGGCGCTGCTGCGGGCGAGCTCGCCCTCGAGCTGGATGCCACGGACCGGGAACCACGGGGCGCGCAGCAGGGCTGCCAGCCCGGCAGCAGCCAGCACGCCGGCGGCCAGCAGGAAGACGGCGGCCGACACCGCGTTCATGAGGCGGATGTCGGTGGGCAACGCCGGGCGCGCCACGGCGGTCGTGGCTGCCGCGATCATGGGCGGGCCCCCGGTTGGCGGGCCGGTGCGTCCAGCGCGGCATCGGCCAGCACGCGCAGACACAGCTCCTCGTAGCCGATGCCCGCGGCGCGCGCGGACATCGGCACCAGCGAGTGCCCGGTCATGCCCGGCGAGGTGTTCATCTCCAGCAGGAAGATGCGCCGGTCGCTGGCGCGCAACATGAAATCGGCGCGGCCCCAGCCGCGGCAGCCCAGCGAGCGGTAGGCGGCCAGCGTCAGGCGCCTGACCTCGGCTTCCTCGGCCGGGTCCAGACCGCTCGGGCAGCGGTAGCCAGTGGCGTCGGAGTAGTACTTGTGCTGGAAGTCGTAGTTGCCGTCCGGGGCGTCGATGCGCACCACGGGAAGCGCAGAGGCGGCGGGGCCAGTGCCCAGGACCGGGCACGTGAGCTCGATCCCGTCGATGAACTCCTCGCACAGCACGTCGGGGTCGTATTGTGCCGCCAACTGCACCGCATCGGCCATCTCGGAATAACCATGCACCTTCGTGACGCCGATCGAGGAGCCTTCCCGGGGCGGCTTGACGATGAGCGGCAGGCCCAGTTCGTCGGGCACCTCGCACAGCACCTCGCGCCCCTGCTGGCCCGGCTGCAGGCAGCGCCAGCGCGGCGTGGGCAGGGCCTCGGCGGCCCACACCCGCTTGGTCATGACCTTGTCCAGGGCGATGGCGCTGGCCAGCACGCCCGAGCCCGTGTAGGGGAGGCCCAGGAGCTCCAGCGCCCCCTGCACCGTACCGTCCTCGCCGTGGCGTCCGTGCAACGCAATGAACACACGCTGGAAGCCCTCCCGCCGCAGGTCGGCCAGATCGCGCTCGGCCGGGTCGAAGGGGTGGGCGTCCACCCCCGAGACGCGCAGCGCCTGCAGCACCCCGTTGCCCGACATCAGCGAGACCTCGCGCTCGGCGCTGCTGCCGCCCAGGAGGACCGCGACCCGGCCCAGCGCGCCGACGTTGATGCTCATGCGACCTCCCGCGCGAGCGCGGCGCCCGAAGCCGCCGCATCGAGCAGGCGCCGCGGCAGCGTGCCGATGGAGCCCGCTCCCATGGTGATGAGCACATCGCCGCCGCGCAGGGCCGCGGCCACGGCGGCAGGCAGGGCCTGCACCGACTCCACGAAGACCGGGTCCACCTGGCCGGCCACGCGCAGCGCACGCGCCAGGGCGCGGCCGTCGGCGGCCACGATCGGCGCCTCGCCGGCGGGGTAGACCTCGGTCAGCAGCACCGCGTCGAAGCGGCTCATCACGGCCACGAAGTCCTCGAAGCAGTCCCGCGTGCGGGTGTAGCGGTGCGGCTGGAAGGCCAGCACGAGGCGGCGGCCGGGAAAGGCGCCTCGGGCGGCCGCCAGCACCGCGGCCATCTCCACCGGGTGGTGGCCGTAGTCGTCCACCAGGGTCCAGTGCCCGCCGTCAGCCGCCGGGAGCTCGCCCCAACGCTGGAAGCGGCGACCCACGCCGGCGAACTTCTCCAGCGCGCGGGCCACGGGCTCGTCGGGCAGACCGAGCTCGCGCGCCACCGCGATGGCCGCCAGCGCGTTGCGCACGTTGTGCTCGCCAGGCAGGTTCAGCGTCACCGGCAGGTCGGGCCAGCGCCGGCCGTCGCGGTCGTCGCGCCGCCGGGCGACGAAGCGCATGCGCGCGCCCTCGATCGCCTGCACCTGCACGGCCTGCACCTCGGCCGATTCGTCGAAGCCGTAGGCGAGCACCGGACGCGAGACCATCGGCACGATGGCACGCACGCCGGGGTCGTCGATGCACACGATGGCACGGCCGTAGAAGGGCAGGCGATGGAGGAACTCCACGAAGGCCGCGCGCAGGCGCGACAGGTCGTGGCCGTAGGTGTCCATGTGGTCGGCGTCGATGTTGGTCACGACGCTCATCACCGGGCTGAGGTGCAGGAACGAGGCGTCGCTCTCGTCGGCCTCCACCACGATGTGCTCGCCCGCGCCCAGGCGGGAGTTGGTGCCGGCGCTCTCGAGCTTGCCGCCGATCACGAAGGTCGGGTCCTGCCCGGCCTCGGCCAGCACGCTGGCCACCAGCGAGGTGGTGGTGGTCTTGCCGTGGGTGCCGGCGATGGCGATGCCCTGCTTGAGCCGCATGAGTTCGGCCAGCAGCACCGCTCGGGCCACCACCGGGATGCGGCGCGAGCGGGCGGCCATCACCTCGGGGTTGTCTGCGCGCACCGCGGTGGAGGTGACCACGGCCTGCGCGCCGGCGATGTGCGAGGCGTCGTGGCCGATGGCCACGCGCACGCCCAGCTCGGCCAGGCGCCGGGTGACCGGGCTGTCCTGGGCGTCGGAGCCGGAGACCAGGTAGCCGAGGTTGTGCAGGATCTCGGCAATGCCGCTCATGCCGGCGCCGCCGATGCCCACGAAATGGATGTGGCGCAGGGCGTGCCTCATGCGGCCACCTTCTCGATCTCGTCGGCCACCCGGGCCGCGGCATCGGGGTGGGCGAGGCTGCGCGCACGCGTGGCCATCTGCAGGAGGTCCTCGCGCGTGAGCGAGCCCAGCAGCGCTGCCAGCGCCGCCGGTGTGAGTTCGGCCTGCGGCAGGTGGCGCGCCGCGCCCTGGCCGGCCATCCAGGCCGCGTTGTCGCGCTGGTGGGAGGTGGTGCTCGCCAGCAGCGGCACGAGCACGGCGGCCACCCCGGCCGCACACAGCTCGCTCACGGTGATGGCACCGGCGCGGCAGAGCATGAGGTCACAGTCGGCGAGTTGCTCGGGCATGTCCTCCAGGAAGGGCAGCACGCGGGCGGGGACACCCGCTTGCGCGTAGGCCTGCCGCACCTGCTCCAGCTGCGCGGCCCCGGTCTGGTGGACCACCTGCGGGCGCACGGCCGGGTCCATCGCAGCCAGCGCTCGCGGCACGGTCTCGTTGAGCACGGCCGCACCCAGGCTGCCGCCGACCACCAGCAGCTTCAGCGGGCCGGTGCGACCCGCCAGGCGCCGATCGGGTGGCGCCAGGGCCTCGATGGCCGCACGCACGGGGTTGCCCGTGACCACGCCCTGGCGGCAGCGCCGGGCGGCCTCGCCCTCGAAGCCGAAGGCCACCCGGTCGGCCACCGGCAGCAGCCAGCGGCTGGACAGCAGCAGCGAGGCGTCAGCATTGACGAGCACGAGTGGGCGGCCCAGCAGCGCGGCCATCAGCCCGCCGGGAAAGCACACGTAGCCGCCCATGCCGAGCACGGCGGTGGCGTGGCGGCGGCGCAGGATGCCGAGGCAGTCCACGAAGGCCTTGAGCAGCCTGAGCCCGCCGGTGGCGGCATGCAGCAGGCCCTTGCCGCGCAGCCCGCTGAAGCGCACCGTGTCCAGCTCGATGCCCGCGGCCGGCACGAGGCGGTTTTCCATCCCGTGGGAGGTACCCAGCCAGCTCACGCTCCAGCCGCGCTTGCGCATCTGCTGAGCCACGGCCAGCCCCGGCATGATGTGCCCGCCCGTGCCGGCGGCCATGACCACGAGGTGGCGGCTCACGTCCGCCCTCCGCGCATGAGCGTGCGGTTTTCCATGTCCACGCGCACGACGATGGCCAGCGCCACCAGGTTCATGAGGATGGCCGAGCCGCCGTAGCTCATGAGCGGCAGCGTCAGGCCCTTGGTGGGCAGCACGCCCAGGTTCACGCCCATGTTGATGAAGGCCTGGAAGCCCACCCACACGCCGATGCCCTGGCACATGAGCCCGGCGAAGACGCGGTCCAGGGCGATGGCCTGTCGTCCGATGGCCACGATGCGCCGCGTGAGCCAGAAGAAGGTCGCGATCACCACCAGCACGCCCACCAGGCCGAGTTCCTCGCCGATGACGGCCAGCAGGAAGTCGGTGTGGGCCTCGGGCAGGTAGTGCAGCTTCTCCACCGAGGAGCCCAGCCCCTGGCCGAAGAGCTCGCCGCGCCCGAAGGCGATGAGCGAGTGCGTGAGCTGGTAGGCCTTGCCCTGCGCGTAGGCCGGGTTCCAGGGGTCCAGGTAGGCCAGGATACGCGCGCGGCGCAGATCGTCGAAAGCGATGATGACGGAGAAGACCGCGATCAGGATGCTCGCGATGAGGAAGAACATGCGCGCATTGACGCCGCCCAGGAACAGCACCGACATCGCGATGGTGGCGATGACGATGAAGGCACCCATGTCGGGCTGGCGCAGCAGCAGCGCGCCCACGAAGGCCACCGCCACGGCCATGGGCCAGACGGCGCGGATGAAGTTCTCACGCGCCTCCATCTTGCGCACCATGTAGTTGGCCGCATACATGGCGATGGCCAACTTGGCGAACTCCGAGGGTTGGAAGTTGATCACACCCAGCGGAATCCAGCGCCGCGACTGGTTCACCACCTTGCCGATGAACGGCAGCAGCACCAACACGAGCAGGATGATCGACAGCACGAAGAGGTAAGGCGCCCAGCGCTCCCAGAAGGACACGGGCAGCTGCACCACCACGAGCGCGAGCACGGCGGCCAGGCCGATGGACATCAGGTGACGGGTGAGGAAGAAGGTCGGCGAGTAGCGCGAGAACTTCGGGCTGTCCGGCAGCGCCACCGAGGCCGAGAACACCATCACCAGCCCGAAGGCCAGCAGCGCCACGACGCAGCCCACGAGGGCCTGATCGAAACCCGCCTGGCGCGCGATGCGCCCGCTGGCGCCCACCTCCACGCTGGTGCGCACCGGCAGCGGCATGCTGGCCTCGGCGGCCGCGCCGCGCCTGCCGAGCCTCGCGCCCAGGCCCAGGCTCTTCATGCCTGCACCTCCCCCAGGCGCTGCGCATGTTCACGCACGGCCTGGGCAAAGATTTCGGCACGGTGACCGTAGTCGCGGAACATGTCCAGGCTCGCGCAGGCCGGGCTGAGAAGCAGCGCGTCACCACGGCGGGCCTGCGCGAAGCCCCAGGCCACCGCCTCCTGGAGCGAGTCCAGGCGCTGCATCGGCACACTGCACCCCGCCAGCGCCTGCGCGAGCGCCGGCGCATCGCGGCCGATGAGCGCCACGGCACGCGCGTGGCGGGACACCGGCGCGACCAGCGGGCTGAAGTCCTGCCCCTTGCCGTCGCCGCCGAGGATCACGACCAGCCGGGCCGGCGCGCGGTCTTCGCCCAGCCCGGTGATCGCCGCCACCGTGGCGCCGACATTGGTGCCCTTGCTGTCGTCGAAGGCCTCCACGCCATCGACCTCGCCCAGGGACTCGACGCGGTGCGGCTCGCCGCGGTACTCGCGCAGCCCGTGCAGCATGGGCGCCAGCGGGCAGCCGATGGCGCTGGCCAGGGCCAGCGCCGCCAGGGCGTTGGCCGCGTTGTGGCGGCCGCGCAGGCGCAGGGCATCGGCCGGCATGAGGCGCTGCAGGTGCACGGGCGGCTCACCCGGTTCAGGGCGGAAGGCCTCATCGGCCGGCAGTGCGCGCACCAGCCAAGCCATGCCCGACTCGACCACGAGGCCGAAGTCGCCCGCGTGCGCCGGGGGCTCCAGTCCGAAGCGCAGCACGGTGCGCGCCGGCTCGCCTGCCGGCTTGCGCGTGGCCCGCCGTGGCCCGGCAGCAGGCGGCGCTGGCGCGGGTGCCATGGCCTGCACCAGAGGATCATCCCGGTTCACCACCATCGTGCCGCGGCTGCCGTACACCCGTGCCTTGGCCGCGGCGTAGGCATCCATCGAGCCGTGCCAGTCGAGGTGGTCCTGCGAGAGGTTGAGCACAACCGCGGCGTCCGGGTCGAAGGCGCCCGCGTCGTGCAGCTGGAAGCTCGACAGCTCCAGCACCCACACCTCGGGCAGCTCCCCGGCGTCGAGCGCCTGCGCGAGGCTGTCCAGCATGGTCGGGCCGATGTTGCCGGCCGCACGCGCGCGGCGTCCGGCGCGCTCCACCAGCAGGGCCGTTAGCGCCGTGGTGGTCGTCTTGCCGTTGGTGCCGGTGACGGCCAGCACCCGGGGGGCGTAGCCCGTGTCGGCGCGCAGCTCGGCCAGGGCGAGCGCAAAGAGATCCAGCTCGCCGCCGGTGCGCACGCCGGTGGCGCGTGCGGCGGCCAGCAGCGGGGCGAT
This sequence comes from Rubrivivax sp., assembly GCA_049318345.1. Taxonomy (GTDB): domain Bacteria; phylum Pseudomonadota; class Gammaproteobacteria; order Burkholderiales; family Burkholderiaceae_C; genus Rubrivivax. Next base: position 325 of record JBMOGN010000165.1, on the reverse strand, counting down.
GGCCGGGTCGTGGGGCGCCAGCCCCGGGCTCTTCAGCACCCAGTGCACGCCTGCGAGCTGCTCGGCCTGCAGGGGGCCGGCCAGGCGCTGCGCGCCGGGCGCGCGCTCGCGCAGGGCTTCGGCCTGGGGAGGCTGCTCGCGCGAATCCCACACGCGCACCTGCGCGCCGGCGCGCGCACACCAGGCGGCCATGGCGAGCCCGGACATCCCGAGCCCGAGGACGAGCACCTGCTGGCCGGCGAGCTGCTTCATTCCCGCCTCACCTCAGCTTCAGGCTGGCCAGCCCGACCAGGCACAGCAGCATGGTGATGATCCAGAAGCGCAC
>JBMOGN010000164.1:0-7477 GCA_049318345.1 Rubrivivax sp. | reverse complement strand
ATGGACGAGGCGCTGCACTTCATCCGCATCGGCACCTTCCTGGAGCGCGCCGACAACACCGCGCGGCTGCTGGACGTGAAGTACCACGCGCTGACCGGCGGCGAATTCTTCGGCCCGGCCGCCGGCGCGCAGGCGCAGGCCCAGTCGCAGGAGGTGGACTTCTACCACTGGAGCGCGATCCTGCGCTCGGTCTCCGGCTTCGAGATCTACCGCAAGGTCTACCGCAACGTCATCCGCCCCGAGCGCGTGGCCGAACTCCTCATCCTGCGCCCGGACATGCCGCGCTCGCTGGCCGCCTCGATGAACGAGGTGGTGGCCAACCTGCAGCAGGTGGCCAACGAGCACAGCGGCGAGACCCTGCGCCGCGCCGGGCGCCTGAAGGCCGACCTGCAGTACGGGCGTATCGACGAGATCCTGTCAACCGGGTTGCATGCGTACCTGACGCAGTTCCTCGATCGTGTGAACGATCTCGGGGCGGGCATCGGGCGGGACTTCCTCGTGCCGGTAGCGGCCTGAGGGAAGGCGCTTCAGCGCGCCTGCTGCCGAGCCAGGCGGACGGATTCGGCCAGCTCGATCACCGCCATCGCATAGTAGGCCGACCAGTTGTACCGCGTCACCACGTAGAAATTCGAGGTGCCGGCCACGAAGGTGGGCGCGGCCTCGCCGTTCTGCAGCTCCACCAGCGCCAGCAGCCCGTCGTGGCCCTGCGCGGCCGGAGGCAGCTCGGCGCCGCGCTCGGCGAACTGCGCGGGCGTGAAGCTCGGCAGGATGTCCGGGCCGAGGAGCGTGGCGCGGTCGCGCGTGTCCACCGGCGCGGCCACCGCGTAGTGGGTGGGGAGGTCGCTGCGCCAGCCGAAGGCCGCCAGGTAGTGGGCGACGCTGCCGATGGCGTCGGCGGGGCTGCGGTGCAGGTCGATGTGGCCGTCCTCGTCGAAGTCCACCGCCAAGCGGTTGATGCTGCCGGGCATGAACTGCGGCAGGCCCAGCGCGCCGGCGAAGGAGCCGCGCCAGGTGCCGGGCTCCACGCCCTCGCGCGCGGCCAGCACCAGCAGCTCCTCCAGCTCCTCCCGGAAGAAGGCGCTGCGGTCGCGCCGGCCGGGCGGGAAGTCGAAGGCCAGCGTGGCCAGCGCGTCCAGGGCGCGGAACGTGCCCGTCATGCGCCCGAAGAAGGTCTCCACGCCGATGATCCCCACCACGATCTCCGGCGGCACGCCCCAGCGCGCCTGCGCGCGCTCGAGCCACGGCGCGTGCTCGCGCCAGAAGCGCAGCCCGGCGTCGATGCGGCTGCGCTCGATGAAGCGCGCCCGGTAGGCGGCCCAGTTCTTGGCCGTGCCCGCTGGCGGCGGCATGATGAGCCGCTGCACCTGCGCGAGGCGGCGGGCCTGGCCGAGGTGCCCGATCACCCAGTCGGCGGGCAGCCCGCGGCGCTGCGCCAATTCCGCGGCGAAGGCGGCCACTTCGGGCCGATGCGCGTAGGTCGGGGTCTCGGCTGCCGGGGCTTTGCGGGGGGGCGCCTTGGGGCGCTTCTGGGAGGTCGGGGTGGTCGTGGCGGCCGCGGTGGCTGATGAGGCGGATGCCGCCGACGCCCCCCACGCCCCCATCGAAGTGGCCAGCAGGGCGCAGGCCGCCAGGCGGCCCAGCAGGTGGCTCGTCGTGCGCGTCATCAATTGCCCTGCCTGTGAAGACCTCATCCTGTCCGCTCCCGCCCCGCACGATGCGCGGCCTCCTCGAAATCTCGCCACCACCGCCGCGGCACGCCGGGCGCCGAAGGTCCGTAGCGCGCGCGCTCCAGCGCCTCCAGCGCCCCCGCCAAACCTTCGGCCGCCGGCCCCAGGGCCTCGCGCGCGAGCTGCGCCCGCGTGCGCGGCGGGTCGCTCGCGCGCACCGCCACGCCCAGCTGCGCGAGGCGCTGCTGCACGCGCTGCTGCAGGCGCGTCCAGGGGTCCGTGCGCCGCTGCTCGAGCCAGGCCCAGGCTGTGCCGGCCAGCCCGGCGGCCACGGCCAGCCCCCCGAGGATGCGCAGCAGGTCCTCCCAGCCGGGTGACTCCACGCCCAGGCTGCGCAGCAGGTCGAACTGCCGGCCACGCGAGTAGTTGAGCACGGCCTGGTTCCAACGGTTGTCCAGCGCCTCCCACGCTGCGCGCAGCTGTGCGACCAGCGCCGGGCTGATCTGTTGCATGGTCGTCTGCACGAAGCCCTGCGGTGCGGCGAGGTTGCGGCTGCGCACGATGCGGTCCGGCGCCACCTCGGCGGTGGGGTCTGCGCGTACCCAGCCCCGGGCCGGGTCCCAGTACTCGGCCCAGGCGTGGGCGTGGCTCTGCCGCACCACCCAGTAGCCGTCCACCGGCACCGGGTCCGTGCCCTGGTAGCCGGTGACCACGCGTGCGGGCACGTCCAGCGCCCGCATCGCCACGACGAAGGCGGTGGCGAAGTGCTCGCAGAAGCCCATGCGCCGGTCGAACCAGAACTCGTCCACGGCCTGCGTACCGTAGGGCCCCGGCTCCAGCGTGTAGCTGTATCCGCCTTCGCGAATGCGACTCAGCACCACCGCGGCCAGCTCCGCGGGCCCGGCCTGTGCCAGCTGCGGCGTGCGGCGCAGCTCGGCTGCCCACTCCAGTGTGCGGGGGTTGAAGCCCGGGGGCAGCTCGACGTAGGCGCGCAGGGCCCACGGGTCGGTGCGCGCGCGCTGCCGGTACTCGGGCCAGGCGCGCGCCTGCAGGCGAAGGCGCTCGTTCAGGGGCTGCTCCAGCGTCCACGACAGGTCCGTGCGCTGCGCCGCCCCGAGCGCGTCCAGGACCGGGGACTCGGCCGGTCGCTCGGGCGTGAGCTCCAGCAGCGGCAGCATCGACAGCCTGCTCGGCTCGAAGGTGGCCTCGTAGCGCAACGGCTCGCCCAGAAGTTGCAGCTCCACCCGCTCGAAGCCGCCGCCCGGGCGGTCGGGCAGCCGCTCGGCGCGCGTCCACTCCCGGCCGTCGAAGTTCGCCAGCACCGGCCCACGGAAGTACAGGGCCTGGGGCGGCGGGGCGCCGTCGGGAAAGCGCAGCCGGATGGCCACGGAGTCGTCCTGCGCCAGCTGCGCCAGGCCTCCCATGCGCAGCGAGCCCGACAGCCCGGTGCGGCCGACGGCATCCTGCGGCAGCCCCCACAGCGGCCCGATGCGCGGGAAGAAGACGAACAGCAGCAGCATGAGCGGCGCGGCCACGAGCGCCGTGCGGCCGGCTACCGCGGCGGCGCGGCGCAGCGGCGGGCGGCCCGCGGGCATGTGCGCCAGCGCCAGCGCCGTCAGCAGGCCCCACACCGCCAGTGCCGTGCCAGCCGCGGTGGCCAGTGACTGCGAGCGCAGGAACTGCGTGAGCACGAGGAAGAAGCCCAGCAGCAGCGCCACCATGGCGTCGCGCCGTGCGCGCAGCTCCAGCGTCTTCAGGGCCATGAGCACCACGAGCATCGTCACGCCTGCCTCGCGGCCCAGCAGCGTGCGCTCGCCCCACCATGTCAGCCCCGTGGCCAGCGCGAGCACCGCGGCCACCGGCAGCCGCCCGGGCAGCGGCGCGCCCGACAGGGCGAGCCCGGCGCGCCACGTCATCACGCCGGCCACCAGCAGCGTGCACCAGCCCGGCAGGTGCAGCAGGTGCGGGGCCACCACCCAGGCGATGACGCCCAGCAGGAAGAGGGTGTCGCGGGTCTCGCGCGGCAGATGCTGCCAGCCGGGCCAGCGCGGCAGGCGCGGGCGGGCGAGCCCGGCGTGCCGCATCGACCAGGACGGCGGCGGGCGATCGGCCGGCCCTTCGGCGGGGCTCAGTGCCACAGTGCGAGCGCCTCCAGCAGGCGGCGGCGGTGCGCATCACCCAGGCCCGGCGGGCACTCCAGCCCCGGCAGGCGCAGCCCCACGGGCACGCCCAGCCGGTCGGCCAGCCCCACCCAGGCTGCCAGGCGCGAGAGCCGCTCCTCCGTGCCGCCGCGCCCGGCCTGGGCCGTGCGCCAGTCCAGCCACTGCTCCTGGCTCTGCGCGCTGGCGGTCTGGCGGCTGACGAGCTCGCCCGTGCGCGCCACCTTCTTCCACACCACCTGGCGCAGCGTGTCGCCGCGGCGCCAGGCGCGCACGCCGTCGAGCTCGCCGCCGCCGCCCGCGCGCGGGCTCGCGTCCAGGCCGTCGCTGGCCACGCGCCCGGGCAGGGGCGGCGCCGGCGTCTCGGCCACCGGCCAGGCCAGCACCTGGGCCGCCGGGCGCCACACGCTCCAGGCGCGGAAGAAGCCGAAGGGGTAGCGCGTGTCCACCACCACCGGCGGTACCGCGTGCAGGCCGCGCGTGGGCGGCGTGAAACGCAGCAGGGCCACCGCCTGGCCCTGGGCCGGCACGTCCGTCCAGGCGCGCGGCAGCCCGCGCGCGGGCTCGCCGCTGGAGGCGTGCAGGCGCAGAGCGACGCTGTCGCGCGGGCCACCCCGGTTGGACAGCACCACCTCCACCGTGGCCGCCTGTCCGGCATGCACGGGTGCGACCGGCCGCAGGTGCAGCGTCAGCCCCACCAGCGTGCGGTGCGTCAGGTGCATCGACACCACGCCGCAGCCCGCCAGCAGGAAGGTCAGGCCGAAGCCCAGGCTGAGCTGGTAGTTGATCGAGCCCACCAGCATCACCAGCAACATCGCGGCGAAGGCCCAGCCGGCGGCAGTGGGCAGGATGTAGACGTTGCGCTGCGTGAGGGTCCAGCTCTCGGCGGGCCGCAGCCGGCCCAGCAGCCACGCGGACAGGCGCCCTCGAAGCTTCATGGACGGCGTCAGGGCAGGGGGGTGGCCTCGACCATCGCGCGCACCTGCTCGCGCGGCCCGCAGCCGGCACTCGCCACCGGCACGAGCCGGTGGCCCAGGGCCTGCGGCAGGATGGCCTGGATGTCGTCGGGCGCCACGTAGTCGCGCCCGGCCATGAGCGCGCGCGCCCGGGCAGCGCGCAGCACCGCCACGCCCGCACGCGGCGACAGGCCTTCCACGAACCAGTGCCCCGAGCGCGTGGCCTCGATGAGGGCCTGCAGGTAGTCCAGCAGCGGCTCCGCCGTGTGCACCTGCCCCACCGCCTGCTGCGCCGCCAGCACCTGCGCCGGCCCCATCACGGGCTGCAGCCGCGCGATCGCCTGGCGCCGGTCGCCGCCGGCCAGCAGGGCGCGCTCGCTGGCGCGGTCGGGGTAGCCCAGCGTGATGCACATCAGGAAGCGGTCGAGCTGGCTCTCGGGCAGCGGGTAGGTGCCGAGCTGGTCGTTGGGGTTCTGCGTGGCGATGACGAAGAAGGGCTCGGGCAGGGCGCGGGTCTCGTTGTCCACCGACACCTGGTGCTCCTCCATTGCCTCCAGCAGCGCGCTCTGCGACTTCGGGCCGGCGCGGTTGATCTCGTCGGCCAGCAGCACCTGCGTGAAGACCGGGCCGGGGTGGAAGACGAAGCCCTCGCGCGCGCGCTCCCACACGCTCACGCCGACGAGGTCGGTGGGCATGAGGTCGGCGGTGAACTGCACGCGCGCGAAGCGCAGGCCCAGGGAGGCCGCCAGGGCGTGGGCGAGGGTGGTCTTGCCCACGCCGGGCACGTCCTCGATGAGGAGGTGCCCGCCGGCCATGATGCAGGCCACGCAGTCCTCGATCTGGGCACGCTTGCCGACGATAATCGTCTCGATCTGGTCGACCAGCGCCGTGAGCTGGCGAGACACCGAAAGGTCCATGCCGGGACCTTACCCGAAAAGCCTGCCTGTATCCGATGTCCACCCTGTACTACAGCCCGCCGCAGTGCCGTCTGCACGATATGGCGCCGGGGCACCCGGAGTGCCCGGCGCGGCTGGACGCCATCGCCGACCACCTGCGTGCCACGGGGCTGGATCTGGCCCTGATGCTGGAGGACGCGCCGGACGCCACCACCGAGCAGCTCGCGCGGGCGCACGCAGCGGGCTATGTGGCGCAGATCTCCGCCCTGATGGCCGACAGCCAGGCCGCCGGCAGCCTGCGCGCCGTGGACCCCGACACCACCGTCTGCCCGCACACCGGCGCGGCCGCGCGCGCGGCCGCCGGCGCCGCCGTGGCCGCCACCGACGCCGTGCTCGCCGGCCGCGCCCGCAACGCCTTCTGCGCCGTGCGCCCGCCCGGGCACCACGCCACGCGCGAGGCGGCGATGGGCTTTTGCTTCTTCAACAACGTGGCCGTGGCGGCGCGGCACGCGCTGGACGTGCACGGGCTGCAGCGCGTGGCCATCATCGACTTCGACGTGCACCACGGCAACGGCACCGAGGACATCGTCGCCGGCGACGGGCGCATCCTCATGTGCAGCTTCTTCCAGCACCCGCTGTACCCCTACAGCGGCACCGAACCGCGCGGGGAGAACATGGTGAACGTGCCGCTTGCGCCCTACAGCCGCGGGCCCGCGGTGCGCGAGGCGGTGGAGCGGCTGTGGATGCCGGCGCTGCAGGCGCACCGCCCGCAGATGATCTTCGTCTCCGCCGGCTTCGACGCCCACCGCGAGGACGAGCTCGGCCAGATGGGGCTCGTGGAGGCCGACTACGCGTGGCTCACCACGCGCCTCGTGCAGCTGGCCGACGAGTACGCGCAGGGGCGCATCGTCTCGTGCCTGGAGGGCGGCTACCACCTGGGCGCGCTCGCGCGCAGCGTCGCGGCCCACCTGCGCGTGCTGGCGGGCGTCGCGGCCTGATCGGGAACCCCGCTATGGCATCTCCCGGCACCTTCGACCTCACATCCATTGGCGAGCGTGTCAGCCGCCTTGCGCAGGCCCTGACCTGGCCGGGCGCGCTGCTGGAGGCGGGCGTGGTGCTGGCCTGCGCGCTGACAGCGGGCTTCGCGCTGTCGCGCATGCGCCGTGCCGACCAACGCCCGGGCCTGCTGTTCGGGCGCAACGTGGTCGACGGCGTGCTCTTCCCGGCCGCGGTGCTGCTGCTGGTGATGGTGGCGCGCTGGGCCCTGGCGCCCTTCATGTCCACGGGGCTGCTGAAGCTGGCTGCCCCGCTGCTGCTGAGCCTGCTGGTCATCCGTTTCGGGGCCGGCGTGCTGCGCGCGGTCTTCCCCGGCTCGCGCGCGGCGCGGCTGACCGAGCGCACGCTGTCGTGGGTGGTGTGGGTGGGGCTCGTCATGTGGGCCACGGGGCTGCTGCCGCTGCTGGTGGAGGCGCTGGAGCAGATCACCTGGACGCTGGGCGGCTCGCCCGTGTCGCTGCTGGCGATGCTCAACGGCGCCATCAGCGCCGCGGCGGTGCTGGTGCTGGCGCTGTGGCTGTCCTCGACGCTGGAGCAGCGGCTGCTGGCCGGCGTGGGCGTGGCCGGCGAGGCGCTGAGCCTGCGCAAGATGGCGGCCAACGCCACGCGCGCCACGCTGCTGACGGTGGGTGTGCTGCTGGCGCTGTCGGCCGCTGGCATCCCGCTGGGGGCGCTGGGCGTGCTCGGGGGCGCCATCGGCGTGGGCATCGGCTTCGGCCTGCAGAAGCTGGCGGCCAACTACG
>JBMOGN010000163.1:0-7506 GCA_049318345.1 Rubrivivax sp. | reverse complement strand
AACCCCCTCAGCCCGAAGAAGCTGCTGCTGAGCAAATGGACAGCGATGCAGCCCCTGAACCGCGAGAAGCACTTCGTCGTGGTGCGGGTGATCGAACCCGAGCCGCCCGCTGTGCGCATCGCGCAAATCGAGCTTGAAGCCGTGCACTCCGGGCGCGTGTTGCAACTGCACTGGCGCGACCTGACCGACCCCCAGGTGTGGCGGCAGGGCTGGGTTTGAAGCGCCACGCCGTGCGGGATCCGAACAGCGTGTCGCCGAGCCTGAGTAGCTGACGCCAGCCTACAAGCCGCAGCCCCCACTCCCGGAGTCAGCGCCCACGCGGCATACCCACCCGCAGGACCCCCGCCTCCACCCCCGTGAGCCACAGGCGGACATCGAACTCGAGTTGGTGGTAGTCCGGCTCCATGTGCGTGCACAAGGCGTAGAACGCCTTGTCATGCTCGCGCTCCTTGAGGTGCGCCAGTTCGTGCACGACGATCATCCTCAGGAACGCGGCGGGCGCCCCGCGGAAGAGGCTGGCGATACGGATCTCGCGCTTGCTCTTGAGATTGCCGCCCTGCAGACGCGACACCGCCGTGTGTGTGCCCAGGGCTTGGTGTGTCAGGTGCAGCCGGCTGTCGTAGAGAACCTTGGCCAGCGGCCCGGCGTTGCGCATGTGGCGGCTCTTCAGCGCACTCACATAGTCGTACAGCGCGCCATCGCTGGCGACATCGTGACGCTCGGAGTAGCGCCGCTCCAGGCTGTCGGCCAGCCGCCCCTCGGCGATCAGCACCCGCACCTGCGCCCGCAAATCGGGCGGGTAGGCCGCCAGGTAATGCTCGGTGGGGTCGCCACTCATCGCGCTTCGCGGGGCGGGCCGGCGCGCCGCAGGTCTCGGAGCATGAACAGGTAGAGGCCCTCCACCTTCTCGCGGGCCCACGGCGTCTTGCGCAGTACCTTCAGGCTCGATCCGATACTGGGCTCGCTGCTGAAGCAACGCAGGGCAATGCGTTGCGCGAGGCCGTCCCAGCCGTAGTGCGCCACCAGCTCTGTGAGGATGGCCTCGAGCGTCTTGCCATGCAACGGGTTGCGCGGTTGAGCGGTCGGTGGCGGCGGGGTCGACATCGGCAGGATTTTCGCGCGGCGCGGTTTCCCTCGCACAACGCCCATCAAGGGCCATGACGATCGTCTGATCGCGCCCCAAAGCCTCAGCATCCTGAGGTGCCGCATCGCACTGGGGCGAGGCTCAGATGTCTTCCGGGTTCTGCATCCAAGCCGGGATGTCGCGCTGGCCCTGCAGCACACGCCAGACATCGACGTGGTCCGAGCGCTCGACGTAGAAGACGAGGTAGGGGTAGTGCCGCAGCGGCCAGAATCGCAATCCGGCCAAGTTCAACTCATGGGCGTAGCGCGGCGAGCCGGTAGCCGGATGTCGGCCGATGTGCTCATAGGCCTGCTCTAAAGCGTCAATGAAGCCCAGCGCGGCACCCTCAGCGTCTTCGGCCATGTAGTACGCGAGCGCATCCTCGACATCCTGTTTGGCCTGCTCGCGCGGGACGACGGGCTTGGCCCTCACGGCTGGCGGAGGGTCTTGCGTGTCACCTTGGTCGTGCCGCGTACCCGCTCGCGCAAGCCTTCGAAGTAGGTCTCGTTCACCGGCGCAGCAGGAGCCGAAGACGCGCCCACCAGCAGCAGGTTGCGCAACTGCAGCCGGTCCTGATCGCGGCGGATCAGTTCGCGCACGTACTCACTGCTGGTGCCGTAGCCCCGCTGGCTGACCTGTTCATCCACGAAGGACTTCATGGCGTCGGGCAGGGAAATGTTCATCGTGCTCATGCCAGCAGGTTAGATTGTTTGGCAAAATTTGGCAAGACCGTGCCGCCAAGGTCAGCCATTGCTGCGGATGCGGCGCTCATGCGGGACCTTGGGGCGGGTCGTAGTCAACAGGCTGAGCGCCGTTTCCCTCGCGTAACGCGCAAAAAAGGCCCAGAGATGACTCTGGGCCCTTGGACCTGGTGGCGCGCGCCGGAACCGAACCGGCGTCCGCCATCCAAAACACATGGAAAGGCGCAGCCCTTGAGGACGCGCTTTGCGGTATTCGGCCGAACGCAGCACTGTCTGAGGCGTGACACGTATCCAGCTTGTAGCCGTGCCGGCGCCAGGCGGCATACCGGTAGCGGTCTCGGCAGCTTCACACCAGGCCAGGGTCTTTGAATGAGTAGCACCTGGTGCTAGACTCTGGCATGGACAGGGACGGCTTCGTCAGAGCCTTCAAGACAGCCTGGTTTTCGAAGGCTGCCCGCAAGGCTCGCATCCGCGACGGTGCACTGCTTCAGGCCGTGCGGGAGGCCGTGCGGGGGCAGGCCGATGACCTGGGCGGCGGCGTCTACAAGAAGCGGCTGAACGACAACCAGCACCGGTCCATCCTGCTTGCCAAGGGCGGGAAGCTTTGGGTTTTCGCGTTCCTCTACGCGAAGAAGGACCGGGCCAACATCGATCCCGACGAATTGGTGGCCTTCCGCAAGCTCGCCCAGGCGTACGCGCGGATCACGGCCCCGGAACTTGAACAGGCCCTGGATGAGGGCGAATTGCTGGAGTTGAGCGATGACCACTAGGACCAAGTTCAAGAGCGACGCCTTCGAGGCCATCCACAGCGCCGCGCAGGGCCTGCACCGCGTCGGCGCCATCGACAAGGCGACCATGCGCGAGTTCGATGAAAGCTGCCTCACCGTTCCACCGGAGATCAGCGCCGCCGACATCAAGCGCATTCGGGAGCAGGCGCACGTCAGCCAGCCTGTCTTCGCGCGCTACCTGAACACCAGCGAGTCGACGGTCCAGAAGTGGGAAGCCGGCACCAAGCGGCCGAGCGGGATGGCGCTGAAGTTGCTGGCGGTCGTGGAGAAGCATGGGTTGAAGGTGCTGGCCTGACTCGGCCTGCACCGGCACCAGCAGTTGTGCTGGGGGTCAGTCTCTCGTGACACCTCATCAGCCGGCGGCCTCCGTCTTCGTGGCCGGCACGCCACGCAGGCCTTGACTCGGCGTGACCGGGAAGAGCACAGTCCGGCACCCTTGGCGCTACCGCACCCTCGTGCACCTGCGCCGTCACCCACAGGAGGCCCGCATGGACAAGTTCACCGCACTGAGTGGCTGCCACCTGTCGGCTGTGACTCGCGAATCGTCGCGCCGCCGCTGACGCCTCTCCCGGTGTGACCCGCTTGGGTCACGACCGACAGCCCTCCATCCTGACGCTGACGGCCTGCGCCGACCGGTGGGTATCGCCTGCCGATGAGCAAGGCCGTCCTGCATTCCGTCGGCCCGCACCCCTGCGCGCGCGGTGTGCCTGTTCGTGTACCTGGCTGTTCAGGCAGTGCCCGCCGAGCCTTGCATCGCATGACACCTCACATGACCGAAACCGATCTTTCCGAAACCTTTTCCCGCCTGAGGCGTTGGGGCCTGAAGCCCGCGCAGATGCAGGCCGCCGCGGCCGTGATGGCCGCCGACCCTGAGGCCAGGCTGCTGCGGGTCACCCAAGTGCAGCGCGAGAGCCTGCTCGTCCACGACGGATGTCGCGAAAGCGCTGCGCGCCAGCACCCGGCGCTGCGGCACGCGCTGGGCGTCCAGGTTGACGCCCTCGCCTGCGGCGACTGGGTGCTTGCGCGCGACGACGGCCATGGCGCGCTGTGGGCCTACGAGCGCCTGCCGCCCATGACGCAACTGACCCGCCGGCTTCACGACGGACGCGACAAGGTGACCCGCGCCGTCATCGTGAGCAATGTGGACACGGCGCTGCTCGTCATGGGTCTGGACGGTGACTTCAACCCGCGGCGGCTGGAGCGCTTCATTGCCCTGGCACGACTGGCCGGTGTGGAGCCCGTGGTGGTACTGACAAAGGCCGACCTCAGGGGGCCACACGACGCGCGCAGGCATGAACTGACCGAGCTCTTGGGGCCAGGAGTGCCGGTGCTGGCTACCGACGCCCGATCCCCTGACGCCACGCAAGTGCTGGCGCCCTGGCTGCAGGAGGGTCGGACGCTGGTGCTGGTGGGCAGCAGCGGCGCGGGCAAGAGCACGCTCACCACCACGCTTACTGGCGAGGGAGTGGCTGATACCGGAGGTCAGCGCAAGGGCGACGGCCGCGGCCGTCACACTACCACCGTGCGGACGCTGCACGGCACGCCGGGCGGGGCCTGCCTGATCGACACGCCGGGGCTGCGCACGCTGCGCCTGGATGCCGACGCGTCAGCGCTGGGGGTGGCCTTCTCCGATATCGAGCTTCTGGCGTCAGGCTGCCGGTTCCGGGACTGCCGGCACGAGGAAGAGCCGGGGTGTGCCGTGCGGGACGCGGTGCCGCCACAAAGACTGCGCAACTTCCACAAGATGCAGCGCGAAGCCCTGCGCGATCAGGTCACCGCCGTGGAGCGCAAGGCCGAGGTGGCGGTGTGGAAGGCGCGCAGCCGCGAAGCCCGCATACGGTCTGGCGCCAAACGCGCCTCGCGCTGGCCGGGCTGATGCCGGTCTTGGCTGCCGCAGCCCCCTGACAGCCTGGTTATCGCCTGCCTCAATCCCGATATGGGACTACTCTTCGACCCATGCACGTGATCGCCGTGTCGACCCTTCGGGGCGTCTGGAAGCGCTTTCCCGACGCCGAGCAGCCGCTGAAGGCGTGGTACGAGGATTCCAAGCGCGAAGCCTGGACCCAATCCGCCGAGATCAAGGTGCAGTACCTCAGCGCCAATCAGAGCGGCCTGTTCGTCCATGAGCTCGAGCCGCTCATCGGCAAGAGCAACCCCGCCTGCGAAGTTCCGAACCGCAAGCGCCCGCTGACGCTGGCCATGATCCGCCGATTGCACAAAGGCCTGGGCATCCCGGCCGATGTGCTGATTGCGGAGTCGGCTGCAAGGTGATCGTCGAATGCTGAGCCTGGCATCAACCGTGAACAGCGTTGTCCTGCGCGGGCAGGCCGAAGACCTGGGCGGTGATGTTCGCGTGCAGGAGCCCTCTTGATGCACCGCGACCAGTACGGTCTTGAGGTCACCGCTGCCAGTGATGCGGCAGCAGACCTCTATCGCCAGACAGTCGATGCCATCCTGGCGGCGCAGCACGCTGCGGAGCCACTCCTCGAGCAGCTCCTGTCAGTGGACCCCGACAGTGGCGTGGGCCGCATCGCTCTGGCACGCCTGCGACAGTCCCAGGGACGTGGTGCGCAAGCATGCGTCGAGGCTGAGCGTGCGCTTGAACTGGCGCCCAAGTTGCTGCCGCGAGAGGTCAGTCATATCGAAGCACTGGCAAGCGTGGTTCGAGGTCAGGGCCGGGTGGCGCTTGCCAAGACGCAAGCGCATCTGCAAACGTACCCCCGCGATGTGTTGGTGCTTGCCCCGGCCACAGGTGTTTTCGGTCTGATCGGATTTTCCGGGGAAGCCCAGCGTGAGCAGGCGTTGCTGCGATTCCTGCAGCCGTACCGCACGGAACTGGCACAAGACTGGTGGTTCAACGCCACGCTCGCGTTTGCCGAATGCGAGACCGGAAATCTGGACGCGGCGTTGCGTCACGTGGAGCTGAGCTGGGACCTTAACCCGCTCAGCGCTAACACCGCGCACATCCGTGCCCATGTCGAGTACGAGCAGGGCCGCGACTGCGACACGCTGGGTTGGCTTGCAGCCTGGTTGGCAAACTACGACCGCGCCGGCCTGATGCATTGCCACTTGGGCTGGCACGTTGCGCTTGCGCATCTGCGGCTGGGCGACACCACAGCAGCTCTCGAGGCGCTTCACCGCTGGGTGTACTGCCCAGGGTCAGGCGGGGTTGCATGGGGACCACCATTGAATCTGGTGACCGATGCGGTGTCACTGATGTATCGGGCATGGCTGCGGGGCGTCGAGGTATCAACAGCCCAATGGTCCGAATTGCTCGAGCACTCGCGCAGGCAATTCGCCAGGCCAGGCATACGCTTTGCCGACTTTCATCTCTGCATCAGCTTCGCCATGGCGGGCGCCGAGCGAGACTTGGCCGACTGGTTGGCGCAGATCGACGGCCCCACCGCTTCCCTTATCCGGCATGCGGCGGCTGGGTTCCTGGCAATTTCGCAGGCCCGTTGGAGCGCGGCAGTCAGGGCGCTTCAACATGCGCTTCCGCACCACGAGATTCTGGGCGGAAGCCGGGCTCAACGAGATCTGCTGCTTGAAGCTTTGTCTTTTGCACAGGCCCGCGGCACTCGCCTGAATGCTTTTTCGGGACGCAGGGTGCGGAGTGCTTAGCTCGGCCCTGGTCCAAGTTGGATTCCGTCCTGCCCGGCTGTCGCGCAACCTGCAATCACTGCCCGGAAACCCTCATGAATCCTAGGCCTCGCCTGTTGTTGGTTGGTCAACAGGCTGGCAGAGAACGGAGAGAGGAAACGGGCCCGCGGCAGGCCTTCCAGGGCCTTCTCAGGCGGGTCGTAGTGAACAGGCAACCCGCCGTTTCCCTCGGGGACCGGGCAAAAAAAGGGCCCAGAGATGACTCTGGGCCCTTGGACCTGGTGGAGCCGGGGGGAATCGAACCCCCGTCCGCAAGCCTTTGCCGGCCAGTTCTACATGCGTAGCCGTCTGATTTGGATCTCGCCCTTCCCGCCGCGCAGCGGCACGCTGCGGGAAGTGCCAGTCACTTGATCTCGCTCACCCCCGAGTGACCCGGGGGCAAGCCAGCCGATGTGAATGACCTCTCAGCCCTTGCCTTGCGGCTCAGACCCGGCCCATCGGCCTGCCGTTGAGAGGCTCACCGGTGTTAAGCGGCGAGGGCGAAACGTTCGTCGTTCGCAGTTACTTTGTTTCCAGTGGATTTACGAGCGAACTGGTGCTCGGCATGCCCTGAACCGACTCCGTACCCACGTCGAAGCCAGGTCGGCCCCAGAACTCTCAGTTTAGGGCATCCGCAGCCATTGCAAGACGCCTGCGGGCGCTTGTGACACATGATCGGCACCCCAGGCGTGCACGGGCTCGCCCAGGCCGAGGTAGCCCCAGGCCGCCGCGATGGTGGCCATGCCGGCGGCGCGGCCGGCCTGCACGTCGCGCGCGTCGTCGCCCACGTACACGCAGCGCGCCGGCTCGGCGCCGATGCGGCGCGCCGCCTCGAGGAGCGGCGCGGGGTGCGGCTTGGTGTGCGGCGTGCTGTCGCCACCGATCACCACCGCCGCCCTCGCCGCCAGGCCCAGGCTCTCGGTGATGGGCTGCGCCATCGACATCGCCTTGTTCGTCACCACGCCCCAGCGGATGCCCTGCTCGTCCAGCACATCGAGCACCGGGTGGACCGCCTCGAACACGCGCGTGAGCGTGAGCATCCGGCGCACGTAGAGCTCGAGAAAGGCCACGCGCAGCGGCTCGTAACCCGCCTCGCCGGGCTTGAGCCCGAAGGCCACGCCCACCATCCCGCGTGCGCCCGAGCCCACCATCGGCCGCAACTGCTCCAGCGCCAGGGGTTCGAGCCCGTGGACGGCGCGGAGCTCGTTGGCGGCAGCGGCCAGGTCGGGCGCGCTGTCGATGAGCGTGCCGTCGA
>JBMOGN010000162.1:0-7507 GCA_049318345.1 Rubrivivax sp. | reverse complement strand
ATCACCGACCCGCTGGATGCGGTGGGCAACACCACCAAGGCGGTGACCAAGGGCTACGCCATCGGGTCGGCTGGTCTGGCCGCGCTGGTGCTCTTCGCGGACTACACCCACGCGCTCGAGGCGCGCGGCATGGTCCTGAACTTCGACCTGAGCGACCACAAGGTGATCGTGGGCCTGTTCATCGGTGGCCTGATCCCCTACCTGTTCGGTGCCATGGCGATGGAGGCCGTGGGCCGCGCCGCGGGCTCGGTGGTGGTGGAAGTGCGCCGCCAGTTCCGCGATATCAAGGGCATCATGGAAGGCACCGCCAAGCCCGAGTACGGCGCGGCGGTGGACATGCTGACCACGGCGGCGATCAAGGAAATGATCGTGCCCTCGCTGCTGCCCGTGGTGGCGCCCATCCTGGTGGGCCTGGTGCTGGGCCCGGCGGCTCTTGGCGGACTGCTGATGGGGACCATCATCACCGGCCTGTTCGTGGGCATCAGCATGTGCACGGGCGGTGGCGCCTGGGACAACGCCAAGAAGCTGATCGAAGAGGGCTTCACCGACAAGGACGGCGTGACCCACCGCAAGGGCAGCGACGCCCACAAGGCGGCCGTGACCGGTGACACCGTGGGCGACCCCTACAAGGACACGGCCGGCCCGGCGGTGAACCCGCTCATCAAGATCATCAACATCGTGGCGCTGCTGATCGTGCCGCTGCTGCCCGTCTCGGCGGGCCAGAAGGCTCCGGCGGCCCACTCTGCACCGGCTGCGGTGACGGCCCCCGCACCCGCGGCCACGCCGGCACCGGCAGCGCCCGTGGCAGCAGACGCCACGGCCAGCGCGCCTGCGGCGGCAACCTCCAAGTAGCCCCGCTTGCGGTGCAGGCCCCTGCCGGGGCCCTGAACGACGAAGGCCCGGTACCTGTAGAGGTACCGGGCCTTTTTTCTGACGTTGGTCGGGGTGGCGGGATTCGAACTCGCGACCCCTTGCACCCCATGCAAGTGCGCTACCAGGCTGCGCTACACCCCGACGAAGCCGCCAATTATAGCCGGCTGGCGCGTACTCAGCCCTCGAGCAGCGATCGGATCGACAGGAGTTCCGCGCGCAGGTCGCCCGGGCTGGCCAGCGGCGGCGCAGCCGGCGCAGGCACCGCGGGAACCGGTGCCGAGGCCGACGCGCCGGCGGGCGTCCGCTGCGCCGCCAGAGCCTCCGACAGGCGATTTCGCGCGCCGCTGATGGTGAAGCCCTGGTCGTAAAGCAGTTCGCGGATGCGGCGGATGAGTTGCACCTCGTGGTGCTGGTAGTAACGCCGGTTGCCGCGGCGCTTCACCGGCTTGAGTTGCGTGAACTCCTGCTCCCAGTAGCGCAGCACATAGGGCTTCACGCCGCACAGGTCGCTCACCTCCCCAATGGTGAAGTAGCGCTTGGCGGGAATCGCCGGCAGGGCCGTTTCCTTGTCCATCTCCGATCCAGGGTGCGTCCGGGACTCTACTCGAACTGCTCCTGGCCACCGCCCTGGACAACGGCCTTGAGCTTGTGGCTGGCGTGGAAGGTGACGACCTGCCGCTCCTTAATGGGGATGGCTTCGCCGGTGCGGGGGTTGCGACCCGGGCGCGGCGCCTTGCGGCGGATGCTGAAGTTGCCGAAGCCTGAGAGCTTGACATCGTCGCCCTCGACCAGCGTCTGGCCGACGATCTCGAAGAAGGCCTCGACCATGTCCTTGGACTCGCGCTTGTTCAGGCCGAGCCGGTCGAACAGCAGTTCAGCAAGTTCGGCCTTGGTCAGGGTCGGGGTCTCCAGCGAGGGCAGCAGGACGCCCGGCGGAGATGGCGAATCGGATTCGGTCATGGCAAGGCGCGGGATTCGGGGGCCTTCGGTTCGAGGGCCTTCAGCCGCGCAGGCGCGCGCCGCAGGCCGCCTGAGCGCGCGACACCGCAGCGGCCACAGCAGCCTCGATGCGGTCGTCCGTCAGGGTGCTGAGGTCGTCCAGGAGTTCGAGCCGAATGGCCAGGCTGCGCTCGCCGGGCCCGAAACCGGGCGTGCCCGGCTCGGGCCGGAACACGTCGAAGAGGATCGCCGAGCGCACGAGTTGCTGCGGGTCGGCGCGCATCGCCTGCATGAGGGCGTCGTGCGTCACGGACTCGGAGACGACCAGCGCCACGTCACGCAGCGCCGACTGCTGCCGGGGAAGCGGCTCGAAGACCGGCAGGGGCTGCGCCAGGACGGCGGCCAGATCGAGCTCGAAGAGCACCGGCGCATGCGGCAGCTCGTAACCCTGACGCCAGCGCGGGTGCAGCTCACCCAGGTGGCCCAGTACTCGGCCGGCAGACTCCACTCGTGCACAACGCCCGGGATGCAGGGCCGGATGGGTATCGGGCACGAAGGTGAGAGGCCGGGGCGCCAGCAGGGCTTCCAGGTCGCCCTTCACGTCGTAGAAGTCCACCTGCCGCTCGCGGCTGCCCCACTGCAGGCCGTCGGCGCTGCCGTAGGCCAGCCCGGCCACGCGCAGGGGCTGTGCCACCCCGGCGACGCTGGACGGCGACTCCTCGACGGCAGGGTCGCGCCTGAAGACGCGGCCGACCTCGAAGACGCGCACGCGCGCGGCGCGCCGCGCCAGGTTGGTCTTGAGCACCGTCACGAGGCTGCCCATGAGCGACGAACGCATGACCGACAGCGGCGCCGCGATCGGGTTGAGCACCTGGATCGGATCGGGGTTGCCGGCGAGCTCGGCCTCGCTGCGGGCCTCGACGAAGCTGAAGTTGATGGTCTCCAGGTAACCCAGGGCCGCCAGGGCGCGGCGCACCGCGTGAGGACGACGCGCCTGCTCGGGGACGGGCCGCGCCGTGACGGGCGCCGACGGGGGCGTGGCGGGCAACCGATGCAGCCCGACCACGCGCACCACCTCCTCGATCAGGTCTTCCTCGATGGCGAGATCGAAGCGGCAGCTTGGCGGCTGGACAGTGATGCAGTCCCCCTCCACGGTGTGCGCGAGGCCCAGGCGCTCGAACACCCCGGTGCAGTCCGCGGTATCCAGAGGCATGCCCAGCACCCGGCTGGCACGCGAGACGCGCATCGTGACGGGCTGGCGCGCGGGCAGGCGCAGCACCTGGTCGTCCATCGGGCCGGCCTGGCCACCGCAGACCTGCTGCACGAGCGCCGTGATGCGCTCGATGTGCGCCACCGTCAGCGCCGGGTCCACGCCGCGCTCGAAGCGGTGGCCGGCGTCGGTGGAGAAGTTGAAGCGGCGCGAGCGCCCGGCCACCGACTCGGGCCACCAGAAGGCCGCCTCGACGTAGACGTGGCGGGTGCTGTCGCTCACGGCCGTGGCGTCTCCGCCCATGATGCCCGCGAGCGACTCGACTTCTCTCGAGTCGGCAATCACGCCCACCGCCGCATCGACCTCGATCGTCTGGCCGTTGAGCAGCTTCAGCGTCTCGCCGGGCCGACCCCAGCGGACGACGAGCTTCTCGTGGATGCGCTCGAGGTCGAAGATGTGCGAGGGGCGGCCGTACTCGAACATCACGTAGTTGGAGATGTCCACCAGCGCGCTCACCGAGCGCTGGCCGCAGCGGGCCAGGCGCTCGATCATCCACGCCGGCGTGGGGGCGGCGGGGTCGACATCGCGGATGACGCGGCCCGAGAAGCGACCGCACAGGTCGGGGGCGAGCACCTCCACCGGCAGGCGCTGGTCATGCGCGGGAGGCACGGCCTGGATGGCCGGCGTGCGAAGCGGCACGCCCGTGAGTGCAGAGACCTCGCGCGCGATGCCGTAGACGCTCAGGGCGTGGCCGAGGTTGGGTGTGAGCTTGAGGGTGAAGACGGTGTCGTCGAGCTGCAGGCTCTCGCGCAGGTTCGCCCCCGGGACCGCTTCGGCAGACAGCTCGAGCAGGCCGGCGTGGTCCTGCGACAGGCCAAGCTCGCGGGCCGAGCACAACATGCCCCGGCTCTCGACGCCACGCAGCTTACCCACACCAATGCGCAACGACTGGCCGCTTTCGCCCGGCGGGAGCTCGGCCCCGACCAGCGCCAGCGGCACCAGGATGCCCGCGCGCGCGTTGGGCGCGCCACAGACGATCTGCAGCGGCTCACCAGGCGAGGCGGCGCCCGCATCGACCCTGCACACGCGCAGCTTGTCGGCATTGGGGTGAGGGGCGGCTTCGAGAATCCTGGCCACGACCACGCCCGAGAAAGGTGGCGCGACAGGCCGCAGCTCCTCGACCTCGAGGCCCGACATGGTCAGCAACTCGGCCAGCTCGGCCGTGGACAGGGGCGGATCGCAGAATTCGCGCAGCCAGGACTCGGGAAATTGCATCGTCTCGAACGCTCGTGTCGGGAAACGGGCTCAGCGGAACTGGGCCAGGAAACGCAGGTCGCCGTCGAAGAACAGGCGCAGGTCGTTCACGCCGTAGCGCAGCATCGCCAGGCGGTCGGGCCCCATGCCGAAGGCAAAGCCGATGTAGCGCTGCGGGTCGAGCCCGAAGTTGCGCACCACGTTCGGGTGCACCTGTCCCGATCCGGCCACCTCGAGCCAGCGCCCCTTGGACGGCCCGCTGGAAAACATCATGTCGACTTCGGCGCTCGGCTCGGTGAAGGGGAAGTAGCTCGGCCGAAAGCGTGTCTGGATACCGTCGTCCTCGAAGAAGCGGCGCAGGAAGTCGGTGAAGACCACCTTCAGGTCCTTGAAGGAGATGTGCTCGCCGATCCACAGGCCCTCGCACTGGTGGAACATGGGCGAGTGGGTGGCATCGCTGTCCACGCGGTAGGTGCGCCCGGGCGCGATGACGCGGATCTCGGGCATCGGGTCGGCGCCGGCATGCCGCTGCGCATGGGCGCGCGCGTAGCGCACCTGCATCGGGCTGGTGTGCGGACGCAGGTTCAGCCAGCGGCCCTGTTCGTCCTTCATGTCGACATAGAAGGTGTCCTGCATGGAACGCGCCGGATGGTTCTCCGGGTTGTTCAGCGCCGTGAAACTCATCCAGTCGGTCTCGATCTCGGGCCCGTCGGCCACATCGAATCCCATGGAGCCGAAGATGGCCTCGATGCGTTCCATCGCGCGGCTGACCGGATGCATGCCCCCGGTGGCGCGGTGGCGCCCCGGCAGCGTGACATCCAGCGCCTCGGCCTGCAGCTGAGCCTGCAACTCGGCCTCGGCCAGCTCGGCCCGGCGCGCCTGCAGGGCAGCCTCGATCGCACCCTTGAGTTCGTTGATGCGCGCCCCGCGGCTCTTCTTCTCCTCGACGCTGAGTGAGGCCAGCGCCTTGAGCAGCTCGGTGACGCGCCCGGCCTTCCCGAGGAAGCGGGCCTTCGCGTTCTCCAGGTCGGCGGGCTGGTTCGCCCGGGCAAACTCCGCGCGGGCCTGCTCGAGCAGGGTTTCGAGGTCGTTCATCGGCTGGGATTCGCGCAAGGGTCGGGAAGAGACCGCCAGGGGATCGGTGAAAGACAAAGAGGCCGCCACGGGGTGACGGCCTCTTGCGAGAGTCGGGTCGGCTGAACCGGCCCACCCGAGGGCAGGCCGGGGCGCGCGCCTCAGCTCAGCTGGGCCTTCACCTTGGCAACGATGCTGCCGAAGGCTGCAGGATCGTTCACGGCCAGGTCGGCGAGCACCTTGCGGTCGACGCCGATCTGGGCCTTCTTCAGGCCGGCCATGAAGCGGCTGTAGCTCACGCCGAGCTCACGGGAGGCGGCGTTGATGCGCGCGATCCAGAGCTGGCGGAAGACCCGCTTGCGGGTGCGGCGGTCGCGGTAGGCATACTGGCCCGCCTTCATCACCGCCTGCTTGGCGATACGGAAGACGTTCTTGCGGCGACCGCGGAAGCCCTTGGCCAGGGCGAGAATCTTCTTGTGGCGGGCGTGTGCGGTGACACCACGTTTGACGCGAGGCATGTGTGTGCTCCTTGTTCAGCGTGGCGGCTTACAGGCCGGCGAAGGGCAGCATCGCGGCGATGTGGCCCATATTGGTCTCGTGCACGTTAGCCGCGCCGCGCAGGTGGCGCTTGCGGGTGGTGCTCTTCTTGGTGAGGATGTGGCGCTTGAAGGCCTGACCGCGCTTGACGGTGCCCCCCGGACGCACGCGGAACCGTTTGGCCGCGCTCTTCTTGGTCTTCATCTTGGGCATGACTGCTCCTGTTGTGACACCCCTGCAGGCGACCGCGTGTGGCGGTACTTGGATGGCCTGTCAGCGGCTTTGTTGCCCGGCCTTTGGCCGGACCTTCCCGGACCGCGGGGTGACCAGACCCCGCAGCCCTGAACTCACTGCTTTCTCTTCGGTGCCAGCACCATGATCATCTGGCGGCCTTCGAGCTTGGGCATGTGCTCCACCACCGAGACATCGGCCAGCTCATCGCGGATGCGCTCGAGCAACCGCATGCCGATGTCCTGGTGCGTGATCTCGCGCCCCCGGAAACGCAACGTCACCTTGCCCTTGTCGCCGTCCTCGGCGATGAAGCGGCGCAGGTTGCGCATCTTGATGGCGTAGTCCCCCTCGTCGGTGCCGGGGCGGAACTTCACTTCCTTGATCTCGATGACCTTCTGCTTGGCCTTGGCCTCTGCGGCCTTCTTCTGCTCCTGGTACTTGAACTTGCCGTAGTCCATCAACCGGCACACAGGCGGGTCCGCGGTGGCAGCGATCTCGACGAGATCGACGTCGAGGTCGCCCGCCATGCGCAGGGCCTCGAAGACGGGCACGACGCCCAACTGCTCGTTTTCCACACCGATCAGCCGCACCTGGGGCGACACGATCTCACGGTTCAGCCTGTGCTTGCGCTCCGCATTCGGGATGCGCCGGTCCATGAAGGTAGCGATGGTTCAGACCTCTCTGCGCAGCCCCAAGGCAAAAACGGGCCGCCCGTACATGACAAAAGCGCGCCCGAGCCTTCAGACCTTCCGGCTGATGTCACCGAGGAGCCTTGCGGCGAAATCCTGGGCGGACATCACGCCGAGATCCTGGTTGCCCCTGGCGCGCACCGCAACGGTCCCGTTTGCCTTTTCCTTGTCACCCACGACAAGGATGTACGGGACCTTCTGCAACGAATGCTCCCGGATCTTATACGTGATTTTCTCGTTGCGCAAATCCAACGTAGCCCTAACTCCTTGTTTTTGCAACGTTTTCGCCACTTCCTGGGCATAGGAGGCCTGGGCGTCGGTGATGGAGGTCACCACCACCTGGTGCGGAGACAGCCACACGGGCATCGCCCCGGCGTGCTGCTCGATGAGGATACCGATGAAACGCTCGAGGCTGCCGACGATGGCGCGATGCAGCATCACCGGGTGGCGGCGAGAGCCGTCCTCGGCCACGTACTCGGCGTCCAGGCGCTGCGCCATGGAGAAATCGACCTGCATGGTGCCGCACTGCCACTGGCGGCCCAGCGCGTCCTTCAGGGTGTACTCGATCTTCGGGCCGTAGAAGGCGCCGTCACCCGGCGCGATCACGTACTCCACCCCGGAGCGACGCAGGCTCTCCATCAGCGCGTGCTCGGCCTGGTCCCAGACCTCGTCGGAGCCGATGCGGGCGGCCGGGCGCGTG
>JBMOGN010000161.1:0-7529 GCA_049318345.1 Rubrivivax sp. | reverse complement strand
GGGTGGTGGCGGCGGTGGCGCAGCGCCTCCGTTTGCCGACCGTGCCGGCGTATCTCATCACCGGGATGCTCATCGGCCCGGGCGCATTCAAACTCATCAGCGACCCGGCGAGTGTGAAGGACATCTCCGACCTCGCCATCATCCTGCTCCTGTTCGGCATCGGGCTGCACATGGACCTCAGCGTCCTCCGCGACACCCTTCGCCGGGCGATCATCGCCACCGTCCTGATGACGGTGATCTGCACCGGCGCGCTGTGGCCGGTGGGGATGGTGATGGGGCTGAGCACGCCCTCAACCATCGCCGTGGGGATTGCGCTGTCGATCTCCTCGACGGTTGTGGTGCTACGGATCCTGCAAGACCGGCGCGAACTCAACAAGGCCGAAGGACGCTTGAGCGTGGCACTGCTGGTCATCCAGGACCTCGTCGCGATCGCGATGCTTCTGGTCCTGCCACCGCTGGCCACGTGGAACGGGACGGGGACCGCGGGGATGGTGTCATCGACCATGACGCTCACGGCGTCTGGGGTGTTCATCGAGATGGCGATCAACGCCCTGTTCGCCCTGCTGGGGGTGGCGGCACTGGTGGGCTTCGGGAAGTTCATCCTGCCGTGGGCGCTGGAACAGGCGTTGTCCAGCGGGCAGGTGGGGGCGGCGCTGGCCTGGCTGCCCGAGCGGCTGCCGCCCGATGCGCTGCGCCGCCTGCAGCTCGCCGCGCAGGCCCACGACGGGCCGGTGTTCCTGTTCCGCGGGCTGGCCGCGCGCACGCGGCCCAGTGCCGCGCCGCTGCGCCTGGCGCTGCAGCCCGCCGGGGCGGACGTCCTGTCGGTGCAGGTCTTCAAGCGCCGCGGCCCGGCGCTGGCGCAGCCGCTGCGCCTGGAGCTTCCGCCCGTGCTGCCGCCGGCGCTGCGCCAGCGCGCCGATGCCCTGGCCCGGGCACGGGTCCGCGCCCGGCCCCGCGCCGCCGCCCGCACCCCGCTGGTGGCATGAGCCTCCGCACCCGTTGCCCGCGATGCTGTGGATCGCCCTGCACCTGCCTGTGCTGCCGCTGGAGTCCTTCGCGGCTGCGCTGGACGAGGCCGCCCGCCAGGGGCCGCTGGCCCTGCTCGAGGGAGCCGATCTCGTCGGCGTGAACGCCTGCGCCGCCGCACTCGGGGTGCAGCCGGGCATGCGGCGCGCCACGGCGCTCGCCCTGGCCCCGCAGCTCGTCCTCGGCCGCGCCGACGCCGCGCGCGACGCGCAGGCCCTGCAGGCGGTGGCGCACGCCGCCCTGGCCTTCACCCCCTGCGTCACGCTGCAGGGCGCCGACACCGTGCTGCTCGAGGTGAGCACCACGCTGCGCGTCTTCGGGGGGCTGGCCGCGCTGCGCGGGCGGCTGCGCGCCGCGCTCGTACCGCTCGGGCACACCTGGCGCGAGGCCTGTGCGCCCACGCCGCTGGGCGCGGCGCTGCTGGCCCGCTGGGGTGGGGCGCCGCCCCTGGAGCCCGGCCAGTCTGCGGCGGGCCTGCCCGCCCTGCGCGCGCGCCTGGACCGGGCGCCCGTGGCCCTGCTGCTGGCGCTGGCGGGCAGCCGCCCCGAGCACGCGCTGGCGCTGCAGGGCATGGGCGTGCACACCCTGGCCGGGCTGCGGGCGCTGCCGCGTGCCGGGCTCGCCCGGCGCTTCGGCCCGGCGCTGCTGCAGGCGCTGGACCGCGCGCGTGGCGACGCACCCGACCCGCGCGAGCCGCTGGTGCTGCCCGAGGCCTTCGAGGGGCGGCTCGAGCTGCTCGCGCGGGCCGACACGAGCGCGCAGGTGCTGCAGGGCGCGCAGGTGCTGCTGGTGCGGCTGGTGGCCTGGGCGCGGGCGCGCCAGGCGCGGGTGCGCCGCTGCAGCCTGGTCATGCTCCACGAGCCGCGCCACCGCGCCGCCGACACAGCCCCGCCGTCGACCACCCTGGAGCTGGCCCTGGCCGAGGCCAGCGACGACGCCGCGCACCTGCAGCGGCTGCTGCGCGAGCGCCTGGACGCGCTCACCCTGCCCGCGCCGACGCTGGACCTGCGGCTGCACTGCCACGACCTGCTCCACGGCGCGCCGCCCAGCGGCGAGCTCTTCGCCTCCCGCGCCAGCGAGCGCGAGGGCCTCGTGCGCCTGCTGGAGCGGCTGCAGGCGCGGCTGGGCGCGCAGCAGGTGCACCAGCTCGGCTGCGTGGCCGATCACCGGCCGGAGTGCGCTGCCGTTTCGTACCCTGTTCACCCCGCCCATGCTGCGCCCCCTGCACACCCCGCGCACCCCACCCGGGGCGCGCCGCCCCCGCCCGGCCCGCTCAGCCGGCCGGCCTGGCTGCTCGGCGCGGCGCAGCCGCTGCACGAGCGGCACGCGCAGCCGCTGCTGGACGGCCACCCCCTGCAGCTGCTGGCCGGCCCGGAGCGCATCGAGTCGGGCTGGTGGGACGGGCAGCCCGTCATGCGCGACTACTTCATCGCCCAGGCCCACGACGCCGCCCTGGTGTGGGTCTACCGCGCCCGGCTGCCCGACGCCCACGAGACAGGCGGCTGGTTCCTGCACGGACGCTTTGCCTGAGCCTGCTCACGGCCGCCGGCCGGGGGGGTGTTCCAATGGGTGTGGCCTGCTGTCCACCCCCGCCCACAAGAACGAAGAAAGGGCCCCATGGAACCCTCCGCATCACCGCCGCCGCTGCCCGTGCAGACGGCCCAGCGGGTGGGCCTGGCGCTGGGCGAAGGCGAGCTGGGCCTGGAGCGGCTGCTCGTGGGCCAGGTCGAGCGCCTGGGGCAGCTCGGAGCCTGGCAGTGGACCCCGGCCGACGGCCGCATGCAGTGGAGCGGCTACCTCTACGAGATGTTCGGACGCGACCCGGCCAAGCCGCCGGTGTCCTTCGACCAGGGCCACACCATCTTCACGCCTGCCAGCTGGCCGCGGCTGCAGCGCGCGCTCCAGGCGGCCCAGGCCAGCGGCGGCGGTTTCGAGGAAGAGGCCGAGTTCGAGCGCCCCGGCGGGCAGACCGGCTGGGCCGTCGTGCGCGGCGAGGCCATCCTCGACAACCAGGGCCATGCGGTGCGCCTGTTCGGCACCGTGCAGGACATCACCTGGCGCAAGCAGGCCCAGCAGGCGCTCAGCGCCACGCGCGCCATGCTGGACGCCGCGCTGGCCAGCATGGGCGACTCGGTGTGGCTGTGCGACGCCAGGGGCCAGGTCGTGGAGATCAACGACGCCTTCGCCCGCACGCACCGCTTCCGTGATCGGGCGCAAGGCCTGGCAAGCTTTGCCGACTACCCAAAGCTGCTGGAGCTGTCCTGGCCCGATGGCCAGCCCGCCCCCGAGCGGGACTGGCCCGCGGCACGCGCGCTGCGTGGCGAGGTGGGCACGAGCGTGGAGTACGGCTTGCGCCGGCAGGACAGCGGCGAGCGCTGGGTCATGAGCTACAGCTTCGGACCCATCCGCGACCGGGCCGGCACGCTCATCGGTGCGGTCGTCACCGGGCGCGACATCACCGTGTTCCGGCAGATGCAGTCCTCGCTGGAGTCCTCGCGCACGCAGCTGCAGCAGCTGCTGGTGGAGTTGCAGCGTGCCGAGGAACGCGAGCGCCAGCGCATCGCGCGCGAGCTGCACGACGACCTGCAGCAGCTGCTGGGTGCGATCCGGCTGGACCTGGTGTCCATCGGCCACCAGGCCGTGATCGAACGCACGGTGGTGCCGGCCTTGCTCGAACGCACGGCGGCCATCGCCGACCTGGCCATCGAGGCCATCCGCCGCATCGTCAGCGACCTGCGCCCGCAGATCCTCGATGACCTGGGCCTGGCCGCGGCGCTGGAGTCCATGGCGCAGGATTTCCAGACCCGCACGAAGATTGCCTGCACGCTCGAGGTGCTGGGCGGGGAGGGCGCCGACGCGCTGCTGTCGGCCGACGCCGCCACCTGCCTGTACCGCATCGCGCAGGAGTCGCTCAACAACGTGCAGAAGCACGCCCAGGCGCGCCACGTGCACGTGCACCTGGACCTCGCCTCGGCGCAAGGCGTGTCGCTGCGCATAGATGACGATGGCAAGGGGATCGACCCGGCCGACCTCGCCAAGAGCGGCTCCTTCGGGCTGCAGGGCATGGGCGAGCGCGCCCGCGCGCTCGGCGGCAGCTTCAGCGTGCAGCCCGGCGCAGCCGGGGGCACCTCGGTGCAGGCGGTGCTGCCGCGTGCGGCTGCGCAGCCGCCGCCCGAGCCTAGCGGGACGCGGCCGCCACCGCCCGTGTCCCCGGCCTGAGCGCGGCGCCGCGCACCTCGAAGCGCACCACCTGCAGCGCCTGCCCGTCGGGGCCGAGCAGCTTGAGCTCGTGCCGGCCCGGCCAGGGCGCCCAGCGCAGCCGGGCCCCGCGCCCGAGCGTGCGGCCGTCCAGCACCCAGGTGCCGGGTTCGCCCTCGAAGGTGATGTGCTGGGCCTGCGGCGGGATGTCCGGGTCCAGCGCGTACAGGCTGCCGTCGGTCGGGTTCGTGATGCCCAGGGGGCGCGTCGAGGCGGCGGCTCGTGCCGGCCCCGTGCCGGCGAGGAACCACTCCTGGCGCGCCGGCTCCAGCGGCCCGGGCTGCGCCACGCGCTGCGCGTGCAGCCCCGCTGGCGGCGCCGGCTGCCGCGACGGCTGTCCGGCGTGCAGGTGCTGCACGAGGGCCCGCCACACCGGCGCCGCACCGCTGACGCCGCTGACTTCCTGCATCGGCTCCCCGCTGGCGTTGCCCACCCACACCCCTACCGTGTAGCGGTCGGTGTAGCCGATGCACCAGTTGTCGCGCATGTCCTTGCTGGTGCCGGTCTTCACCGCCGCAAAGCTTCGCGTGGCCAGGGCGCTCTCCAGCCCGAAGGTCAGGACGCGTGCGCTGTTGTCGGCCAGGATGTCGGTGACGAGCCAGGTGGCCGCGGCGTCGGCTACGCGGCGCGGCGTGGCAGCGGCCTTCACGCTGCGGCCAGCCGGGCCGGCGCCGGGCACAGCCGGGTCGCTGTACATGCCTCCGTTGGCCAGGGCGCGGTAGGCGTTGGTCAGCGCCAGCAGCGTCACGTCGGCGCTGCCCAGCGCCAGGGCCGGGCCGTGGAAACCGCCAGTGTGGGTCAGCGCCAGGCCCAGCGCGTTCAGGCGCTCGAAGAGCGCGTCGGGCGGCAGCAGCGCACCGGCGCGCACCGACGGCACGTTCAGGCTGGCGCCCAGCGCGGCGCGCGCGCTCACCCAGCCCTTGAAGCGACGGTCGTAGTTCTGCGGCAGGTACAGCCCCGAGGCGGTGGCGATCTGCGTGGGCGAGTCGTCCAGCAGCGAGGCCGGCGTGAGCAGCCGGCGCTCGAAGGCCAGCCCGTAGACGAAGGGCTTGAGCGTGGAGCCGGGCTGGCGGCGCGCCAGCACGCCGTCGACCTGTGGCGCGTCGGAGGTGTCGGCGTTGGAGCCCACCCAGGCCCGCACCTCACCGCTGGCGTTGTCCAGCACCACCACCGCCCCGTCCTCGACATGCCGGCGCTGCAGCTCGGCCAGCTGGCGCTGCAGCGTGCGCACCGCCACGCGCTGCAGCCCGGCGTCCAGCGTGCTGCGCTGCGCCGCTGGCCCGCTGCCGGCCAGCGCCAGGCGGGCGTAGTGCGGCGCGAGCTGCTCGCCCAGCGCCGGCCCGGCACGCCGCGCCAGCGCCGCGCCGGTGAGGGTGTCCACGCCCGTGCAGTCCTGGTGCATCGTCTGCAGCACCCCGCAGGCGCGCCGCGCCACCGCGGCCGCCTCGGCGTTCGGCGCGCGCACGAGCGCCGCCGTGATCGCCGCCTCCTGCGCGTCCAGCCCCGAGGGGTGTTTGCCGAAGAGGGTCTGGGAGAGCGCGTTGACCCCCACGAGCTCGCCGCGCAGCGGCACGCTGTTGAGGTAGGCCTCGAGGATGTCGCGCTTGCGCCAGCTCTCCTCCAGGCGGCTGGCCACCAGCACCTGCCCGACCTTCTGCACCACGCTGCGTCCGCCGGCCGGGCGCGCGAGCCCGGCGTCGATGAGGCCGGCGAGCTGCATCGTCACGGTGGAGGCGCCGCGCGTGCGCGTGTCCCACAGGTTGCCGAAGGCGCTGCGCGCCGCGGCCGCCCAGTCCACCCCAGCGTGCTCCCAGAAGCGGCGGTCTTCGCTGAGCACGACCGCCTGCAGCAGCGCCGGCGACAGCCCCGACAGCGGCACCCAGGCCAGGCGCCGCGCGCCGTGGTCCAGCCTCAGCGTCTGCAGCGGCGTGCCATGGCGGTCCAGCAGCGTCAGGTCCGAGGGGCGGTGCGCGGCGCGCACCTGCTCGAAGCTCGGCACGCGCCAGGCGCTGACCGCCGCCGGGGCGCCTGGGCTCTCGGCGCCGCCGCTGGGCGCTGCAGACGCTGCAGGCGCCGCCACCGTCCCGGCCGGCAGCGCCAGCGCGACGAGCACGGCCCGGGCCAGCCGGGTCACCCGCGCCAGCACGGGGCCCGGCGTCAAGGCCCCACCTCCAGCGCCTCGTTGGGCACCTCGCCGTGGGCCTCGGGTGCGTACATCGCCTCCACGCGCGTGGACGGCAGCTGGAAGCGCCCGGCGTTGTTCAGCCGCACGGTGTACTCCACCACATGCCGGCCGCGCGGCAGGAATTCGAAGTAGCGGCGGAAGGCCTCGAAGCTGCGCTCGTCGTGCGCCACCCAGGCGCTGCCGGCGTTGCGCTCGCCGCCGCTGGCCAGGGCCGAGTCGCGCCCCAGGCCCGAGCCGAGGATGGTGGCGCCGCCCGGGACGGGGTCGCTCAGCACCACCCAGCTCATGTCGGCGGCCGCCTCCACCTCCACCCGCACGCGCACGATGTCCCCGCGCGACCAGCGGCCTTCCTGCTGCCGCTGCACCGCCACCAGCGAGCGCGTGACCGAGAAGCCCGCGCGCACCGGGCCCCGCAGCGGCACCGCAGCCAGCGCCTGGGTGGTCATCCAGGGGCGGCCGGCTCCGGCGTGGTTCACGGTGAGCGTGCCGGCGGCGGCCGGCCAGGGCAGCTGCAGCGTGCCGCCGGCAGGCGAGCGGGCCCAGTCCAGCACCTGGGGCGCACCGCCCGTGCCGGCGCGGGTCTGTCCGGCCACCGGCGCCTTCTCGAAGAGGGCCGAGAAGCGCTCCAGCGCCAGCGTGCCCCACACGTTGGCGGTGGTGGTCTGCCACGCACCCTGGTGCTGGCGGGCCAGCGTGCCGAGCACCAGGCGCGGCACGTCGTCGCGCCAGGACGGCTCCTGCAGCACCGCCAGCACCAGCCGGGCGGCGTTGCCGTCGGCGCTGTCCATCAGCCACCACCAGGCATCGGTATCCTCGCCACTGAAACGCAGCGTCGTGCCCGACCAGGCCAGCCGGCTGCGCAGGATCTGCTGCGCCTCCTGCAGCCGCGCGGCCCGCTCCGGGATGGTGTCCACCCGCCTGAGCAGGCCCAGCCAGTCGATCACTGCCGCCGTGGGCCACTGCCGCGGCGCCAGGCTGATCGAGCCGAGCATGCGCGGCTGGGCGCGGCCGTGGCGCGACAGCGCCTCCAGCGCCGCGAGCTTGCGCACCTCCAGGTCGG
>JBMOGN010000160.1:0-7557 GCA_049318345.1 Rubrivivax sp. | reverse complement strand
GGCGTGCAGCTGCTGTGCTACGGCACGCTGGCCGGCGGCTTCTTCAGCGAGCGCTGGCTGGGCCAGCCCGAGCCGGCGCTGCCTGGGGAGACGCCACGGCCCGGTGCGCAGGTGCTCGCCAACCGATCGCTCATCAAGTACCGGCTCGTCATCGACGACTTCGGCGGCTGGGACGCGTTCCAGGCGCTGCTGCGCGCGCTGCAGGCCATCGGCCAGCGCCACGGCGTGGGCGTCGCCACCGTGGCCACGCGCTGGGTGCTCGACCAGCCGGGCGTGGCCGCGGCTATCGTCGGCGCCCGCTATGCGGACCACCTGGACCAGACGCTGGCGGTGTTCGGCCTGCAGCTGGACGCACAGGACCACGCCCTGCTCGCTCCGCTGCTCGCCGCGCACCCCGGCCCCCGGGGAGACACCTATGCGCTGGAGCGCGACAAGTCCGGCCGACACGGCCGGATCATGAAGTACAACCTCAACAAGAGCTGACACCGGCTCGTCCCTTACCTTGCCTGGAGTTCCTTCCCATGCGCCTGCTCCTGTCGATCTGCGCCCTCGCCGCTGCCGCCTCGCTGCCTGCCACCTCGCAGGCCCAGTCCCCCTCCTGCACCCACACGGTGGGCATGGTGGTCTCGCTCACCGGTGCGGCTGGCCGCTTCGGCCAGGCGGCGAGCAAGTCCGTTGAGCTCGCCTTCAACGAGCTCAACCGCGCGGCGGGCACGCCGGGCATCGCCGGCTGCCGCCTGGCCTTCGATCTGCGTGACGCGCAGAGCCAGGGTTCGGTGGCCGTGGACCAGGCCCGCCAGCTCGTGGACCTGCGCAAGGTGCCGGCCATCATCGGCGGCATCATCAGCTCGGTGTCGATCCCGATCGTCACGAGCGTGACGGCACCGGCCGGCGTCGTGCAGATCTCGCCCGCCTCGACCTCGCCCACCCTCACGCGCCTGGGTAACGAGGGCAAGACCAACGGGTGGTTCTTCCGCACCATCACGAGCGATGCGCTGCAGGGCACGGCGGCGGCCAAGTTCGCCGTCGACCAAGGCCTGCGCAACCTCGCGGTGATTCACGTCAACAACGACTTCGGCGTGAACATGCTGGCCGAGTTCCGCCGCGCCTACGAGGCGCTGGGCGGCAAGATCGAGTCGGTCACGCCCTACAACCCGCAGCAGCCCAGCTACGCGGCGGAGGTCACCAATGCGCTCAAGGCCAATGCGCCGGCGCTCTACTTCGTCGGCTACCCCGGTGACGGCACCACCATCATCCGCACCTGGGTCCAGCAGGGCGGGCCGCAGCGCTTCCTCTTCAACGACGGCATGAACGCCGCTGACTTCATCAAGGGCGTGGGCCCGCAGTTCCTGAACAACGCGCTGGGCACCTCCTCGGGCACGACGCGCACGCCCTCCACCGAGTTCTTCGCCCAGGCCTACCCGGCCATGAGCGGCGGCTTCGATGCCGGTGCCCCGGCGGCCGACCGTGCCTTCGACGCCGCGGCCATCCTCGGCCTGGCCATCGCGCACGCGGGCAAGTTCGAGGCCGCGGCCATCCGCGACTCGATCCGCAAGGTGACCGAGCCCGGCGGCGAGGTGGTGCACGCCGGCCCGCAGGGCTTTGCGCGCGCGCTGCAGCTCATCCGGGAGAAGAAGCCCGTGCGCTACGTCGGCGTGATCGGGCCGGTGGCCTTCGACAAGAACGGCGACATCGTCGGCCCCTTCCGCACCTGGCGCATCGCCAACGGCGAAGTCACCACCCTGGGCCAGATGAGCATGGAAGACGTGCAGGCCGTACAGCAGCGCCTGCGCTGAGCGCCCCGATGAGCCTGCCCTCGCGCCCGGCGCGCACCGAACTCGCGCCCGGGCTCGAGATCTCACGCGTGGTCACCGGCCTGTGGCAGGTGGCCGACATGGAGCGCGGCGGGCAGCTGCTGGACCCGCAGGCGGGCGCGCAGGCGATGGCGGAGTACGCCGCCGCCGGCTTCGACACCTTCGACATGGCCGACCACTACGGCTCGGCCGAGGTCATCACCGGGCAGCTGCTCTCGCAACCCGAGGGCCGCGGCGTGCGCGCCTTCACGAAGTGGTGCCCGCCGCCCGGCCCGATGACGCCGCAGGCGGTGCGCGAGGGCGTGCAGCGCTCGCTGGATCGGATGCGCACCGCGCGCATCGACCTGTTGCAGTTCCACTGGTGGACCTTCGAGCACCCGGGCTGGATCGACGCGATGACCGAGCTCACCCGGCTGCGCGAGGAAGGTCTGATCGGGCACATCGGCCTGACCAACTTCGACACCGTGCACCTGCAGGTGCTGCTGGCCGAGGGCATCCCGGTGGCCAGCAACCAGGTGTGCCTGTCGCTGCTGGATCGGCGCGCCACCGGCGCGATGAGCCAGCTGTGCCTGCGCCACGGCGTGAAGTTGCTGGCCTACGGCACGCTCGGGGGCGGCTTCCTGAGCGAGCGCTGGCTCGGCGCCGGCGAGCCTGGCGAAGTCTCCGACTGGAGCAAGATGAAGTACAGCCGCTTCATCCGCGAGGTGGGGGGCTGGTCTGCCCTGCAGGGCGTGCTGCAGGCGGCCGACCGCGTCGCCCGGCGCCATGGCGTGTCGATTGCCAACGTGGCCACGCGCTGGGCGCTCGAACAACCGGCAGTGGCCGCGGTGATCGTGGGGGCGCGGCTGGGCGAGCGCGAGCACCGCGCAGACAACCTGCGCCTCTTCGGTTTCGCGCTGGACGAGGCCGACCGTGCCGCACTCGAGGCGGCTTTCGCGGCCACCCGACCGATTCCTGGCGACTGCGGGGACGAATACCGCAGGCCCCCTTTCCTCACGGCCTCGGGCGACCTGAGCCACCACCTCGATGCCCTGCCGCCCGTGTGGGAGCCGCTCACGGTGACGCCTTACGACGGTGCGAAGCCGCGCCAGCGCGTGGACACCGGCAGCGTCTGGGAGCCGATGGCGGGCTACTCGCGCGCGGTGCGCGTGGGAGACCGGATCGTCGTCAGCGGCACCACCGCCACGCACGGCTCGGGCCGGCTCATCGGCGCAGGCGACGCCGCGGCACAGGCCACCTACATCCTCGACAAGATCGCGGCGAGCCTGGCAGCGGTGGGCGGCCGCCTGGAGGACGTGGTGCGCACGCGCGTCTACCTCACCGACCTCGACGACTGGCGCGCAGTGTGCGAGGTGCACGGGCGCTACTTCGGCGAGATCCGCCCGGCCAACACGCTGCTGCAGGTGGCCGGGCTCATCGGCGCGGGCTACAAGGTGGAGATCGAGGCCGAGGCGCAGCTCTAGCGTGCGCGCGATTGCGGCGATGCCGCAGCGCTGAGGGGCAGGTGGCGGCCAGGCCCGCCGTGGCTGAGCCTCACGGCCTGACGAACACCACCGCCGTCCGCGCCGGCACCGTGAAGGCCCCGCTGGCCGATGCGTACACAGCCTCCAGCGCGCGCCGGTCGGCCGCGCCGAAGGCGCGGTGCACCGGGTGCAGCACGTAGCCCTTGGCCTTGAGCGCGTCCACCGTCACCGTCTGCGCCACCTTGTCCACGTTGACGAGGTAGACGAGCTCCTGGAAGCCCGCCCCGGCGTAGCCCGCCCCGTCGAGCTGGCCGACGATGACGGTGGCCACCTGATCGGGCCCGGTGTTGTGGAGCTTGAGCCGCGCGGAGATGTCGGCCGCCGTGCGCAGGCGCAGCAGCGTGGAGCTCGCGCGGATCTTCAGCAGGTCGCGAAACGCGTCGCGCGTGAAGGCGATCTCGTCGGTGGTGGGCTTGATGCGCGCGTCCACCAGCAGCGGCTGCATCACGCCCCAGTTGCTGCCGTTGTCCCACGAGGGTGGCAGCCCGGTGGCGAAGGTGTTGTCCTGGTAGCTCCAGTCCAGGCGGTTGAACCAGTCGCCCGAGTCGTAGCTGTTGCGGTCGAAGCTCTTGCTGCGCAGCGTGTCGATGCCGGCGTGGAAGTAGGCGATGCCCTGGCTGAACATCGTGAGCGCCGCCGAGAGGACCTGCACCCGCGCCCTGTCCTCGCGGCTCGTGGTCACGGGCAGCTTGTAGGCGTGGTTGTCGAAGAGCGTCTGGTTGTCGTGGTTCTCGGCGTAGTTCACCACCTCCGCGGGCTGCGTCACGTAGCCTGCGGGCTGGTTCGGGTAGACGAGGAAGTCCTCCAGGCGCCGCGCGCTGCCGTCGCGCATCGTCAACGTGTAGCTGCGGATGGAGCCGGCGAGACCCGCGCGCACGATGTCGCCCTGCAGCATGAGGTCGCTGCGCGTCTTGCCCGCGCCCAGCGTGTTCGGGTCGAACCACAGGCCGTTGACGAAGCCCTGGTTGGCCACGAGCGCGTTGCCGTTGTCGAAGGGCCCGCCGCCGCGGATGGCGTCGCGCGCAAAGGGGTTGAAGGTGCCGATGCCCGAGCCGTTCAGGCTCCACATCGAGGCCTGCACGAAGCGCGCGCCGTCAGCCACCTCGCCGAAGTTCCAGCCCTCGCCCAGCAGTTGCACCGGGCGGCCCGCGGCGGCGTTGACGGCCGCCTGCAGCCGCTCCATCGCCGCGCGCGGCTGGTGGCCCATGATGTCGAAGCGAAAGCTGCTGATGCGGTAGTCGCGCGCCCAGACCACCACCGAGTCGGTCATGAGCTTTTCCATCATGCGGTTCTCGGTGGCGGTGTTGTCGCAGCAGGTGGAGTTCTCCACGCCGCCCGCCGCATTGAGCCGGTGGTAGTAGCCCGGCACCACGCGGTCGAGCACCGACTTCGCGTTCTGCCCCGAGGCGGTGGTGTGGTTGTAGACCACGTCCATGCCCACGCGCAGGCCGGCGGCGTGCAGCGCCTGCACCATCGCGCGGAACTCGACGATGCGCGCCAGCGGGTCGGCCGCATCGCTGGCGTAGCTGCCCTCGGGCGCGGTGTAGTGCCAGGGGTCGTAGCCCCAGTTGTAGCAGTCGCTGCCGCGCGTGGCGGCTACCGCAGCCTGCTGGCTCTGGGAGTCGGCCGCGCCCGACGGGCTCGGGGTGGTGCAGCCCACTTCGGGGACGCTGGCGATGTCGAACACCGGCAGCAGGTGCACATCGGTCAGGCCCGCCTGCGCGAGTGCGCGCAGGTGCTTCATGCCGTTGGCGTGGCTTTCTGTGAAGGCCAGGTACTTGCCGCGGCGGGCCGCGCTCACGCTGGCGTCGTTGGCCGAGAAGTCGCGCACGTGCAGCTCGTAGATCGACATGTCGGGCGCTTCCGCCACGCTGGCCGGCGGCGCGCTCTGTGCCCAGCCGGTGGGCTGGGTGCCCGGGGCGTTCAGGTCCACCACCACGCTGCGCGCGGAGTCGGCCGTGAGCGCGAGCGAATACGGGTCCGTGACGAGGTTCGTCACCACGCCCGCTCCGCGGACGACGACCTCCACGCGGTAGTGGTAGGCGCGGCCGGAGAGGTCGCCCGCACGCGCCACGCTCCAGCTGCCGGTGGCGTCGTCGCGCGTCATGTCGAAGCTGGTCGAGGTGCTGCCGGCGAGGCTCTCGTAGAGCACGAGCGACACCTTCTGCGCGGTGGGTGCCCAGACGCGAAAGCGCGTGTTGCCGCCGTTCAGCGTAGCCCCCAGGTCCGTGAGGTCGGCGGCGGCGGCGTAGAGGTCGTCCAGCGCGCCGGCGACCTGCGTCGTGGTGGCGTTGCGCACGAGCCCGCCTTCGGTCTCCTGCACGAGCACGAGCTGCGCGCGGTGCAGCGTGGCCAGCTGGGCGAGGTCGCCCGCCTTCACCGCGAGCGTGGCGCCCGCTCCCACCCACTTGAAGCGCGTGGCCCAGGGCTCGGGCACGGTGCCGGTGGTGGCCTCCAGCGTGATGGCGCCGTCGTGGCCGCTGAGCGCGGCGCCCACGCTGGCCTGGATCGAGCCCTTGGCCGACCAGTAGAGCTTGTGCACGCCGGTGGTGTCGATGCCCGGCCAGCGCAGCAGCTGGCGGTTGAGCCACACGCCGCGCGATTCCGCGGGGTTGACGGTGCCGGTGATCGGCGGCGTGGTGCCGCCCCCGCCCGCGTCACCCGAGCCTCCGCCCCCACCTCCGCCCCCGCCTCCGCAGCCGGTGAGCCCGGCGCCCAGCGCCGCGGCCAGCAGGGCCGCGGCGGCGCCCAGCACCAGACGCCTGTGCAGCTTCATCTCGAGCCTCCTCCTACTTCAGCACCCACACCACCGCCGTGCGCGGCGGCACCGTCAGCGTGCCGCTGGCGCGGTCGAAGGCGGCTTCGCGCGCCCGCGCATCGGCCGCCTGCGAGTCAGCCAGCACGGGGTGCAGCTCGAAGCTGCGCCCGACCAGCGCCGGCTCGCTCACCGTGTGAGCCACCTTGTCCACATTGATCGCGTAGACGAGCTCGGCAAATCCCGCGCCCAGCAGGCCGCGCCCGTCCACATGCGCGGCCACCACGCCGCCGGACTGCTGCGGGCCGGTGCCCAGGAAGCGCAGCCGCTGCTGCACGTCCTGCGCCGTGCGCAGCCGCAGCATGCTCGTGCCGGCGCGGATGCGCAGCAGGTCCAGGAAGGCGCGATGCGTCCACTCGATCTGGGCCGGCTCGACGCGGATGCGCGCATCGGCCAGGCGCGGGGCCATCAGCGGCCAGCTGCTTTCGTTGTCGCCGCGCGGGGGCAGCCCGGCCGCAAAGCCGTTGTCGCGGTAGCTGTAGTCCAGCCGGTTGAACCAGTCGCCGGAGTCGTAGCTGTTGCGGTCCATCGACTTGCTGCGCAGCAGCTCCTGCCCGGCGTGGAAGTAGGCGATGCCCTGGCTGAAGGCCACCACCGCGTTGGCCAGGTGCTGCACCCGCGCGCGCTCCTCGCGCGGCGTGGCGCGCGGCAGCTTGAAGGCCAGCACGTCGAAGAGCGTCTGGTTGTCGTGGTTCTCGGTGTAGTTCACCACCTCCCCGGGCTGGCTGGCGTAGCCCGCTCCCTGGCCGGCGTAGTCGATGGCCGAGGCCGCGCGCACCGCGCCCTGGTGGGTCTGGAAGGAGAAGTCGCGCAGCGTGCCGGCCAGGGCCACGCGCACGACGTCGGCCGCGCGCAGCAGCGCCTGGCGATCGGGGGCCTGTGCCGCCCGCACCTCCTCGTTGGGGTCGGTGACCAGACCGCTCACCCAGCCCTGCTGCAGCACCTGCCCGGGCCCGCTGTCGCAGCAGCCCCCGCCGCGCACGGCGTCGCGCCCGCGGTCGCTGAAGGTGCCGATGCCCGTGCCGTCCAGCCGCCCCTGCGCGGCCTGCACGAAGCGTGCGCCGCCGGCCACCTCGCCGAAGTTCCAGCCCTCGCCGATGAGGTGGATGTGGCGCCCCGTGGCGCGGTTGACGGCCTGCTGCAGCCGCACCATCGCCGCGCGCGGCTGGTGGCCCATGAGGTCGAAGCGGAAGGAGTCGATGCGGTAGTCGCGCGCCCAGACCACGGCCGAGTCGATCATCAGCCGCGCCATCATGCGGTGCTCGGTGGCGGTGTTGTCGCAGCAGGTCGAGCGCTCCACCTCGCCCTGGCCGTTGAGCCGGTGGTAGTAGCCCGGCACGATGCGGTCGAGCACCGACTTCGGGTGCTGGCCCGAGGCGGTGGTGTGGTTGTAGACCACGTCCAT
>JBMOGN010000159.1:0-7585 GCA_049318345.1 Rubrivivax sp. | reverse complement strand
GTGCTGCGCAACGCCGGGCCCCAGGGCGCGGGCATGCCCGAGTGGGGCATGCTGCCCATCCCGGTGAAGCTGCTGCGCCAGGGCGTGCGCGACATGCTGCGGCTGTCGGACGCGCGCATGAGCGGCACGAGCTACGGCGGCTGCCTGCTGCACTGCGCGCCCGAGGCCTTCGTGGGCGGGCCGCTGGCGCTCGTGCGCACGGGCGACCGCATCACGGTGGACGTGCCCGCGCGGCGCATCCACCTGGAGGTGAGCGAGGAGGAGCTCGCGCAGCGCCGCGCCGCCTGGACGCCGCCTGCGCCGCGCTACGAGCGCGGCTACGGCTGGATGTTCGGCCGCCACATCCTGCAGGCCGACCAGGGCTGCGACTTCGACTTCCTCGAGACGGACTTCGGCGCACCGGTGCCCGAGCCCGTGATCTTCTGAGCCGCCACAGGACCGCCGCCATGCCCCTGAACCCCGAGACCCGCCGCATGCTCATGGGCGTGAGCAGCGCCACGCTGTGCACGGCGCTGTTCAAGCGCGGGCTGCGCAACCAGTTCATCCAGGACGTGCGGCCGCTGAACCCGGGGCTGACCAACATGGTGGGCGAGGCCTACACGCTGCGCTACATCCCCGCGCGCGAGGACCTCAACCCGATCAGCGTCTTCACCGACCGCGCCCACCCGCAGCGCAAGGCGGTGGAGGAGTGCCCGGCCGGGGCGGTGTTCGTCATCGACAGCCGCAAGGACGCGCGCGCGGCCTCGGCCGGCTCCATCCTCGTGACGCGGCTGATGGTGCGCGGGGTGGCCGGCGTGGTCACCGACGGGGGCTTTCGCGACAGCCCGGAGATCGCGCAGCTGCCCTTTCCCGCCTACCACCACCGCCCGAGCGCGCCCACCAACCTCACGGTGCATCAGGCGCTGGACCTGAACGTGCCCATCGGCTGCGGTGACGTGGCGGTGTGGCCGGGCGACGTGGTGGTGGGCGACGCCGAAGGCGTGGTGGTGATCCCCGCGGCCCTGGCCGACGAGGTGGCCGCCGAGGCGGTGGAGATGACGGCCTTCGAGGACTTCGTCACCGAGCGCGTGCGCGCCGGGCAGTCCATCCTCGGGCTGTACCCGCCCACCGAGGAGGCCAGCCGCACGGCGTTTGCGGCGTGGCGGCGGGAGCGCGGGCGCTAGGAGCGCCAGAGGCGCTCCGGGCGGCAGCGCCTGGCTACTTCTTGCCCAGCCCCATCTGCCGCGCGACCTCGGTGTACACGCGCACGCGCTCCTTCATGAAGGCGTCCATCTGGTCGACGCCCACGTTGACGAGCTCGAAGCCGCTCTTGGCGGCAAGCTCCTTCATCTCCGCGTCGGCGTTCATCGCCGCCCACAGCTCGCTCAGCCGGCGGCGCGCCTCCGGCGGCGTGGACTTCGGCACACCGATGCCGCGGAAGGCGCCGTCAACCCAGTCCACGCCCAGCTCCTTGAAGGTGGGCACATCGGGCAGCAGCGGGTGGCGCTTGTCCATCGCCACGGCCAGCGCGCGCACGCGGCCCTTGTTGTTGACGGCAAAGGCCGAGTAGGACATCACGGCGTCCACGTGCGCGCCCATCACGGCGGTGGCCATGTCGCCGGTGCCCTTGAAGGGCACGTAGGTGGTCTTCAGCGCGAAGTCGCGGTTCAGCCGCTCGTGCGCGGCGTGGTTGGCCGAGTTCAGGCCCGAGCCGCCCAGGCTGAGCTTGCCGGGGCTCGCCTTGGCCACGCGCACGAAGTCGGCGAAGGTCTTCAGCGGGCTCTGCTCGGGCACGATGAGCGCATCGGGCGTGTAGTGGAACCAGAAGACCGGCACGATGTCCTCGGTCTTGTACTGCACCGTGCCCTCCATGGGCTGCAGCACCGTGTGCGGCAGGTTGATGCCCACCACGTTGAGCCCGTCGCCGGGCAGGGTGTTCATGGTCGTCCACATGAGGGCGCCGCCGGCGCCGGCCTTGTACTGCACCACGGTCTCGATGGCCGGGCAGCGCTTCTTCAGCACGAGCTGCTGGTGGCGCGCCGAGAGGTCGGACTCGCCGCCGGGCGGGAAGGCCTGCCAGTACTGCACGTTGCCCGAGGGGCAGGGCTGCGCCCACGCCGCGCCGGCCAGGCCCGCGCCGAGCACGGCGAGCGCGAGGGCACGCGCCCCGGCGCGCAGCGCACCGTGAGGGCGGACGGGGGAGCGGACGGGAGGGTGGAAGGCGGTGGGCATGGCGGCAGGCTCCTGGAGGTTCGATGCAGTGTGGCGGGTGCGCGGACGCGCTGTCACGCAGGGATTCCCGCAGGCGCGCCGGCGCCCTTCA
Organism: Rubrivivax sp.; assembly: GCA_049318345.1. GTDB lineage: Bacteria > Pseudomonadota > Gammaproteobacteria > Burkholderiales > Burkholderiaceae_C > Rubrivivax. Next base: position 5,283 of record JBMOGN010000159.1, on the reverse strand, counting down.
CTCGGCCTTGATGCCGGCAGTGCGGATGACGCGCGTCCACAGCTCGATCTCGCTGCGCACGAACTGCGCGTACACCTCGCCGCCCTGGGGCGGCACGACGAAGCCCACGGACTCCATGCGCTGGCGGATCTCGGCGGAGGCCATGATCTTCTTCATCGCCGCCTCGAGCCGCTCGACGATGGGCCGCAGCGTGCCGCGGATCGCCGACAGGCCCGACCAGCTCAGCGCCTCATAGCCCTTCACGCCGGTCTCGGCGATGGTGGGCACCTCCGGGTACAGCGGGTTGCGCTGCAGGCTGGTGACGGCCAGCGCACGCAGCTTGCCGGCCTTCACATGCGGCAGCGCCACGTCCTGGTTGATGAACATCATCGGGATCTGGCCGCCGAGCAGGTCCTGCATCATCGGGCCGCCGCCGCGGTACGGGATGCCCACGATGTACAGCGGCCGGCCACCCTCACCGCCCACCTGCTTGAGCAGTTCCATCGCCATGTGGCCCGAGGCGGCGTGGGTGTAGCCGTAGTTCATGCGCCCGGGGTTGCGGCGGATCCAGCCGATGAGCTCCTGGAAGGTGCGGTGCGGCTGGTCGGGGTGCACCACGAGCACGTTCGGGCCGGAGTGCACCTGGCTGACGTGGATGAAGTCGCGGCTGGAGTCGTAGCCGAGCTTCGGGTCCAGGCCGTGCGCCACCGCGTTCTGGCCCACCCCGGTCTGGATGAGCGTGTAGCCGTCGGCTGGGGCCTGCAGGGCGCGCAGCGTGCCGATGGTGCCGCCGGCCCCGCCGATGTTCTCCACGATGAACTGCTGGCCGAACTCGCGCGTGAGCGCGCCGGCCACCATGCGGGCCATGATGTCGCTGGTGCCGCCGGCCGGAAAAGGGCTGATCAGGCGCACCGGGCGACTCGGCCAGTCGGCCTGCGCGCGGGCCAGGCCGGGAACCGCGCCCAGCAGCAGGGCGGACCCGGCGGCGGCAAGGGTGCTGCGACGTTTCATGGAGGTCTCCTGTGTGGTCCCGGTCATGCGGCTTGCGCATGCCGGCCCGCTTCTTGCTGACGACTGGGGGACAATCCCCCGCTGGAACACGGCAAGCATGAGCGCTCTCACTCCCACCCCGGAAGAGGTCTATCCCGGAGCCGCGCGCCCCGGGATGCACCGCATCGTCGTGGTGGGCGGCGGCGCAGGCGGGCTGGAGCTCGTGACACGGCTGGGCGACCGGCTGGGCAAGCGGGGTCTGGCGCACATCACGCTCATCGAGAAGACGCGCACGCACTTCTGGAAGCCGCACCTGCACGAGATCGCCGCGGGCAGCACCGACGTGCACGACCACGCCACGAACTACCTCGCGCAGTCGCACTGGCACGGGTTCCGCTACCGCATCGGCGAGATGGTGGGGCTGGACCGCGAGCAGCGGCTCGTGCACGTGGCCCCGGCACGCGACGAGGACGGCCAGCTCGTCACCCCGCCCTACACGCGCGGCTACGACACGCTGGTGCTCGCGCTGGGCAGCCAGACCAACGACTTCGGCACGCCCGGCGTGGCCGAGCACGCCATCGCGCTGGAGACCCCGGCGCAGGCGCAGCGCTTCCACCGCCGGCTCGTCAACGCCTGCATCCGCGCGCACATGCAGGCCGCGCCGCTGGCGCCGCAGCAGCTGCAGGTGGCCATCATCGGCGCGGGGGCCACGGGCGTGGAGCTCGCCGCGGAGCTGCACAAGGCCACACGCACGCTCGTGTCCTACGGGCTGGAACGCATCGACCCCGAGCGCGACATCCGGCTGCACCTGATCGAGGCCGGCCCGCGCATCCTGCCGGCGCTGCCCGAGCGCGTGTCGGGCGCCGCGGCGCGGCTGCTGTCGGGCCTGGGGGTGCGCGTGCACACCGACTCCCGCGTGACCGAGGTGCGCGCCGACGGTGTGCAGCTGCACACCGGGGCCTTCATCCCGGCAGAGCTCGTGGTGTGGGCCGCGGGCGTGAAGGCCCCGCCCTTCCTGCAGGGCATCGCGGGCCTGGAGACCAACCGCCTGAACCAGCTCGTGGTGCGCCCGACGCTGCAGACCACGCGCGACGAGTCGATCTTCGCGCTGGGCGACTGCGCGGCCGCGGCCTGGCACGGGCGCGAGGGCATGCTCGTGCCCCCGCGCGCGCAGGCGGCGCACCAGCAGGCCTCGCACCTGGTGGGGCAGCTCACGCGGCGGCTGCGCGGCGAGCCGCTGAAGCCCTGGCGCTACCGCGACTTCGGCTCGCTCGTCTCGCTGGGCGAGTACTCCACCGTGGGCAACCTCATGGGCTCGCTGGTGGGCGGCAACCTCTGGGTGGAGGGGCTCTTCGCGCGCACCATGTACCTGTCGCTGTACAAGATGCACGAGGTGGCGCTGCACGGCTGGTGGAAGACCGCGCTGGGCTCGGCCTCGCGCTGGCTCACGCGGCGGCGCGAGCCGCGGGTGAAGCTGCACTGAGGGCTGCGGCGGCCCAAGCCAACGGGGCGCTGCTGGACGTGTGACTGGGAAGTCGCCGCAGGACGCCGATGCAGACGCAGGCTGCCGAAGCAATTACTCCGGCGCGTAAGGCGTGACAAGGACTTAGCGAGGGGTGCGCCACAGGGGGGGTGTGGGACGTGTCAGAGTTGCTGCGACTTCCCCGGATGCGCGCCAAAGTTGTTGCTTCGCTCTTCTGGGTACTGCGCGAGACCTGCAGTCACCGCAGTCTGGGCCGCGCTTCCGAAAATCCGCTCAGCAGCGACAGCGGTCATTCGGGGGCGGCCATCATCGATAGGCAAGAGATCGTGGCTGCACGTCTGCATCCGAAGATCGCGTACTTACACTGCCACCCTGAGCCGTCGGTCGCGGTGTGTTCGGGTACTGCCGGTCTGCAGAGATTGGAGCCGGTCGCCATCGTCGAGCGAATTCACGGTCATCGCCATCACGCTGCCCTTCGGGTCAGGATCGACGCCAGGCTTAAGTGTCAGCAGTGCGAAGTATTCCGTTGAAAAACTCGTCGAGCGCTCGTTCGGACAGTCATGCGGGGGTACTTCGACCCTTGGCGCGGTCGCGATCATCGATCCTGGATCGATCTACGAGGTCGTCCTTTGACACGAGTGCAGAACGCCGTGCCGAATCGACTCTTTCAACAGGATACGAAGGACAGCAGCCGATGGTGTCGCACTGCTGGGTCAAGCCCCGTCAATGACCGGTCTACCGGCTTGAACGGAGGCAGTTCGCCGCTCATGACATCTCAATTTGCACATCTTGCGAAATGGCACTCAGCCGATACACGACAACAAGACAACAGTGTGCCGATGGTTGATGGGCCTGGCCAGGACCCCTTCCGCACCCCCCTGGGCGCCAACTACAGGAAGTCGAGAAGACAGGTCTCAGAGCCCCAGCCGATCACGCACTCCGTAGTACCAAGCCCCCATCGCGGCCAGCGGAACGCGCAACAGCCGTCCTCCTGGAAAGGCCAGGTGCGGAAGCCTCTCGAACGCACTGAAACGTTCGGCCTGGCCCTGAATCACTTCGCCCAGCAGGCGGCCGATCAAGTGCGTGAACGTGACTCCATGTCCCGAGCACCCCTGCGAATAGAAGATGTTGTGATCGAGACGCCCGACTTCGGGCAGCCTGGACAGCGTCAGTAGGAAGTTCCCGGTCCAGGCGTAGTCGATGCGCACGCCGGTGAGTTGGGGAAACACACGCAGCAGGTTCGGCAAGAGGCTGGCGGTGATGTCGGCTAGGTCACGTGCGCCGTAAACCACGCCGCCACCAAAGAGCAGACGCCGGTCTGCCGACAGCCGGAAGTAGTCGAGCAGGAAATTGCAGTCCTCGACGCAGAAGTCGGAGGGAATGACGTCTGTCCAGCGCGCACCCAATGGCTCTGTGGCGATGATCTGCGTGCCGCAGGGCATGGACTTTGCGGCCAGCCGTGGCTCCAGGTTGCCCAGATAGGCATTGCCGGCGATGACCACGAAGCTCGCTGACACATCCCCGAACTCGGTGAGTACTTTGGCCTTGTTGCCGCGCTCGATGGCGGTGACCTTGGAGCCTTCGTAGATCACCCCACCCAGGGTTTCGACAGCGGCCGCCTCGCCCAGTGCCAGCTTCAGCGGGTGCAAGTGGCCGGCCGATCGGTCGAGCAGCGCGCCCCGGTAGCGGTCGCTCCTGACTGCGGCCCGCGTGGCTGCAGTGTCCAGCAGTTCGAGCTGCCGGTGGCCATACCTCTCCCACAGGGTCGCGTGTGCCTCCAGTTGATCGACCTGCTTCGCTGTCAGCGCCGCAAAGAGCAACCCGTCCTTCAGGTCGCAGTCAATGGCATGGCGGTCCACGAGTTCGCGGATGATTGCGCCGCCCTCGAAGGCCATCGCGCCCAGCGCTTGAGCCTGTGCTGCGCCATGTCGCTGCGCGATGACGTCGAGGTCACGCGAGTAGCTGTGCACGATCTGGCCGCCATTGCGGCCCGAGGCTCCCCAGCCTACGCGTGCCGACTCGAGCACAACGACACGCAGGCCGGCTTCCGCTAGATGGATGGCGGTCGACAGACCTGTGTACCCGGCGCCGACGATGCAGACGTCGGCATCCACATGGCCTTGCAGCGCCGGACGTTGGGGAATTGCCCCTGCCGTCGCGGCGTAGTAGGAGGCGACATGCGGCACCGGATCGACAGGGGTCGGCGTCATGCTGGCCTCAAACATGCAGCAGCAGGTGCTCACGCTCCCAGGGCGAAATCACCTTCATGAACTCCGCGTGCTCGATCTCCTTCACTTCGGTGTAGACCGTGACGAACTCTTCGCCCAGCACGGAAGCCAAGGCCTTCTCCTCGCGCAACAAGGCCAGGGCTTCGCCAAGGCTGCCGGGCAGCTCATGGTCACCCAGATAGGCGTCACCCAAGCACTCCGGTCGGGGTTCGATGCGGTGCTGGATGCCCAGGTAGCCGCAGGCCAGCGTCGCGGCCAGGGCGATGTACGGGTTGGCGTCGGCACCGATCACCCGGTTTTCGATGCGGCGCGCTTGTGCGGTGGCCACGGGCGAGCGAATGCCCACGGTGCGGTTGTCGGTGCCCCACTGGATGTTGATCGGTGCCGCGGTGTGGCGAGACAGGCGGCGGTAGCTGTTCACGTAGGGGGCAAACAGGGCCATCGCGGCAGGGATGTACTTCTGCAGCCCGCCGATGTACCAGCGGAACGCATCACTGGCGCTGCCGTCGTCGCGGCTGAAGAGGCTCCTGCCGGTGCGTGTGTCGACAAGGCTCTGGTGCACATGCATGGCACTGCCGGGTTCGCCCGCGATGGGCTTGGCCA
>JBMOGN010000158.1:0-7672 GCA_049318345.1 Rubrivivax sp. | reverse complement strand
AGCTGCGGCACCACCGTCACGCCCATGCCCGAGGCCACCATGTGCTTGATGGTCTCCAGCGAGCTGCCCTCGAAGCTCTTGCGGATGCCGTCGGCGTCGGTGGAAAAGCGCGCGAACTCCGGACACACCTCCAGCACCTGGTCGCGGAAGCAGTGGCCCGTGCCCAGCAGCAGCATCGTCTCGCGCTTGAGCTCCTCGGAACTCACCTGGCGGCGCCGTGCCAGCGGGTGCGACTTCGGTACCGCCACCATGAACGGCTCGTCGTACAGGGGCGCCACGGCCAGCCCCGCGTCGGGGAAGGGCTCGGCCATGATGGCGCAGTCCAGCTCGCCGGTGCGCAGCATGTCCAGCAACTTCACGGTGAAGTTCTCCTGCAGCATCAGCGGCATCTGCGGCGTGCGCTCGATGGCCTGGCGCACCAGGTCGGGCAGCAGGTACGGCCCGATCGTGTAGATGATGCCCAGCTTCAGCGGCCCGGACAGCGGGTCCTTGCCGCTCTTGGCGATCTCCTTGATGGCCGCGGCCTGCTCGATCACCTGCTGCGCCTGGCGCACGATGGCCTCGCCCAGGGGGGTCACCGCCACCTCGTTGCCGCCGCGCTCGAAGATGCGCACGTCGAGCTCCTCCTCCAGCTTCTTCACCGCCACGCTCAGCGTGGGCTGGGACACGAAGCAGGCCTCGGCGGCGCGCCCGAAGTGGCGCTCGCGGGCGACGGCGACGATGTAGCGCAGCTCGGTCAGCGTCATGCGGGCATTGTGGCGCAGGCAGCCCGCCGGCCGGCAGCGGGCGTGGCACCCCGTTATGCTCGCGACCGCGAGGCTGCCTGCGGCCGCCCCCGGCCCCGCGCCTGCTCCAGGCCGACCACCGACCCGACCCGATATGCACGCACGACCACCTGCCCCCCTGACTGCGATCGTCCCCGAAGCGGACCCGTTGCGTGCGACGCGCGCCACCGGCCGGATCGCGGCGATCCTGCTCGCCTGCGCGGCGGTGTCGGCAGCCGCTCAGGCTCCGGCCTCGTCGGCAGCCGCTCCGGCGGCGGCTGCGGCCTCGGCGCCCGCTGCCCCGGCGCGCGTGATGCGCCCGCAGTTCGCCACGCCGCTGCAGGCGGCACAGACCGCCCTGCGCGAGGAGCGGCTGGACGAAGCCATGGTGCGCGTGGAGGCGGCGGCGGCGGTGCCCGACCTCACCGCCTTCGAGCGCCTGGCGCTGGAGCGCACGCGTGCGGCGGTGGCCTTCAGGCAGGGCCGCTTCGGCGTGGCGGCGGCGGCGCTGGAGGCGGCACTGGATACGGGCGAGATGGCGCCGGGCGCCGACACCAACGAGATCATGGGCTCGGTCGTGGACCTGGCGATGCGTGAGCGCGACTACCCGCGCGCGCTGCGCTGGTCGCAGCGTTACCTGGACGCCGGCGGCACCAACGACTCCGTGCGGCTGCTGCGGCTGGAGGCGCTGCGCCTGTCGGGCGACGAGGCCGCGGCGCTCAAGGGCTGGAAGGAGCGGCGCGAGGCCGCGCAGCGCAGCGGCACGAAGCTGCCCGAGTCGCACCTGCGTGTCATCTGGGCGCTGCTCAAGCGCCTGGAGCCGGCGGCTGCCGTCGACGCGATGGAGCAGCTGGCCCGGGCCTACCCGCGCGCGGAGTACTTCGCCGATCTCGTGGCCACGGCCGCCACCGGCGAGATGCCCGACCGCGACCTCATGCCGCTGTACCGCCTCATGCGTGCCACCGGCTACCTGAACCGCCCGCCGGTGGTGCTGGAGATGGCGCAGACGGCCCTGCGCGTGGGTTACCCCGGCGAATCCCGCTCGGTGCTCGACGAGGCCCAGAAGTCCGGTGTCCTGCCGGCCGCGGACACGCCCGAGGTCGCGAAGCTGCGCACGGAGATGCTGCGTGCGCTGGCCGCCGACGAGCGTGATCGCGCGGCCGCCGAGGCCGACGCGCGGCGGGCGGCCGATGGCAACCGCCTGGCCGACCTGGGCTGGAGTCTCTTCAGCGCCCTACCCCCGGGTGCGTCGCCCGACCAGGTGCTGCCGGGGCTGACGATGATCGAGCAGGCGCTGGCCCGGGGCGGGTTGCGGCGCGAGCCCGAGGTGCGGCTGAACCTGGGGATCGCGCAGCTGGCCGCGGGCCGCCGCGACGAGGCGCGGCGCACGCTGCAGGCCCTGGCGCGCGAGACCGCCAGCTCGGGCACGCGCGTGGCGACGGCGGCCCGGCTGTGGAGCATGTGGGCCGAGGTGCCGGCGCTGCTGCCCCCGCGCAACTGAGGCGGCCTCAGGCCTTCAGGTACTCGGCCTTGCTGGCGAGCCAGCGCGCCACGTGCGCCTGGGCGCTGGCGGGGTGATCGCTGAGCAGGCGCGGCGCCAGGCGCCTGGCGTGCTGCAGCAGCCCGGAGTCGGCGCTCAGGTCGGCAAAGCGCAGCAGCGCGTCGCCACTCTGACGCGCGCCCATGAACTCGCCCGGGCCGCGGATGTCCAGGTCGCGCCGGGCGATCTCGAAGCCGTCGGTCGTTTCGGCCATCGCGCGCAGCCGCGCCTTGCCGGTGTCCGACAGCGGCGGCGTGTACAGCAGCACGCACACACTGGCGGCCGCACCGCGGCCGACGCGGCCACGCAGCTGGTGCAGCTGCGCCAGGCCGAATCGCTCGGCGTGCTCGATCACCATCAGGCTCGCATTGGGCACGTCCACGCCCACCTCGATGACGGTGGTGGCCACGAGCACCGCCATCTGCCCGCTGCTGAACAGCGACATCACGGCGGCTTTCTCCGCGGCCGGCATGCGCCCGTGCAGCAGGCCCACCATCGTCCCGGGCAACGCCTGGCTGAGCTCGGCGTGCGTGGCGGTGGCGTTCTGCAGGTCCAGGTGCTCGGACTCCTCCACGAGCGGGCACACCCAGTAGATCTGCCGGCCTTGGGCGGCCTCGTCGCGGATGCGCGCGACCACCGCCGCGCGCCGGCTGTCGGCGAACAGCCGCGTTTCCACCGGCGTGCGCCCGGGCGGCAGCTCGTCCAGGGTGCTGACGTCCAGGTCCGCGTAGTAGGTCATCGCCAGCGTGCGCGGGATGGGCGTGGCGCTCATCATGAGCAGGTGGGGCTCCAGCGCCGCGTCGGCCTCGCGCGCCGCGGCTGAGTCGGCGAGCTTGCCGCGCAGCTGCAGCCGCTGCGCCACGCCGAAGCGATGCTGCTCGTCCACGATGGCCAGCCCCAGGCGGGCGAAGGTGACGTCGTCCTGGATCACGGCGTGCGTGCCCACGACGAGCGCGGCCTCGCCGCTGGCCACCTGCTCGAGCATCTGGCGCCGGGCCCGGCCCTTGCGGCTGCCGCTGAGCCAGGCCACGGTCAGGCCCAGCGGCTGCAGCCACTGCACGAGCTTGTGGAAGTGCTGCTCGGCCAGGATCTCGGTGGGCGCCATCAGCGCGCACTGCCAGCCCGCGTCGATGGCCCGTGCCGCGGCCAGCGCGGCCACCACCGTCTTGCCCGAGCCCACGTCGCCCTGCAGCAGCCGGTGCATGGGCTGGCCCCGCGCGAGATCGGCCTCGATCTCGCGGCCCACGCGGGCTTGCGCCGAGGTCAATCCGAAGGGCAGGGCCTGCAGCAGCCGGGCGTGGATGCTCGAGCCCGCCGGCGCACCGATGCGCGGGGCGCGCAGCCGCGCGCGCGCGGCCACGGCCTGCGCCTGCGCGAGCTGCTGGGCCAGCAGCTCGTCGAACTTCAGCCGCTGCCAGGCCGGGTGGGCGCGGTCTTCCAGCGCGGCCAGCGGCACCCCGCGCGGGGGCTCGTGCAGCAGCCGCACCGCCTCGGCCAGGCTCGGCAGCCCGCCGGGCACCGTGCCCGGCGGCAGCACCTCGTGCAGCGGCGCGCGTGCCAGCGCCGAGGCCACGGCCTTGCGCAGGTAGGCCTGGGGCAGCTGCGCGCTGGTGGGGTACACCGGGGTGAGGGTGGTGGGCAGCTCCTGGCCCGGCTGCACCGCGCGGAAGGCCGGGTGCACCATCTCCCGGCCGAGGAAGCCCCCGCGCACCTCGCCGCGCACGCGCAGCCGCTGCCCGGCGGCCAGCGTCTTCTGGTGCGACGGGTAGAAGTTCAGGAAGCGCAGCACGACCTCGCCCGTGGCGTCGGCCAGTCGCACGACGAGCTGGCGGCGCGGGCGGAACTCCACGCGGCAGTCCTGCACCTCGCCCTCGACCTGCACGGTGTCGCCCTCGCGTGCCGAGCCGATGGGCTCCACTCGCGTCTCGTCCTCGTAGCGCAAGGGCAGGTGCAGCGCCAGGTCGATGTCGCGCACGAGGCCGAGCTTGTGCAGCGCGCGCTGCGGCGCGGACTGTTGCCCCGATCTGGGCGCTGACAGGGGCTTTGGGGAACGAGGCGGTGCGCTCGGTGCGGCCATGGAAGAATTCTGCGCGTCTTCCACTGCCAGGCCGGTACAGCCTGCACGCCATGTCCGAGACCCACCCCGCTGCCGGGCCTTCCCCGGGTGGCCTGACCCCCGACGACTTCGACTTCGAGCTGCCGCCGGCGCTCATCGCGCAGCACCCTGCTGCCGAGCGCAGCGCCTCGCGGTTGCTGGACGGCACCGGGCCGGCGGCGGCGGACCGGGTCTTTCGCGACCTGCCCGGGCTGCTGCGCGCGGGCGACCTGCTGGTCTTCAACGACACGCGCGTGATCAAGGCGCGGCTGCACGGGGCCAAGGCCAGCGGCGGGGCGGTGGAGGCGCTGGTGGAGCGCATCCTGCCGGCGGCGCCGGGCGTGCCGCATGCGGTGTGGGCACACCTGCGCGCCAGCAAGTCGCCGCGCCCGGGCAGCGTCGTGCGCTTCCACGGCCGGGACGCCGCCCACGGGGGCTTCGAGGCCGAGGTGCTGGGCCGCGCCGGGCCGGACGGCAGCCTCTTTCACCTGGCCTTCCCGGCCGACCCGCTGGGGCTGCTGGAGGCCTGCGGCCACGTGCCGCTGCCGCCGTACATCGAGCACGCCGACGACGCCGAGGACGAGCGGCGCTACCAGACCGTCTTTGCCGCGCGTGCCGGCGCGGTGGCCGCACCCACGGCGGCGCTGCACTTCGACGAGGGCGTGCTGCGCGCGCTGGACGAGCGCGGGGTGCAGCGCGCCAGCGTGACGCTGCACGTGGGCGCGGGCACCTTCCAGCCGGTGCGCGCCGCCAGCTTGGCCGAGCACCGCATGCACAGCGAGTGGTTCGAGGTGGGCGCGTCCACGGTGGCGGCCATCCAGGCCACGCGCGCCGCGGGCGGGCGCATCGTGGCGGTGGGCACGACGACCGTGCGTTCGCTGGAGTCGGCCGCACGCGGCGGCCGGCTCGAGCCGGTCACGGGCGAGACCGACATCTTCATCACGCCGGGCTTCGGGTTCCGCGTGGTGGACCTGCTGGTGACCAACTTCCACCTGCCGCGCAGCACGCTCATGATGCTGGTCAGCGCCTTTGCCGGCCACGACCACGTGATGGCGCTGTACCGGCACGCGGTGGCGCAGCGTTACCGCTTCTTCAGTTACGGCGACGCGATGCTGCTGGCCCGCCGCTGAGCGGCGGGCTGGCGGGCTGGCGGGGGGCAGCTGGCGGCTACTTGAAGCCCACCCGGTCGAGCATCTGCTGCACCTTCACCTGGTTCATGCCCACGCGGCTGACCGGCACGAGCTCGCTCTTGAACGATCCGCCGCTCATCGCCTTGAGCGCCGGGTTGTCGAAGCTCACGCCGCGCGCGGCGGGCCACTCGTTGTTGCCGTCGGCGAAGTGCGCCTGCGCGGCGGGGCTGGCCAGGTACTCGATGAAGCGCAGGGCCGCGGGCACATTGCGGGAGTGACGCGCCACGGCGGCGCCGGCCACGTTCACGTGCGTGCCCCAGCTGGCCTGGTTGGGGAAGACGATGCCCAGGCGCGCCATGGCGGCCTGGTCCTCGGGCCGCGTGGAGCGCATCAGGCGCGCGAGGTAGTAGGTGTTGGTCAGCGCCACGCCGCACTCGCCCGAGGCCACGCCGCGGATCTGGTCGGTGTCCCCGCCCTTCGGTGCCCGGGCCAGGTTGGCCACGAGGCCCTTGAGCCAGGCCTCGGTGGGGGCCTCGCCCCGGTGTTCGACCATCGAGCCGAAGAGGCTCAGGTTGTAGGGGTGCGCGCCCGAGCGCACGCACAGCAGGCCCTTGAGCCGGGGGTCGGCGAGCTTCTCGTAGGTGTCCACGTCCTCGCGCTTCACGCGCGCCTTGTCGTGCACCACGATCCGCGCGCGCGTGGACAGTCCGAACCAGGCGGTGGCGCCGTCGGTCTCGGGCTTGGCGCGCAGCTGAGCCGGGATGGCCGCTTCCAGCGCCTCGGACTTCACCGGCAGGAACAGCCCGTCGACCTGTGCCCGCCACAGCCTCGCCGCGTCCACGAGCAGGATGACATCGGCCGGTGAGGACGCGCCCTCTGTCTTCAGCCGCGCCAGGATGCCCGCGTCGTCGGCGTCCACGCGCTGGATGCGGATGCCCGTGGCCTGGGTGAAGCCGGCATACAGGGCCTCGTCGCTCGGGTAGTGCCGGGCCGAGTACACGTTCAGGGTCGCCGGCTGGGCGAGGCCGGCCGCCGCGGTGAGCGCCAGCACGGCGCCGAGAACCAATTGCCTCAGACAGGATCGGATGGGCAGGCGGGACATGTGGGGGACCCTTTTGTGGATCAGGAATCGGATGCGTAGTGTATCAAATGAGAATTATTCGCATTTGACCTCGATCAATGCGTCTCAACGCGCGGCCAGCGCGGTTCTGGCCACTGCGCTCACCGCGGCGATCCTTGCGGCGTTCGTCTCCAGCCGGCCCGAGCGCCTGCAGCCGCTGCCCCAGGCGGCTGGCGCCACGCCGGTGCTCGTGTGGGCTCGCCCGCTGCCGCCGGAGGTAGCCGGGCAGGCGCCGACCAGGCCCCCCTCGACCCCCAACCCGGCCGACCGCACCCGCGCCGCGGGCCCCTCCCGCCCATCCAGCCCCGCCACCCCTGCTGCGCCCGACAACCCCGTTGCCGCTCGTGCTCCCGCCGCCCCGCGCGCGAACCCTGCGGCACCCACGGCCCCGGCGATCGCCCTTGCACCCGACTCCGACGCCGCCGCGGTTACGGCCCGCCCGCCCGTCGGCCAGGCGCAGGCGCCCGGCGTGGCCCCCAGCGTGGCCCCTCCCGCGCCTGCGGCCGCCAGCGCCCCACTGCGGCTCGACGGCGAGGCGCTGCGTCAGGCGCTTCGCGCCAGCAAGGGCGCGGTGCGCCAGATGGCCGAAGCCCGAGGTGCAGCCCCGTTGCCGGAGGGCCCTGCAGGCGCCGACCAGCGCCTGACCGAGTCCGTCTCGCGCACCGTCAAGCCGGACTGCTTTGCGTCGAGCAGCGGCCTGCTGCTGTTCACGCCACTGGTGGCCGCCTACGATCTCGCCAACGGCAAATGCCGCATCCGCTGAGCGGCCGCGAACCCACCCGGCGGCGCGACGGGCGCGCGCCTGCCCCGACAATCGCCCCATGCTTCAGTTCGAACTCCTGCGCACCGACGGCCATGCGCGCCGCGGCCGCCTCACCCTGAACCACGGCGTCGTGCAGACGCCCGTGTTCATGCCGGTGGGCACCTACGGCACCGTCAAGGGCGTGATGCCGCGCTCGCTGCAGGAGATGGGCGCGCAGATCATCCTGGGCAACACCTTCCACCTGTGGATGCGGCCGGGCC
>JBMOGN010000157.1:0-7758 GCA_049318345.1 Rubrivivax sp. | reverse complement strand
ACCCGGACGATGGAGAAGGCGGGCTGGTCGGTCCAGGGGCGTGGGGCGGGGGCGGAGGCTGCCGAAGGAGCAGGCGTGGGTGTGGGAACGGGAGCGGCGGGTGAAGGCGCCGGAGCCGGGGTGGAGCAGGCGCTGCCCAGGGCCAGCGCGGGGGCAGCGAGCACGAACTCGCGGCGGGGCAGGAATCGGGGCATGGCAGTCTCCTTCTGGGGCAAGGGGTGCAGGGTGAACCGGACGGATGGCGCGGGGGGCGGCTCAGGCTGGCAGCACCCCGCGCGAAGCGGCGAAGCGGCGTGCGAAGGCCTCGTAACCGGTCGGCTCCCGCCCGAGCAGCATCGCGAGCACGCGCCAGTTCCCGCCCGGCGCGCCGTGGCGGTCGAACTCCTCGAACATCGTGCGCAACAACGCAAGTTCACGCGGATCGCGGCCCTGCCAGTGCGGCAACGCCATGTAGGTGTCCAGCGGCATCGTCGCCGCGCGCACCTCGCGTCCGAGCACGCGCGACCAGATCGCGGCCATCTGGTGGCGCGTGAGGGGCTCTCGCGCGCTGGCCATCTCGTAGGTGCCGTAGTCGAAGCCCGGCTCGGTGAGGGCACGGGCCACGCCCTCGGCGTAGTCGTTCAGGTCCAGCCAGGACACCGGCACCTCGGCCGAGTACGGAAAGAGCAGCTCTCCGTGTTCGACGAGCCGCGCCCACTGCCAGGCCACGTTCTGCATGTAGTTGGTGGGCTGGAAGATGATCCAGGGCAGTCCACTGGTGATGGCCGCCTCCTCCACCAGGCGCTTGTGGGTGTGAAAGCGGATGGCCTGCACCTGCGAGTTGATGACGCTGTGCAGCGCCAGACGATGCACGCCGGCCCCGCGCGCGGCGGCTATCACGGCCAGGCCGTTGTCCACCTCCTCGGGCTTCATGCGCGGGGGCACATGGAAGACGGTGTGGACACCGCGCATGGCCTCGCCGAGGGCGCCTGCGTCGGCAAAGCGGGCCTGCACCACCTCGTGCGCACCCGCCTCGCGCAGCGCCGCCTCGGACTCCACACGCGTGGTGGTGGCCCGCACCCGCGCGCCGCGCCGGTGCAGCGCGGCGATCACCGCGCGGCCGGTCATGCCATTGGCACCGGTGACGAGGATCATGTGGAGGAAGCCTTCGCGTAGGGGTCGTGCCCGCGGGCGCGGTCGGCGTCGATCACCTCCTGCGGCACGAAGATGCCGGTGTTGGGATCTTCCACGTCGTCGTACATCACCATGATCATTCCCTGCGTGCCGGGCTCGCCCTGCTGCTCCACGCGGCGCCACAGGCGCGGGGGCACCGAGAAGGTGTCGTAGGGGCCGAGCTCGACGAACTGCTCGGGGTCCTTGTTGAAGTAGATGCGGTAGGTGCCCTTCAGCGGCATGAAGATCTCGCGGTACTCGTGGGCGTGGATCACGGGCGAGTTGCCGGCCCTGCTCTCGATGAAGCACATGTGGAACTTGTGCGGCGTGGCGATGCCCGCGGGCGCCGCCTTGTGGTCGGTGGAGATCACGTACTTGATCGGCAGCCGCTTGGTGGGGTCGGCCTTGTCGACGAAGGCGTTGGGGTCGACGACGAGGTCGCGGTAGAAGGCGACGTTCTTCATCACCTCCTCCACCGGCATCTCGATGCCTTCTCCGGCAACGCGCGTGTACAGGGTGGGGCCCGGGGTGGAACTCATGGGGTGCTCCTGTTGGGGGGTGTGATCGGCAGACGAGGGTTCGCAGAGCGCGGGCCCGGCTAGAGCCGCGAGGGCAGCCAGGTGGCCAGCGGCGGCCAGAACCACACGCACGCCGCCACGACGAGGATGAGGATCCAGTAGGGCGTGGCGCCGGCGAAGATTTCCTGGATGCGGATGGAGCGGTCCGGCACCGCCGCCTTGACGACGAACACGCCGATGCCGAAGGGCGGCGTCAGCACGCCCGCCTCGATGACGAGGATGCCCACGAGGGCGAAGGTGATGGGTTCGAAGCCCAGCGCCTGCGCGATCGGCCAGAAGATGGGCACCGTCAGCAGCATGATCGAGATCGAGTCGATCAGGCAGCCGAGGATGAACCAGGTGAGCACCATGAAGAGCAGCGTGCCCGCGGGGCCCAGCCCCATCCCCTCGAGCAGCTCGCGCACCTGGTCGGGCACGCCCTCGAGGGCCAGCAGCTTCGTGTACATGGTCGCGCACAGCAGCAGCAGCAGGATCGGGGTGGTGGTCTTGCCGGCCTCGACGAAGGAGTCGACGAGCCGCGGCACGCTCATGCCCTTGGCCCAGGCCAGCAATACCGAGCCGACCAGGCCGACCGCCGAGCCCTCGGTGGGGGTGCAGTAGCCGAACCAGATACCCCCGAGCGTCACCACGATCAGCAGCGTGACGCCCAGCCAGCCGATGAGCTCGCTGCGGCGCTGCGCGGCGTCGGGCGGCGCGGTGTCTTCCTCGCGCGGCTCGGGCGCGAGTTCAGGCTTGAGCTTGACCGCGATCACGCAGTACAGCGCATAGAGCGTGGCCAGCAGGATCCCCGGGAACACCCCCGCGGCGAAGAGCTTGCCCACCGACTGCTCGGTGAGGATGCCCCAGACGATCATGAAGACCGAGGGCGGAATGAGCAGCCCGAGCACGGAGCTGCCCGCGATGCAGCCCGTGGCAAAGCTGCGCGCGTAGCCGGCGCGGCGCATGGCCGGGTAGGCCACGTGGCTGAAGGCCGCGGCCGAGGCGATGCCCACCCCGGTCACTGCGGCGAACACCGCGTTGCCGCCCACGGTGGCCACCGCGAGCCGCCCAGGCACGCCGGCCAGGCGCCGGTTCACGACGTTGAAGAGGTCGGCCGCCGCACCCGAGTACGCGATGAGCATGCCCATCACCGTGAACAGCGGCAGGACGACGAAGTTGTACTCCTTCACGCCGTCCAGCGCCGTCTGCTGCAGCAGCGCGAGCACCGGGCCGATGCCGCCCAGCGAGAAGGTGAGCCCGACAGCCGCCGCCAGTGCGAAGGAAAAGGCCACCGGGATGCCGACGAAGGACGCCAGCGCGAGCAGCCCGAGGATCCACCAGATGCCGTTTGCACCCATCGCGCCCCCTCAGTGCCCCGCCTCGGCGGGCTGGTCGAAGCGGCCCGTGAGCGCGAGCCAGACGAGCCGCACGCACACCGCGGCCGCAGCCAGCCACAGCACGAAAGTCGCCCCGCGCAGCGGCCAGGCCGGTATGCGAAAGGCGTTGGTGCCGTAGAACTCGCCCGATTGCACGCTGTGCACGAGCGGCTCCCAGCCCATCGTCGCGATCGCGGCGAAGAAGGCCGCGCCGACGCCGAAGGCCAGTGCGTTGAGCGCGGCCCGGCCGCCGCGGGGCACGCGGTCGTACAGGAAGGTCACCCGCAGCAGCTTGCCGTGCAGGATCGCGTAGGGCATCTGCAGGAAGGTGATGAGCACCATCGCATTGGCCGCGAGCTCGGTCGTGCCCGGGAAGGGCCGGTTGAACAGCAGCCGCCCGCCGGCGTCGTACAGGATCACGAGCGTGAGCAGCGCGATCGTGGCCGCGCCGACCGCGTGCAGGGCGCGCGTGGCCCGCTCGAGCGAGCGGTCCACGGCCGTGGTGGCAGCAGCTTGCATCGGCGCCTCAGACCGGATAGTCGAAGGGGAAGGCGTGCCCGGCTTCCTTCATGAAGCGCACGTAGGCACGGAAGGTGTCGCTGCCCTTCAGGCCCTTGCCGTCGAGCTCGCGCGCGGTGGTCGCGGGCAGGTCCTTCATGGCCTCGGCCCAGCGCCTGCGGTCGCCCGCGGAAACGGGGATGAACTTCACCTTGTCCTTGTTGCCGTCCACCGCATCCTGGTGGCGCTTGGCACTGATCTCGGCGATCTTCACCGCGCTCTCCGCGGCCACCTCGTCGACGAGGGCGACGAGCTCGCGCGGCAGCGCCCGGCGGCGCTCGGCGTTCATGAACATCGAGTTGCTCACGAGCGAGCCGAAGTCGGCAAGCAGGTAGAACTTCGCCACCTCGTGCAGCTTGAAGGCGGCAAAGCCGGTGGCGAAGTAGATGTTGCCGTCGATCAGGCCGGTCTGGATCGCCTGGTAGTTCTCGCCGATGGGCATCTGCACCGGCACCGCGCCCACGGACTGCGCCCAGGGCGCATTGGCGCCGGCGCAGGCAAGCTTCAGGCCCTTGAGGCCGTCGATGCCCGTGACCTCGCGCCGCAGCATCATCCCGTAGTTCTCGGAGGCCGACATCGCCAGCACGTGCAGCCCGTAGGACTTCATGCTGTCCTGCAGCGCCGGCACCTCCTTGAGCATGCGCATGGCCACGCGCGCCTGCAACAACGGGTCGGTGGTGGTGAAGGGGAAGTACTGGCCGTAGTTCAGCAGCGCCGTGCGCGACTGCTCGAAAGCCGGCACCGACAGCCCGATGTCCAGGGCGCCCTTCTGCACCGCTTCCACGATGCCGTCGAGCTTGGCCACCGTGCCCGCCCAGGCCTTGACGAAGCGCACGTTCAGGCCCCGCTCCTTGGCGCGGCGGGTGACCTCGGGCACGAAGAAGGTGTCGCCCACGAGCACGTAGGCCAGAGCCGGCGTCGGGTGCCCGGCGCCGATGCGCAGCACGATCTCGGCCTGCGCGCGCACGGCGGGCACGGCCAGCGCGCTGGCGGCGGCAGCGCCCCAGCTCAGCGCGCGGCGGCGCGTGGGCCCGGAGTCGGGTGCGGATGGGGATGCGGTTGCGGTTACGGGTGTGGATACGGGTCGGTTCGCGCTCATCGTCGTCTCCTCACGGTCAGGGTGCGGGGTGGGGCGGCTCGGGGGCGGCCGCCTGCTGGGTAAGCCACCAGTCGAGGTGGTCGGTGACACGGTCCTGGCCCCAGAAGCACTGGGTGCCCACGGCGGCGAAGGGCGCGCCGAACATGCCGGCGGCCAGCGCCTCGTCGGTGGCAGCGACGAGAGCGGCGCGGTCCTGCGGATCGGGCTCGTCGGCGCAGACCGCCTCGATGTCTCCCGCGGCCACGCCCAGGCCGGCACAGGCCTGGCGCAGCGCGCCGGCGTCAGCGAGCTCCACGCCCTGACCGAAGCGCAGCGTGATCGCTGCGCGCGCAAAGCGCGCGGCCAGGCCGGCATCATTGCGGCGCAGCCGGTGAAAGAGCAACCGCGCGCGCTGCACGTCGGGCGTCCCCTCTGGGCGCCGAAAGGGCAGCCCGCTCATGGCCACGAGCCGCCCCACGTCCTGCCGGTTGTGGGCGAGCTTGAGCGGCTGCTCCAGCGGCGAGGTGGTGCCAGCCTGGCGGAACACATGCGGCAGCGAGACCACCTGCCAGTGCACCGCACGGCCGTGGCGGGCGGCCACCGCATCGATGCGCTGCGCGGCGAAGTAGGAGTAGGTGGACACGAAATCCAGGAAGAAACGAACGGGCAGGGGCACGGGCACCGGCACGGGGACAGCAGCGGGGGAGGCGTCGGTCATGCGCTGCTCTTTCGAACTCAGATTCGGCGCCCTGCCGCCTGCCAGTAAGGCTCGCGCAGGCGGCGCTTGAAGATCTTGCCGCTGTCCTCGCGCGGCAGCCCGGTGCGGAACTCCACGCGCCGCGGCACCTTGTAGCCGGCCACGCGTGCACGTAGCCAGGCCTGCACCTGGGCCCCGTCGAGCCCGGCCTCGCCCTCGGGCTCCACCACGGCCAGCAGCGCCTCGCCGAACTCCTCGTCGGGCACGCCGAAGACGGCGCAGTCGCGCACGCCGGGCATGGTGGCCAGCGCCGCCTCGATCTCGGCGGGAAAGATGTTCACGCCGCCGGAGATGACCATGTCCTTGCTGCGGTCGCTGATGTAGAGAAATCCTTCCTCGTCCACATGGCCCATATCGCCGAGCGTGAAGAGCGCCGGATCGCGCGGGTGCGTGCAGGCCGCGCGCAGCTCGGGGCGGCCGTGGTAGCTGAAGCCCGGGTAGGCGCGCTGCTCGACGTAGATGGTGCCGGTGGCCCCGCGCGGGAGCTCGGCGCCCTGCGCGTCGGTGATGCACACGCGGGCATGCGGAAGCGGGCGCCCCACGCTGCCGGGCTTGCGCAGCCACTGGGACGACCCGATGGCCGCCACGGGCCCCGCCTCGCCGCCGCCGTAGAACTCGTGCACGACCGGGCCCCACCAGGCGATGAGCGCGCGCTTGACCTCCGGTGGACAGGGTGCAGCCCCGTGGAGCACGAATCGAAGCGAGGACAGGTCGTGGCGCCCGCGCACGGACGGCGGCAGCTTCAGCAGCCGGTGCATGAGCGTGGGCACGAGGTACAGGTGGCTGATGCAGTGCTGCGCGATGCGCGCCAGGCAGCGTTCGGCCTCGAAGCGCGGCTCGACGACCAGGCACTCGGCCACCGCCATGGCCTGCATGGCATAGGCCACCGGCGCGCTGTGGTACAGCGGCGTGACCACCATCACCCGCGCCCCCGGCTCCAGCCCGAAGGCCTCCCGGTTGACCTCGGCCACGCGGCGGACGTGATCGGGCGTCATCGGTGCACGCCGCACGCCCTTGGGCTGGCCGGTGGTGCCCGAGGTGTAGCTCATGGCGCTGCGGGGCGCGGCGGGCTCGCCGGTGTCGGGCTGCGGGGCCAGCCAGTCTTCCCAGCTTGCGAGGCCGGCGGGCACGGCTGCCGGGGGATCCAGGCGGTAGTCCTCGCGCAGCGCAGGCGGGTCCTCGAGCACCACCACGGCCGTCTGCGGGGGCAACACGCCCTGCACGCCGGCCAGCAGGCTCGCGTGGACGAACAGCAGCCGCAGCCCGGCGTCGGCAAAGATCGCGCCGGCCTCAGCCGACTGGAAGTGCCAGTTGACGGGCACGGCATAGGCGCCCACGCGGCGCGCGGCCAGCATCGCCACGAGCAGCCTCGGCTCGTTGCGCAGCAGCAGGCCCACGGCGTCGCCCTCGCGCACGCCAGCCGCCCGCAGCGAGGCCGCACAGCGGGCGACGAGCGCATCGACCTGCGCGCCTTCGAGCCGCTGCCCGGCGCACAGCAGCGCCGCCGTCATGGCCGGCGCTCCAGCACGCTCACCGTCATGCGCGAGGTGCACACCAGCGCGCCCTGCTCGTCGCGGATCTCGCAGGCCCACACCTGCGTGCTGCGCCCGCGGTGCACCGGCCGCGCGGTCGCCGTGACCCGGCCGGTGCGCACCGCGCGGAGGTGGTTGGCGTTGATCTCCAGGCCCACCACCTGGAAGCGCGTGCGGTCCACGGTCCAGGACGCGGCTGCGCTCATCACGGTCTCGGCCAGCGCCACCGAGGCGCCGCCGTGCAGCAGCCCGGCGGGCTGGCGCGTGCGCTCGTCCACCGGCATCGTAGCCACCGCGCCGTGCTCGTCGCGCTGCACGAAGACGATGTCCAGATGCCTGGCCAGCGTGCCCGGCGGCGCCGGGCTCGGCAGCGCGGGCAGGGAGTCGGGGTCGTGCCACAGGCTCATGGGCTACCGCGCCTGCTCAGTCCGGCACGACCTGGCGCGCACGCACCACGGCACCCCAGCGGGCGTGGTCGGCCCGGACCATCTCCGCGAAGGCTTCGAGGCCGAGCTGGCCGGCCTTCAGGCCGTTTTCCTCCATCCAGCGCTCCACGGGGGCGGCCTTGAGCGCACGGCGGATGACCTCGTCCAGCCGCACGGCGATCTCCCGCGGCGTGCCCGCGGGAAGGAACACGCCGTGCCAGCCCTCGGCCTGGAAGCCGGAGTAGGTCTCGGCCACCGACGGCACGCCCGGCAGCTGGCTCATGCGGCGGGCCGTCGTCACCGCCAGCGGCCGCAGCCGGCCG
>JBMOGN010000156.1:0-7797 GCA_049318345.1 Rubrivivax sp. | reverse complement strand
ACATCGCCGAGCGCGGGATGATGCTCACCGGCGGCGGCGCGCTGCTGCGCGACCTGGACCGCCTGCTGGCCGAGGAGACCGGGCTGCCCGTGCTGGTGGCCGAGGACCCGCTGACCTGCGTGGTGCGAGGCTGCGGCATGGCGCTGGAGCGCATGGAGCGCCTGGGCACCATCTTCACCTCGGAGTAGGCGCGCGCCCCGTCGGGCCGCCCGCCTTGCCGCGCGCCCGCCGAGCGCTGCCGCGTCCCCCCCGCGCACGACGCCAGCTGCGGCGATCACCATGGCCTCGCGCAACTTCGACCGCTCGCCCCCGCCCTTCTTCCGCCAGGGCCCCTCGGCCGGGGTGCGGCTGGTCTTCTTCGGCCTGCTGTCGGTGGGGCTGATGCTGGCCGACGCGCGCTGGCAGGTGGTGGACCCGCTGCGCGCGGCGCTGGCCACCGGGATGCAGCCGCTGCAGCGGGCGCTGGCCGCGCCGCTGGTGGCCTGGGAGCGCGGGCGCGACTACCTCGACGGCATCCAGGAGGCCCGCACCCGCGAGGAGGCCGCGCGCGCCGCATTGGCGCGGCAGTCGGCCCAGGCGGCGCAGGCCGATGCGCTCGCGCGCGAGAACGCCCGGCTGCGCGCGCTGCTGGAGCTGCGCCCGGCGCTGAGCGTGCGCAGCCAGCCCGCCGAGGTGCTGTACGAGGCGGCCGACCCCTACTCGCGCAAGGTCTTCGTCGACCGCGGCCAGCTGCAGGGCGTGCAGCCCGGCTCGCCCGTGATCAACGAGGCCGGCGTCCTGGGCCAGGTCACACGCGTGTACCCGCTGATGTCGGAGGTCACGCTGCTGGGCGACCGCCGGGCCGCCATTCCCGTGCTCAACGAGCGCACCCAGGCGCGCAGCGCGGCCTTCGGCGGCGCCGGTGGGGCCGGCTCGGGGCTGGAGCTGCGCTTCATCGCCACCAATGCCGATGTGCGCGAGGGCGACCTGCTCGTCACGAGCGGGCTGGACGGCGTGTACCCGCCGGGGCTGCATGTGGCGCGCGTGGCGGCGGTGAACCGGCGCGCGGAATCGGCCTTTGCCGACATCGCGCTGCAGCCGGCCGCGCCCACCGACGGCGTGCGCCACGTGCTCGTGCTCGAGCCGCTGTCGGCCCAGCTGCCCGCGCCGCCGCAGGCCGCGCCGGCGCCCGCACCGCGCGCCGCGCCTGCCGCGCGCGCGGCCTCGCGCCCGGGCGTGCGCGAGCCCCGGGGAGACGGCCGATGATGCCCCGCGGCTACGGCCAGCTGCTGCTGCCGGCCAACCCCTGGTTCATCGCCCTGACGCTGCTGGCGGCCCTGGCCTGGCACCTGCTGCCGCTGGGGCGTCAGCCCGGGCTGCCCGACCTCATGGCCGTGGTGCTCGTGTTCTGGAACGTGCACCAGCCGCGCCGTGTGGGCATGGGGCTGGCCTTCGCCTTCGGGCTGCTCATGGACGTGGCCGAGGCCTCGCTGCTCGGGCAGCACGCGCTGGCCTACACGCTCATGGCCTTTGCCGCCGGGCGCATGCAGCGCCGGCTGATGTCCTTCGGCGTGCTGGAACAGGCGGTGCAGGTGCTGCCGGTGTTCGTCGCCGGCACGCTGGCCGCGTTGCTCGTGCGCCTGGCCAGCGGGGGCCAGTTCCCCGGCTGGTGGCTGCTGGCCGCCCCGCTGCTGCAGACGCTGCTGTGGCCGCCGGCCAGCGTGGTGCTGCTGGCCCCGCAGCGCCGCCCGCCCGACCCCGACAAGCACCGTCCGCTGTGAGCGCCGCATGACCGCCTACCGCGACCCCGAGATCGAGCTCGAGCGATTCCGCTCGCGGCTGGCGGCCGCGGCCGCCTTCGTGCTCGTGGGCTTCGCGCTGCTGCTGGCGCGTCTGCTGTGGCTGCAGGTGGTGCGGCACGACGAGCTGGCCACGCAGGCCGAGGCCAACCGCATCGCGGTGGTGCCCATCGTGCCCAACCGCGGCCTCATCGTGGACCGCAACGGCGTGGTGCTGGCCACCAACTACTCGGCCTACACGCTGGAGATCGGCCCACCCCGCGGCGCGCGCCTGGACGCGCTCATCGACGATCTCGCCACGGTGGTGGACATCACCCCGCGCGACCGCCGACGCTTTCGGCGGCTCCAGGAGGAGTTGAAGGGGGCGGAGTCGCTGCCCATCCGCACCCGGCTGAGCGACGAGGAGGTGGCGCGCTTCATGGCGCAGCGCTACCGCTTCCCCGGCGTGGAGGTGCGCGCGCGGCTGTTCCGCCAGTACCCCCTGGGCGAGGTGGGCAGCCACCTGCTGGGCTACATCGGCCGCGTCAACCCGGCGGAGAAGGCGGCGATGGAGGAGTGGCCCGAGGAGCGCCAGGCCAATTACCGCGGCACCGAGTACATCGGCAAGCTCGGCCTGGAGCAGCACTACGAGGAGGCGCTGCACGGGCGCACCGGCTACGAGGAGGTGGAGACCAGCGCCGGCGGGCGCCCGGTGCGGCGTCTGCGCAGCCGCGCGCCGGTGCCCGGCAGCAAGCTCGTGCTGTCGCTGGACATCCGGCTGCAGGCCCTGGTGGAGGAGATGTTCGGCGACCGGCGCGGCGCGCTGGTGGCCCTGGACCCGCGCAACGGCGAGGTCCTGGCCTTCGTGAGCAAGCCCACCTTCGACCCCAACCTCTTCGTCGAGGGCATCGACGCGGACAGCTGGCGCGAGCTCAACGAGTCCATCGACAAGCCGCTGCTCAACCGCGCGCTGCGCGGCACCTACCCGCCGGGCTCCACCTTCAAGCCCTTCATGGCCATGGCGGCGCTGGAGTCGGGCAAGCGCGCGGCCTCCACCGTCATCATGGATGCGGGCACCTTCCAGTTCGGCAACCACGTCTTCCGCAGCCACGGCGACGCCGGCCTGGGCCCGGTGGACATGCACCGCTCGATCGTGAAGTCCAGCAACGTCTACTACTACTCGCTGGCCAACGAGATGGGCGTGGACCTCATCCACCAGCAGCTCTCGCCCTTCGGGCTGGGCGTGCGCACGGGCATCGACCTGGACGGCGAGGTCACCGGGCTGCTGCCGTCCACCGAGTGGAAGCGCCGCGCCTACCGCAAGCCCGAGCAGCAGCGCTGGTACGCGGGCGAGACGATCTCGCTGGGCATCGGCCAGGGCTACAACAACTTCACCATGCTGCAGCTCGGCCAGGCGATGTCCACGCTCGTCTCCGGCGGCCAGCGCTTCGCCCCGCGCCTGGTGCGCGCCATCGAGGATCCCGTCACCGGCTCGCGCGAGGGCGTGGCGGCGCCGGCGCGCGAGCCGCTGGCGCTCAAGCCCGCGCACGTGGAGGTGGTGCGCCGCGCGCTGCAAGCCGTCACGCAGGACGGCACCTCCGCGCGGGTGTTCGCCGGCGCGCCGTACGCCAGCGGGGGCAAGACCGGCACGGCGCAGGCCGTGGGCATCCGCCAGAACGAGAAGTACAACGCCGCCAAGCTCGAGGAGCACAAGCGCGACCACTCCCTGTACGTGGCCATGGCTCCCGTGGACAGCCCCACCATCGCGCTGGCGGTGGTGGTGGAGAACGCGGGCTTCGGCGCCGAGGCGGCCGCCCCGATCGCGCGGCGGGTCTTCGACTACGCGCTGCTCGGGCTGCTGCCCAGCGAGGAGGACATGGCGGCCACGCGGCTCGGGAAGTCGGCCGCACCCATCGGCACGCCGCGCCGGGCCGCCGATGTGGCGCCACCCGGCGCCGGGGACGTGCGGTGAACGCCGTCATCGAGCGGCCCTCGCTGCGCCAGCGGCTGCGTCCCTTCGTGCGCGGGCTGGACGTGCCGCTGGGCCTGGCCGCGCTGTGGCTGGCGCTGCTGGGGCTGCTGGTGATGTACTCGGCCGGCTACGACCACGGCACGCGCTTCGTCGACCACGGGCGCAACATGCTGATCGCGCTGGTCGTGCTGCTGGCTGTCGCGCAGGTGCCCCCGCGCCGGCTCATGGCACTGGCCGTGCCGCTGTACGCGCTGGGCGTGGCGCTGCTGGTGGCCACGGCGCTGGTGGGCATCACCAAGAAAGGCGCCACGCGCTGGCTGGACCTGGGCGTGGTGGTGGTGCAGCCCAGCGAGATCCTGAAGATCGCCGTGCCGCTGATGCTGGCGTGGTGGTTCCAGAAGCGCGAGGCCCAGCTGCGCCCGGTCGACTTCGTGCTGGCCGCCCTCATCCTGGCCGTGCCCACGCTGCTGGTGATGAAGCAGCCCGACCTCGGCACGGCGCTGCTCATCCTGTCGGCGGGGCTGTACGTGATCTTCTTCGCCGGCCTGTCGTGGAAGCTCATCGTGCCGGTGCTGGTGGCGGCCGCCGTGGGCATCGTCGCGCTGGTGGCCAGCGAGCCGCAGATCTGTCAGCCGGGAGTGGACTGGCCGGTCCTGCGCGACTACCAGAAGAACCGCGTGTGCACGCTGCTGGACCCCACCAAGGACCCGCTGGGCAAGGGTTTCCACATCCTGCAAGGGATGATCGCCATCGGCTCGGGCGGCCTGGCCGGCAAGGGCTTCATGCAGGGCACGCAGACGCACCTGGAGTTCATCCCCGAGCGCACCACCGACTTCATCTTCGCCGCGCTGTCCGAGGAGTTCGGGCTGCTCGGTGTGATCGCGCTGGTGGCCGGGTTTGCCGTGCTCATCCTGCGTGGCCTGGTGATCGCGGCGATGGCCCCCACCGTGTTCGCGAGGCTGCTGGCCGGCGCGGTGACGCTGAGCTTCTTCACCTACGCCTTCGTCAACATGGGCATGGTCAGCGGCATCCTGCCCGTGGTGGGCGTGCCGCTGCCGTTCATCAGCTACGGCGGCACCGCGATGGTCACGCTCGGGCTGGGGCTCGGGATCCTGATGTCGGTGGCCCGCAACCGCCAGCTCATCCAGTCCTGAGCCGGCCGAGCCAGCCGAGCAAGCCGAGCAAGCCGCTCAGGCGGCGGGCAATGCGGGCGGCGACCCCGGGGGCAGCGGCCCCCGCGCAAAACGCACCGTGAAGAGCGCGCCGGGCCCCGCGCCGTCAGCGGCAGGGGCGGCAGCGTCCGTCGCGCGCGCGTCGCTCACCGTCACCTGCGCGCCGTGCTGTTGCGCGATCTCCAGCACGATCGCCAGCCCGAGCCCCGTGCCATCCACCCCCGTGCCCAGCGCGCGGTAGAAGGGTTGGAAGATCTTGTCGCGCTCGGCCTCGGGCACCCCCGGGCCGGAGTCCTCCACCTGCAGCACCAGCGCCTGGCCGTCGGGCTCGGCCTGCACGCGTGCGGTCACCGTGCCGCCTGCCGGGGTGTACTGCAGCGCGTTGTCCACGAGGTTGCGCACGAGCTCGCCCAGCAGCACCGGGTGGCCCCACAGTCCCGCGGCCTGGCCGGGCTGCTCGCCCTCGTAGCCCAGGTCGATGCGCTTGTCCATCGCCTTGGGCAGCAGCTCGAACACCGCCTGCTGCGTGATCTCGGCCAGGTCGGCGTGCTCCTGGCGCAGCGCCTGCTCGCGGTCCTCGGCGCGGGCCATGGCCAGCAGCTGGTTGACGGCATGGGCCGCACGCTGGCTGGACAGCGCGATTTGGTGCAGCGCCGTCTTCAGCGCCTGCGGATCGCGCTGGCCGGCGTCGATCTCCCGCCCGGCGATCTCCGCCTGCATCCGCAGCCCGGCCAAGGGCGTCTTGAGCTGGTGCGCGGCGTCGGCCAGGAAGTGCTTCTGCGCCGACATCGAGCGGTCCAGCCGCAGCAGCAGGTCGTTGATGGCGTGCACCAGCGGCAGCAGCTCCTGGGGCGCGGCGCGCGCATCGATGGGGCTGAGGTCCCCGGCCGGGCGCTCGCGGATGCGCTGCTGCATCGCATCCAGCGGCCGGATGCCGCGCGCCAGCGCGAGCCATACCAGCAGCACGGCAATGGGCAGGATGACGAACTGCGGCAGGATGACGCCCTTGATGATCTCGGCCGACAGCCGCTTGCGCTTGCCCAGTGTCTCGGCCAGCTGCACCGTCACCGTCCCGCCCTGCGCGTCGGCGGGCAGCGGCAGCCACAGCGTGGCCACCCGCACCGCCTCCTCGCGCACGAAGTCGTCGCGCACCTGCGTCTCGCCCGAGGCAGCCGCGCCGTAGTCGGGCACGGGCAGCTCGGCGTCCCCGGCGATCAGCGACCCGCTCGGCCCGAGCACCTGAAAGTAGATCTGGTCGGTGTCGTCCGAGCGCAGCATCTCGATGATCGACTGCGTGCTCATGCGCAGGTGCGGCACCACCCCGCTGGCGCCGGGCTCGAAGCTCAGCTGCGAGCCGATGAGCTTGGTGGACTCCACCAGCTCCCGGTCGTAGGGCCGGTTGGCGATCTCCTGGGCCACCACCCCCGTCAGGCCCAGGCTCATCGGCCACAGCAGCAGCAGCGGCACGAGCATCCAGTCCAGGATCTCGCCGAACAGCGAGCGCTGCTCGGGAGCGCTCAAGAGGCGATCTTCTCGAGGCAGTAGCCCAGGCCGCGGACGGTGGCGATGCGCACCGGGCCGTGCTCGATCTTCTTGCGCAGGCGGTGGATGTAGACCTCGATGGCGTTGGTGGAGACTTCCTCGCCCCACTCGCACAACCGTTCGACGAGCTGGTCCTTGCTCACCAGGCGCCCGGCGCGCTGCAGCAGCACCTCCAGCAGGCTGATCTCGCGCGCGGACAGCTCCAGCATCTGCTCGTCCAGGTAAGCCACGCGCCCGGCCGCATCGAAGCTCAGCGGCCCGTGCCGGATGATGGGCGAGGCCGTACCCAGGCCGCGGCGCGTGAGCGCGCGCACCCGCGCCTCGAGCTCCTGCAGCGAGAAGGGCTTGGCCATGTAGTCGTCGGCGCCCAGGTCCAGGCCGGTGACCCGCTGCTCGACGCTGTCGGCGGCTGTCAGGATCAGCACCGGCAGGCTCGAGCCGCGCGCGCGCAGCCGCTTGAGCACCTCTAGCCCGCTCATCTTCGGCAGGCCCAGGTCCAGGATGAGCAGGTCGAACTCGTGCGAGGCCACGGCCGCGTCGGCCTGCGTGCCGGTGGTGACCTGGTCGACGGCGTAGCCACCGGCGCGCAGCGCGCGCAGCAACCCGTCGGCCAGCACCTGGTCGTCTTCGGCGATGAGGATGCGCATCGGGACGTCTCCTGGTCGCCCCGTCTTCGGCGGGGTGGACGCGGGCGCGGGCTGCGCCTGGGCAGTCGATTCTAGGCGCGCATGCCCCCGCTCAGGGGGGCTCGACAGCCGCCGCACCCCCTGAATATCCCCCGTCGACACCCCCAAAAGGGCTGTACAAACATCCAGCACTTCGGCCATAATCCGGTCCATCCGAAGGAGAACACCATGGACGCACCCGTCAAAGCGCTCAACACCGAGAAGGCCAAGGCCCTGGCCGCCGCGCTCGCCCAGATCGAGAAGCAGTTCGGCAAGGGCTCGATCATGCGCCTGGGCGACGGCGAGAAGATCGAGGACATCCAGGTCGTGTCCACCGGCTCGCTCGGCTTGGACATCGCCCTGGGCGTGGGCGGCCTGCCGCGCGGGCGCGTCATCGAGATCTACGGCCCGGAGTCCTCGGGCAAGACCACGCTGACCCTGCAAGTCATCTCCGAGATGCAGAAGCTCTGCGGCACCTGCGCCTTCATCGATGCCGAGCACGCGCTGGACGTGCAGTACGCGCAGAAGCTGGGCGTGAACCTGCAGGAGCTGCTCATCTCCCAGCCCGACACCGGCGAGCAGGCCCTGGAGATCGTCGATGCGCTCGTGCGCTCGGGCTCGGTGGACCTCATCGTCGTGGACTCCGTGGCCGCGCTCACGCCCAAGGCCGAACTCGAAGGCGAGATGGG
>JBMOGN010000155.1:0-7854 GCA_049318345.1 Rubrivivax sp. | reverse complement strand
CAGCAGGCCGGCCACCATCTTCAGCAGCGTGCTCTTGCCGCATCCCGACGGCCCGACCACCGAGACGAACTCGCCCTCGCGGATCGAGAAGCTCAGCGGCCTGAGGGACTCCACCGGCCCGTCACCGGTCTCGTAGACCTTGGTGACGGCCTTCAGCTCGATCAGGGTCACTGGGGCAGCAGGTCGTTGGTGTAGTAGTCCTCGGCCTTGCCGGCCGACTTCTCCAGGCCGCCGTACTCGACGAGCATATTGAAGGACTCGGTCATGTCCTTGGCGCTGACACGGAAGGGCCGGTTGCGGGCCGTCTCAGCCGTGCGGTAAAGCGGCGTCGTGAGCTTCAGCCCGACGATGAGCGACTCGCGCACGCCGGCCTTCGGGCTGGCCTTGAGCATCGCGTCCACGGCGGCCTCGGGGTTCTTCTCGGCTTCCTCGAAGGCGCGGGTGGCCGCACGCATGAAGCGCCGCACGAGGTCGGGCTTGTCCTTGACGAGATCGTTGTGGGTGATGATCCCCGAGACGATCAGGTTGACGCCGTAGTCGGCGAAGGGAATGACAGTGACCGGCTTCTTCGTGGCGTCCTGGACCTTGATGTTCTGGTCCATCAGGTAGCCCAGCAGCAGATCGGCCTGGCCGTTGATCACGGCGTTGAGCTTGGTCTGCGCGTCACCGGCCACGGTGCGGAAATCCGTTTCCTTCAGGCCGGTCTTCTTCAGAAAGAGGGGCCAGATCTGCGACATCGCGTCGCCCGGGGTGACGGCCACGATCTTGCCCTTGATGTCCTCGGGCTTGCGGATGTTCTTCTCGCTCAGGCCCATGACGGCCATGGGGCTCTTCTGCAGCGCCACGCCCACGGCCTTGACCGGCGCGCCCTTGGCGGCGATCTTGATCATCGTGCCCACGTCGGCATAGCCGAAGGGCACGGTCTTGGCGGCCACGGCCTGGATGGTCGGGCCGGAGCCGCGCCCTTCCTGGATGTCCAGGTCGATGCCCTCGGCCTCGAAGAAGCCGCGCTCGCGGCCGAGGAAGAACGGTGCATGCTCGCTGTAGAGGTACCAGTTGAGCATCAGCGAGACCTTCTCGCGTGCCTGGGCCGAGGCGTGCAGGGGCGTCATCGACAGCGCCAGGGCAGCTGCAGACATCGCAAGGGCCAGTCTTCTCTTCATCGCTTGTCTCCTGTGTGGTCGTGGGAATCCGGTGGCGGGAAACGGTTCAGGGCGGAGGCGGGCTTCAGGCGGTGGCCTGGAAGTCGTTGCGCTGCGAGGCGTGCCAGGGGATGGCCACGCGCTCCAGGAAGTCCAGCAGCACGAACAGCAGCACGCCCACCATGGACAGCACGAAGAGGGCGGCGAACATCAGCGGCAGGTCGAAGCTGCCGTTGGCCTTTTGCAGGACGTAGCCGATGCCCGAGTTCGAGCCGACGAACTCGCCCACCACCGCACCGACCACGCAGAGCGTGATCGAGACCTTCATGCCCGAGAAGATGGCCGGCAGGGCGTTGGGCAGGCTGATCTTGAAGAACATCTGCAGCCGGGTGCCGCCCATCGAGCGCGCGAGGTCGACCATGTCGCGCTCCACCGACTTGAAGCCCATGACGGTGGAGACCACGACGGGGAAGAAGCCCAGCAGGAAGGCGGCGATGACCTTGGGGATGATCCCGAAGCCGAACCACACCACGAACAGCGGCGCCACGGCGATCTTGGGCACGCTCTGGGAGAACACGAGCAGCGGGTAGACGAAGCTCTCGACCAGGCGCGAGTAGGCGATGAGCATCGCCACGGGCACGCCCACCAGCACCGACAGCGCGAAGCCCCCGAGCGTGGCCCAGGTGGTGGGTGCGGCCTCGCGCAGCAGCATCGGCCACTCCTTGGCGAGCTGCCCCACCACTTCCAGCGGCTTGGGGATGAGGTAGGCCGGGATGGAGAAGATGCGGATCACCAGGTCCCACAGCACCAGCAGCGTGAAGATGAGCAGGAAGGGCCGGATCCAGTGCGAGGTGAGCAGGCGCGACAGGCGATTGGGCATGGCGGGTCCCGGGGGGCGGCTCAGGTGATGCGCCGGCGCAGCGAGTGGTCGTAGGGCAGCGCGGGCTGCGCGAAGGCCACGTCGTTCCTCACGTAATGGAAGGCGCAGGCCCGCCGCCAGGAGGATGAGCGGTTGGAGCCGCTGGCGTGAAAGGTGTTGCCGTGGTGAAAGGACACCCCGCCCTGCAGCACCGGCGCAGGCGTCATCGGCTGGCGGTCCAGGATGTGCGCGGGAAGCTGCAGGTTGAAGGGCTCGTCCTCGGGCGCGAGATGCGGATAGACCGGCCCGAGGTTGGTGCCGTCGCCGTAGTACAGGCAGCCGTTCTCCAGGGTGGCAT
This sequence comes from Rubrivivax sp., assembly GCA_049318345.1. Lineage (GTDB taxonomy): Bacteria > Pseudomonadota > Gammaproteobacteria > Burkholderiales > Burkholderiaceae_C > Rubrivivax. Next base: position 5,495 of record JBMOGN010000155.1, on the reverse strand, counting down.
CGTCCAGCGCCACCCAGGCCGTGACCATGCCTTCCGGGTCGCTCGGGCCGAAGTAGAAGTTGTCCTGGTGCGCCGGCTTCGGGCCGCCTCCTTCGGGCGGCTTGAAGAAGATCTGGCTGAAGTACACGCTGACGCCCGGCCCGATCAGCGCCTCCACGAGCGACACCAGGCGCGGGTCGCTGGCCAGCGCCAGCAGGTGGGGCCGGTGCGCGTGGGGGTTGTCGAGCTTGCGCAGCACCGCCTTGCCGGCCACGCCACGGTCCAGGTACCAGGCGCGCTGCTCGGCGGGGAGCTCGCCGAGGAACTCCTCGCCCCAGGCCTCGATGTCGGCCACGGCGGCCCGCATGCGCGCGGCATCGAAGACCCGCGGCACCGTCAGGTGCCCGACCTGGCGGTACAGGGCGGTGAGCGACTCTCCGAGCGCCGGCTGGGTTTGGGCATCAGCGACCATGTGCAGCACCAATTCGAGGCAGAGATAACTGAACGGTTAACTCTTACCCACCGCTGTCGGTGTGTCAACAGCCGATATTCGTGGTTTTCCCGTAATCCTTGCGTTCTGCAGAGGCTTCTCTTTCCCAACTTGTAACCATTGAGTTATAAAAGTCTTCCTCTTCATTCCTCTTCCACGCACCAACAGGAGGCTGCGCATGGCCCGCATCAAGACCACCGTCGTCGGTTCCTACCCCATCCCCGACTGGCTCTGGGCCGCCCCGAGCGAGCAGGCCCTGATCGACGCCACCCGCGTGGTCATCGGCACGCAGGAGTCGGCCGGGGTGGACGTGGTGTGCGACGGCGAGCTCTACCGCTTCGACGTCAACCACCCCGAGACCAACGGGATGATCGAGTACTTCGTGCGCCCGCTGGACGGCGTGCGCCACCGCATGACCTTCGACGAGATCATGGCCTACCGCAGTGCGGCGGGCATGACCTTCCGCACGCGCCCGCCTGGCGTGGTGGAGGGGCCGCTGGGCAGCGGCACCCTGGACCTGCCGCTGGCGTGCCGCCGCGCGGCCTCGCTGGCCACGCACACCTTCAAGTTCACCGTGACCGGGCCGCACATGCTGGCCAAGACGCTCATCGACCGGCACTACGGCGACACGCCGGCCCTGGCGCACGCGCTGGCGGACGTGCTGGCCGAGCAGGTGCGCCACCTCGATGCGGACGTGGTGCAGCTCGACGAGGCGAACCTGCCCGGCCACCCCGATGAGTGGGAGTGGGCCGCCTCGGCGATCAACCGCGTGCTCGATGCGGTGAAGACCACGCCTGCGGTGCACCTGTGCTTCGGCAACTACGGCGGCCAGAGCATCCAGAAGGGCACCTGGCAGAGCCTCATGAAGTACCTCAACGCGCTGCACGCCGACCACGTGGTGCTGGAGTGCGCGCACCGCTCGCTGTCGGAGCTCGAGGGCTTCAAGGACCTGGACCCGCGCATCGGCCTGGGGCTGGGCGTGGTGGACATCAAGGCCACCGAGGTGGAGTCCGCCAGCGCGGTGGCACACGCGATCGAGCGCGCGGAGAAGGTGCTGGGCGAGGGCCGGGTGAAGTACATCCATCCCGACTGCGGCTTCTGGATGCTCAAGCGCTCCATCGCCGACGGCAAGATCCGCGCCCTGGCGCGGGGCCGCGACCTCTACGAGGGCATCGCCTCCTGAACTCGCTCGCGGACCCACACCGGGTCCGCGCCCGCTCTCAGGTGCGCAGCAGGTAGCCCAGCACCAGCTCGGTGACGTGCGCGAGCCGCTCGGCCTTGGCCCGCGGCGACAGCAGGTTGCGGTCGAAGATGGCCGACAACGTGTGGCGGTTGCCGAGGTAGAAGTAGCACAGCGCCGCGATCGAGATGTACAGCTGCACCGGGTCGACCCCGGCGCGAAACACCTCGGACTTGCGGCCCCGGTCCAGGATGTCGTCGAGCATCGCCACGAAGGGCGAGTGCATGGGCCGCACCTTGTCGGACTTCTTCAGGTGGCGCGCCTCGTGCAGGTTGGCGCTGTTGAGCAGGCTCAGGAACTCCGGGTGCTCGAGGTAGTAGTTCCAGGTGAAGGCCACGAGCCGGCGGATGGCCTCGGCGGGCTCGACTTCCTCCAGGCGCAGTTCGCGCTCGGACTCGCGGATGTGGGTGTAGGCCGACTCCAGCGCCGCGGCGAACAGGTCGTCCTTGTTGCCGAAGTAGTAGTACAGCATGCGCTTGTTCGCGCCCGCCTCGAGTGCGATGCGGTCGACGCGGGCGCCGGCCAGGCCCGAGCGCGCGAACTCGAGCTTGGCCGCCTCCAGGATGCGCGCGCGCGTCTGCTCCGGATCGCGCACGGCACGGGGGGCATCGGGCTGCCGGCTCATGCCCCATTGTAACTGCCTGGTTACTTCAGGCAAGGGCCCGCAGACCCGCCCGGCGGGGCCGCCGCGGCCCGTGAAACCGGCCGGCTACTCCGCCCGGATCCCCGCCGCCCGCACCACAGGCGCGTAGCGCGCCAGGTCGCGCTGCATCTCCTGCATGAACTGCTCGCCGCTGCCGGGAGCGGGCTCGATGCCCAGCACGGCCAGGCGCTCGCGGGCGGCCGGGTCGTTCAGCACGGCGTTGAGCTCCGCGTTGAGCCGCTGCAGGATGGCCGCGGGCGTCTTCGCCGGTGCGAGCAGCCCCACCCACGAGCTGACGACGAAGTCCGGCACCCCGGACTCCACGAAGGTCGGCACATCCGGCAGCGAGGGGCTGCGCGCGGCGCTGGACACGGCGATGGCCCGCAGCTTGCCGCCCTTCACATGCCCCTGGGCACCGGCCACGGCGGTGTACACGAGGGGCAGCGAGCCGCCGATGGCGTCGGTGATGGCCTGGCCGCCGCCCTTGTAGGGCACGTGCTGGAGCTTCGCGCCGGTGCGCTGCGCGAGCAGCTCGCCGGCGATGTGCGGCGTGCCGCCGATACCCGAGGTGCCGTACGACAGGCCCGCCGGGTCGCGCCGCGACAGGGCGATCACCTCCTGCAGGGTGCGCGCCGGCAGCCCCGGGTGCGCCACGAGGATGAGCACCGCATCGCCGATCTTGCCCACGGGTGCGAAGTCCTTCAGGGTGTCGAAGGGCACCTTCTGGAAGACATGGGGGTTGATGACCATCGTGCCGTCGAAGGCCAGCAGCAGGGTGTAGCCGTCGGGGGCGGCGGTCGCCACCAGGCTCGTGCCGATGTTGCCCGAGGCGCCCGGCTTGTTGTCCACCACCACCTGCTGGCCCAGACGCTTGCCGAGGAACTCGGCGATGACGCGTGCGCTGGTGTCGGTCACCCCGCCCGGCACGAAGGGCACCACCAGCCGCACCGGTTTGTCGGGCCAGCCGGCTTGGGCCCAGGCCGGCGCCACGGCCGCGGACAGTCCGCCCAGCGCGAGCGCGGCCAGGCCGGCCGATGCCAGGCGCCGGGCGCGCCGAGCGAGGGTGCAGAAGGAACGGAGGATAGGCGGGCTGGGGCGGTGCATGCGGGGCTCTCCAAAAGGGGCAGCCCTCACCTTAGCAGGGCCGCCAGGAAGTAGTGAAACTACCGCCGAAGCCCTGCCAGCCGCACGGTGACTGCCCCTGCAGAGCGGCGAATCCGACATTGAAAGCGCTTTCAATGTAGTATTCCTACCTACCGTCAGTCAGGGACTCTCAGGTGTGCCCCCGAGAGCGCGGGCGCTTGCGCGGCGCTATAGTGCGGGGTTTCGGCGGCCTGTGGGTCGGAGGAAGAGAATTGGAATTCGGCCAGCAGCAGCGCAACCCCAGCAAGCACGTGGTGGGCATCGGCATCGTGCTGGGCCTGCACCTGCTGCTGGGCTGGGCGCTCATCACGGGGCTCGCCCAGCGCATGGTCGAAGTGATCAAGGCGCCGATCGAGACCAAGCTCATCGAGGAGGTGAAGCCTCCCCCGCCGCCGCCGCCGGAAAACCTGCCGCCGCCGCCGAAGTTCGCCCCGCCCCCGCCGAGCTTCATTCCGCCCCCGGAGGTGGTGGTCAAGCAGCCGCCCGCCCCGGCACCGGTCATCACCACCACCACCGTGGCGCCGCCGCCCAGCGTGGTGACGGTGGCCCCTGCGCCGGCGCCCGTCCAGGCGCCCCCTGCCCCGCCGGCCGCCCCGCCCGCGCCCCCGCGCCGCCCGGCTCAGCCGGCCATCGCGAACGTCAAGGACTGCGCCCCGAAGAACGAGGACTACCCGCCTGCGGCCGTGCGCGCCGAAGCCACCGGCATCACGCGCGTGAAGTTCGTGGTGGACGCCTCGGGCAAGCTCGCCAGCGCCGAGGTGGTGAAGCCCTCGGGCAACAGCCGCGAACACCGCATGCTCGACCGGCTCGCGGTGCAGAAGCTCAGCGAGTGCTCCTTCAGGCCCGGCAGCGACGAGACCGGCAAGGCCGTTGGCGGCACCTTCGAGGCGGAGTACGTCTGGAAGCTCGATTGACCCCCTGACGGCGGCCGCCGGCACGGCCGCCCCAACCCCGACCCCTCGCCGACCTTCTCCCGTTCACAACCTTTCGATCCCGGCGCCGCGCAGCAGCGCCCCATTTCCTGGAGGCCCCATGTCCCTGTCCACCGTCTTGCGCGCATCGCTTGCCGCGGCGCTGATCGCCACCGTGTCGCTGGCCGTCACCGCCCCCGCCCCTGCCCTCGCCCAGGCTGCCTCGGCGCCCGCAGCCGCGCCTGCGGCTGCCCCGGCGCCTGCCGCCGCCCCGGGGAAGGTGACCGAGGAGGCCGTCGACAACCCCTACGGCCTGAAGGCGCTTTGGGGCCAGGGCGACTTCGTCGCCAAGGGCACGCTGGTCATCATGGTCATCATGTCCATGGGCAGCTGGTACATCATCTTCACGAAGCTCTGGGAACAGCGCCAGATGCTGCGCAGCGCCAAGGAAGAGACCGAGTCCTTCTGGAAGGCATCCTCCGTGAAGGCCGGGGCCGATGCGCTGTCCGAGGGCTCGGCGCTCAAGTACATCGCCCAGCAGGGCATCCGCGCGGCCGACCACCACGAAGGCACGATGGTCGAGGCCATCGACAAGCACACCTGGATCAGCATGAGCGTGGACCGTGCCGTGGGCGCGGTGCAGAGCCGCCTGCAGGACGGCCTGGCCTTCCTGGCCACCGTGGGCTCCACGGCGCCGTTCGTGGGCCTGTTCGGCACCGTCTGGGGCATCTACAACGCCCTGGTGAAGATCGGCATCTCCGGCCAGGCCTCGATCGACAAGGTCGCCGGCCCGGTGGGCGAGGCGCTGATCATGACGGCCATCGGCCTGGCCGTGGCGGTGCCCGCGGTGATGGGCTACAACTGGCTCATCCGCCGCAACAAGGCCGTGATGGACTCCACCCGCGCCTTCGCGGGTGACCTGCACAACGTGCTGATCGCAGGCAAGCGCTGAGACCCCCGACCCCACGCGGAGAGCCGCCATGGCGATGAACGTAGGCCCGGCGTCCGAGGACGGCGAGGAGCAGCTCAACAACACCATCAACACCACGCCCCTGGTGGACGTGATGCTGGTGCTGCTGATCATCTTCC
>JBMOGN010000154.1:0-7891 GCA_049318345.1 Rubrivivax sp. | reverse complement strand
GTGGGCTGTTAACCCACACACGCTTTCCAGGCGTGCGACTTAAACCGCTCATCCATCCCTCCGCAGCGGCAACCCGCAAGTTTATCGCAGGGGAGGGCGGCGCAGGTGGTGGTCGGTCTCGCGCTGGTAGGCGTGGGCCAGGGCGAGCAGGCGCGCCTCCTGCCACCAGGGGCCCACGAGCTGCATGCCCAGGGGCAGGCCGTCGCGCGTGAAGCCGCAGGGCACGGACAGCGCCGGCACCTCGGCGAAGGACCACACGAAGGTCAGCCGCGTGAGGTTCTTCGTAGCCGCGATCATCTGCATGCTCACCTCGGCCAGCGGCGCGCCGAAGCCCACGGTGGGCGTGAGCACCACGTCCACCTCCTCGAAGAGCGCGCGCACGCGGCTCGTCCAGGCCTCCTTGGCGCGCATGGCCGCGGCATAGTCGGGGCCCGTCACGCGGGTGCCGGTCATCATGCGCTCGCGCACGTCGGCGCCCAGCCCGGAGTGCGCGTCGGCCAGGCGCTCGCGGTGGAAGTGCGCGGCGTCGGCCATGAGCATGGGCGTCATCTGCGCCTGCACCGCTTCGGCGCCGTCCACCTCGATCTCGCGCACCTGCGCGCCCAGGCGGGCCAGCAGGGCGGTGGCCGCCTCCATGCAGCGGGCGAGGTCGGGGTCGAGGTCGTCGAAGAAGAAGCGCCGCGGCAAGCCGATGCGCAGGCCGGCCACGCCACGGCTGCAGGCGGCGGCAAAGCTCTCCACGGGCTGCGGCTGGCTGATGGGGTCCAGGCGGTCGTGGCCCGAGAGGGCCTCGTGCAAGGCGGCCACCGTGGCGGCGTCGTGCGCCAGCGGGCCGATGGTGTCGAAGCGCGGGCTCACGGGCGTGGAGCCGTGGTTGGACACGCGCCCGACCGTGGGGCGCAGCCCCACCACGCCGTTGAGCGCCGCGGGGATGCGGATGGAGCCGCCTGTGTCCGAGCCGAGCGAGGCGTCGCAGAACCCCGCCGCCACGCTCGCACCGGAGCCGCCGCTGGAGCCGCCGGGAATGCGCGTGGCGTCCCAGGGGTTGCGGCAGGGGCCGTGGTGCAGGTTCTGCGTGGTGCCGCCGAAGGCGAACTCGTGCAGGTTCACCTTGCCCACCAGCACCGCGCCGGCCGCCTTCAGCCGCGCGGCAACGGTGGAGTCGGCCTGCGGCGTGCGCGTGAAGGCCGCCGCCGAGCCGCAGGTGGTGGGCACGCCGGCCACGTCGATGTTGTCCTTGATGGACACGATCAGGCCGTCCAGCGGCCCGCCGCGGCGGCCGGCTGCCGCCCGCGCGTCGGCGGCGTCGGCGGCTTGCCGCGCCGCCTCGGGGGTGAGGGTGATGAAGGTGCGCAGGGCGGCGTCGTGCGCGGCGATGCGCGCGAGCATCGCCTCCAGGCGCTGGCGCACCGGTCCGGGGTGGGAAGAGCTCGACACGGTCGGGGTCTCCTTCAGCGGCCCATCATGGCCGAGGGCACCCACAGCGTCACCGCGGGCACCGCCACCACGAGCACGAGCACCGCCAGCAGCGGCACCAGGAACGGCAGCACCGCGCGGATCACCTTGTGCAGCGGCACGCCCGCGATCTCGGCCGTGACGTACAGGCTGAAGCCCACCGGCGGCGTGACCAGCCCGATCATCAGGTTCACCACCACCATCACCCCGAACTGCACGGGCGGGATGCCCAGCGAGGTGGCCAGCGGCGCCAGCAGCGGCACGAAGACCAGCATGGCGGCGGTGGAGTCCATGAACATCCCCACCACCAGCAGCACGAGGTTGATGAAGAGGATGACGACGACGGGGTCGGTGCCGCGCATGAGGGCGACGAAGTCGCGCGCCACGCCCTCGAAGGTGACCATCCAGCCCAGCACCGCCGCCAGCCCGAGCAGGATCATCACCGCGGCCGTACCCTTCATGCTGCTGATGCCGCAGGCCAGGATGGCCCGCAGGTCCAGCGTGCGGTACACCACCGCGCCGATGAAGGCGGCGTAGAAGCAGGCGATGGCGCCGGCCTCGGTGGGCGTCATGATGCCGGCGAAGATGCCGCTGAGGATGATCACGGGCGTGAGCAGCGGCAGGATGGCCGCGCGAGTGGCCCGCATCAGCGTGAGCCAGGAGAAGGGCTCGCGCGTTTCCGTGAGCGTCATGCGCCTCACGGCGAAGATGCAGTAGATCATCAGCGCCAGCGCCACGAGGATGCCCGGCACCACGCCGCCCAGGAACAGCGCGCCCACCGACACGCCGGTGATGGCGCCGTAGACGATCATCGGGATCGAGGGCGGGAAGATGGGCCCGATGGTGGAGGCCGAGGCGGTGAGCGCGGCGCTGAAGGCGGGGTCGTAGCCCTGGCGCGTCATGGCCGGAATCATCACCTTGCCCACCCCGGCGGCGTCGGCCAGGGCCGAGCCGGACATGCCCGCGAAGATGAGCGAGGTGGCCACGTTGGTGTGCGCCAGGCGCCCGCGCACGCGGCTGAGCAGCGCGCTGGCGAAGTCCACGAGGCGGTGCGTGGCGCCGCTGGCGTTCATGAGGTCGCCGGCCAGCAGGTACAGCGGAATGGCCAGCAGGATGCTGGAGTCGATGGCGTTGGTGACCAGCGGCGCGACCGTGCCCGCGGGCAGCCCGGCGCTGAGGATGTACGCCGCGCCCACCCCGCCGATGGCCACCACCAGCGGCACGCGCACCATGACGAGGACGATCAGCAGGGCCGAGGCCCAGGTGATGGTGAACAGACCCGCGCTCATCAGGTAGCCCTCCGCGCCGAGGCGCCCCGCCGTGCAGCCAGCAGCTGCATCTGCTCCAGCAGCACGAGCACCTCCACCACGCACATGCCCGCCAGGCAGCTCACTACCGCGGTGCGCATGAGGCTGTAGGAGAAGGGCAGGGAGGCGAAGGCCTGCATCGAGGCGCTGGCGATCGTCGGCCAGCCGCCCACGGCGATGTAGCCGAACAGCAGCACCGCCAGCACGCTGCGCAGCACCGCGAACACCCCGGGGGCGTCAACGTCTTCCTTGCCGAAGATCTCCACCTTGAAGTGCTCGCGCCCGCACGACACCGCCAGGCACCCCAGGGCCACGCCCCAGATGAAGACGATGCGCGTGGCCTCCGGGATCCACACGATGTTCAGCTGCATCGCGCGCCCGGCCACCAGGCCCACGAGCAGCGTGGCAATCACCAGCGCCGCCACCCCGGCGGCGATGCCCAGAACCCTGCCGGCGCCTTCGCGCACCGCGCGCAGGGCCCTCACCCCGGACGGCACCATGGCCGCCTCAGGTGGCCGCGCGCACGATGGCCGCGTAGGTGTCGGCGCCCAGGAACTGCGGGCCGATCTTGTCCAGCACCGGGCGGGCGCGCGTGCGGAAGGCGGCCTGGTCCACCTCGTTGATGGCGGCATTGGCCTTGCGGATGGCCGCCAGGTTGGTCTGCTGCTGCTCGACGATGGCCTGCGCGGCGACCTTCTTGCCCTCGGCGAAGAGGGTGCTGAGCAGCTCGCGCACGCGCGGGTCGAGCCCCGTCCACCAGCGCGCGTTCACGTAGATGAACTCCGGCGCGCGCACGTGCTCGGTGAGGCTCACGAACTTCTGCACCTCCTGCAGCGAGAAGCCCACGATGGTGGGCAGCGGGTTCTCCTGGCCCTCGATGGTGCCGGACTGCAGCGCGGTGTAGACCTCGCCGAAGTTCATGGCCACCGGCTCCGCGCCCAGGCCCTTGAAGGCGTTGAAGAGGATGGGGATCTCGGGCACGCGCAGCTTCAGGCCCTTGAGGTCGTCGGGCGTGCGGATCGCGCGCTTGGAGTTGGTCATCTGGCGCGGCGCGCGCGGGTAGGCCATGAGCACGCTCACGCCGCGCGTCTTCACGAGGTCGGCGTTCCACTGCTGGGCCAGCGGGCTCTCCAGCACGCGCTCCACGTGGGCGAAATCATTGAACAGCCACGGCGCGAAGAAGGAGTTGTAGTTCGCGTTGATGCCGAAGCCCGAGGCGTGCACGTTCACCGTGCCGGCCGAGAGCTGCTCGAAGGTGGCGAGGTCCTGGCCGAGCTGACCGGAGGGGAAGAAGTCGATCTTCACGGCCCCGCCGCTGCGCTTTTCGGCTTCGCGCACGACGAATTCCATGGCCACGCCCAGGGGCTCCTTGGGCGAGACGACCATGGTCATGCGCACGCGGGTGGCGGGCAGGGCCTGGGCAAAGGCCGGCAGCGAGGTGGCCAGGGCGCCGGCACCCAGAGCGGTGGACAGCAGGAATTCCCGGCGGGCGAGCGGGCAGGACAGGGGCGAAGCGGGCATGACGGATCCTCGTGCAGGGCGCCTGGCGCGCTGCGAAACGGCCTTTCATGCGGGCGAGCGGCTGTGGCGGTTGCCACGGCGCCCGATTGCCGCGAAAGACTGGACTGCACTCCCCTGGACAGGATCAAACCATGAGCGGCTTCGGGCGGGTACTGGGGAACGCCCGGGTACACAGGGCCGTTCGTCACGAAGCGTCACGATTTCATCGGCCCGGCCGCTTCTGCGGCAGGCGCGGCGGGCCGACAATGGCACCTGTCGATGCCACCGAAAGCCCGACCCATGTCTCATGCCCTGATCCGTCCGCAGCGTTCCTGGCCGCGCCTTGCCGTAGCGGCGTCCCTGGTCACGCTTGCCGTCGCCGTCACCGGCGGTACCGCCCACGCGATGGGCGTGTACGCCGGCATCGGCCTGCCTGGCCTGACCCTCGGGCTGGCCGTGCCCGCTACCGAAAACCTCACCATTCGCGCCGACTACACGAGCGTGGGCAACCGCACCGCCACACGCGTGGAGTCGGGTATCACCTACGACGCAAGCCTGAAGGCGGAACGTCTGGGCGTGTTCGCCGACTGGTACCCCTTCGGCGGGCGCTTCCGCCTCACGGCCGGTGCCACCTCCAACGATGTCAACGCCAGGCTCGCCGCCACCGGCGTGGGAAAGGTCGTGACCATCGGCAGCAACAGCTACACGCTGCAGGCCAACGACCGCTTCGACGCCACCATCGGCTTCCCCCGCTCCACGCCCTACCTGGGCATCGGCTGGGGCCACCGGGGTGGCCCCACGGGGCTGGGCTTCCACGCCGACATCGGGGCGTCCATCGGACGCGCCACCGTGGCCACCGCGGTGTCGGGCAACCTGTCGCTTGCGCCCACCATCGCCGCCGACGTGGCGGCCGAGGAGGCTCAGCTGCGCGAGAACGTGCGCAAGATCCGCTTCATCCCGCAGATCAGCATGGGCGTGGACTACCGGTTCTGAGCCCCGGCTGAAGCGCCCTTCATCAGCGTCATGGCGGTGCCGATGAGCGTGGACACCTCGCTCATGTTGCCCGGCACGATCATCGTGTTGTTGGCCTTGGCCAGCTGGCCGTAGGCGTCCACCGCCTTCTCCGCCACCTTCAGCTGCACGGCCTGCTCGCCCCCGGGCTGGCGGATGGCCTGGGCGATCTTGGTGATGGCCTCGGCGGTGGCCTCGGCCACGGCGGAGATGGCCGCGGCCTCGCCCTGGGCCTTGTTGATCTCGGCCTGCTTCTCGCCCTCGGAGCGAGCGATGAAGGCCTCGCGCTCGCCGGTGGCGATGTTGATCTGCTCCTGGCGCCGGCCCTCCGAGGCGGCGATCAGCGCGCGCTTCTCGCGCTCGGCCGTGATCTGCGCCTGCATGGAGCGCAGGATCTCCGCCGGCGGGGTGAGGTCCTTGATCTCGTAGCGCAGCACCTTCACGCCCCAGTTCAGCGCCGCCTCATCGAGGGCGTTGACCACCGAGGCGTTGATCATGTCGCGCTCCTCGAAGGTCTTGTCCAGCTCCATCTTGCCCACCACGCTGCGCAGCGTGGTCTGCGCGAGTTGCGTGATGGCCACGATGTAGTCGCTCGAGCCGTAGCTCGCGCGCATCGGGTCGGTCACCTGGAAGAAGAGGATGCCGTCGACCTGCAGCTGGGTGTTGTCCTTGGTGATGCAGACCTGGCTGGGCACGTCCAGCGGCACCTCCTTCAGTGAGTGCCGGTAGGACACACGCTCCACGAAGGGGATGACGAACTTCAGCCCCGGGGTGAGGGTGCGGTCGTAGCGGCCGAGCCGCTCCACCACCCAGGCGTGCTGCTGCGGCACGATCTTGAACGTGCGCACGATGAAGACGACGGCGACGATCGCGATGACGAGTGCGATTTCCATGGTTCCTCCTGCCAAGTTGGGTCGAAGCGGGGCCGGCGAGCGCGTGCGCCTCAGGCGGGCGCCACATCCAGCCGGTTGCCGTGGACGGCCACGATGCGGTGCGGCCCCGGGGTGGGCGCGCCCGCCCCGGCGTGGCGCACCTGCCAGGTCGCGCCGCGGTACTGCACGCTGGCGGTGCCGTCGGCGCCCCAGGCCTGCACGGTGACCGACTGGCCGATGTCGAGGTTGACATCGGGATTGGAGGCCGCGGGCGCGGATTGCGGGTGGCTGGCGCGCTTGAAGTGCCAGGCTGCCGTCGCCCCCCCGGCCACCAGCGCCGCCGCAACGACCTGCGCCGTGCCGGTGGCGCCGGCGTGGGCCGCCAGCGCGCCGGCGGCCGCGCCCAGCGCGATCATCAGCAGGTAGAAGGTGCCGGTGAGCAGTTCCGCGGCCACCAGGGCGCCGGCCAGCACCCACCACAGGGTCGAATCGCTGAAGTCCATGGCCTGTTTCCTCCCCGCCACATCGTTGTTCGTGGACTGACGCCAGTCAGTGTAGCGGGCCGGGGTGGCCCTACACTTCGGCCGATTTTTCCTGCCCGACCCCATGCCGCCGGAGGCCCCGGCCGAGGACGCTCCGATGCTCAGGTTCCGCTTTCCGGTCGTCATCATCGACGAGGACTTCCGCTCCGAGAACGCCTCGGGCCTGGGCATCCGCGCCCTGGCCCAGGCCATCGAGAAGGAAGGCTTCGAGGTGCTGGGCGTGACGAGCTACGGCGACCTGAGCCAGTTTGCCCAGCAGCAAAGCCGCGCCAGCGCCTTCATCCTGTCCATCGACGACGAGGAGTTCACGCCCGGCCCCGAGCTGGACCCGGCGGTGCTGAACCTGCGCAAGTTCATCGGCGAGATCCGTTTCCGCAACGCCGACATCCCGATCTACCTGTACGGCGAGACGCGCACCTCGCAGCACATCCCCAACGACATCCTGCGCGAGCTGCACGGCTTCATCCACATGTTCGAGGACACGCCGGAGTTCGTGGCGCGCCACATCATCCGCGAGGCCAAGAGCTACCTCGACTCGCTCGCGCCGCCCTTCTTCAAGGCGCTGATGGACTACGCGCAGGACGGCTCCTACTCCTGGCACTGCCCGGGGCACTCCGGCGGCGTGGCCTTCCTGAAGAGCCCGGTGGGGCAGATGTTCCACCAGTTCTTCGGCGAGAACATGCTGCGCGCGGACGTGTGCAACGCGGTGGACGAGCTCGGGCAGCTGCTGGACCACACCGGCCCGGTGGCCGCCAGCGAGAAGAACGCCGCGCGCATCTTCAACGCCGACCACTGCTTCTTCGTCACCAACGGCACGAGCACCAGCAACAAGATGGTGTGGCACCACACGGTGGCTCCGGGCGACGTGGTGGTGGTGGACCGCAACTGCCACAAGAGCATCCTGCACTCGATCATCATGACCGGAGCGGTGCCGGTGTTCCTGCCGCCCACGCGCAACCACTTCGGCATCATCGGCCCGATCCCCGAGGCGGAGTTCTCGCCGGAATCCATCAGGAAGCGCATCGCCGCCAACCCGCTGCTCAAGGGGGTGGATGCGAAGAAGGTGCGCCCGAAGATCCTGACCCTCACCCAGAGCACCTACGACGGCGTGCTCTACAACACCGAGACCATCAAGCACCGGCTCGACGGCTACATCGACACCCTGCACTTCGACGAGGCCTGGCTGCCGCACGCGGCCTTCCAC
>JBMOGN010000153.1:0-7931 GCA_049318345.1 Rubrivivax sp. | reverse complement strand
CCGCATCCAGGGCGACCCCGACCACCCGCCCACCCACGGCGCCCTGTGCACCACGGTCAGCCGCGACGCCGAGCGCACCGACCACGACGAGCGCGTGCTGCAGCCTCTGCGCCGCTGCGGGCCGAAGGGATCCGGCCGGTGGGAGCCGGTGAGCTGGGACGAGGCGCTGGATGACATCGCCGCGCGCCTGGCGTCAATCGCCGGGCGCGGCGCAGGCGCGGCGCAGGCGATCGTGCCCTACAGCTACGCCGGCACCATGGGCCTGGTGCAGGGCGAGAGCATGGCCGCGCGGTTCTTCCACCGGCTGGGCGCGTCCCGCCTGGATCGCACGATCTGCGCCAGCGCTGGCGGCGAGGCGCTGGCGGCCACCTACGGCGGCAAGGTGGGCATGCACGTCGAGGACTTCGAGCACGCCCGCCTCATCCTCATCTGGGGCAGCAACCCCATCACCTCCAGCGTGCACTTCTGGACCGTGGCGCAGGCGGCCAAGCGCGCCGGCGCCCGGCTCGTGGCCATCGACCCGCGCCGCACCGAGACGGCCGACCGATGCCACGAGCACGTGGCGCTGCTGCCCGGCACCGATGGCGCGCTGGCCCTGGGCCTCATGCACGAGCTGATCGCGCACGACTGGCTGGACCATGGCTACCTGGAGCGCCACGTGTCGGGCTGGCCGCTGCTGCGCGAGCGCGCCCTGCAGTGGCCCGCCGAGCGCGCGGCGGCCGTGTGCGGGATCGAGCCCTCGCAGCTGCGCGATCTCGCACGCGTCTGGGGCACCACGCGCCCGGCGGCGATCCGCCTGAACTACGGCATGCAGCGCACCCATGGCGGGGGCAACGCCGTGCGGCTGGTGGCCCTGCTGCCCTGCCTGACGGGCGCCTGGAAGGACCGCGGCGGCGGCCTGCTGCTGTCGTCCTCGGGCTGGTTCGCCCCAGCCGTGGACAGCCGTGCGCTGGAGCGCCCCGACCTGCTGCCCCAGCCCGCGCCGCGCGTGATCAACATGAGCACGATCGGGGACGACCTGCTGCGCGAGCCGAGCCCCGAGTTCGGCCCGCGCATCGAGGCACTGGTGGTCTACAACAGCAACCCCGCCGCGGTGGCACCGCAGGCGCGCCGCGTGGCCGAGGGGCTCGCCCTTGACGACCTCTTCACCGTCGTGCTCGAGCACTTCATGACCGACACGGCCGACCTGGCTGACTACGTGCTGCCGGCCACCACGCAGCTCGAGCACCTGGACGTGCACCGCAGCTACGGCCACACCTGGGCCCTCATCAACCAGCCGGCCATCGCCCCGATCGGGCAGGCCCTGCCCAACACGGAGATCTTCCGCCGCCTGGCCGCCCGGATGGGATTTGCCGAGCCCTGCTTCAGCGACTCGGACGAGCAGATCGCGCGCCAGGCCTTTCGCCCGGATCAGGTCGACTTCGACGAACTCGCGCGCGTGGGCTGGGTGCGGCTGAAGGTGCCGCCTCGGCCCTTCGCCGAGGGCGGGTTCCCGACGGCCGACGGCCGCGCGGTGGTCGACGCGCCCGGCCTGGGCGTGCCCGACTACCTCCCCAACCACGAGAGCGTGCAGTCCACGCCGGCCCTGGCCGCGCGCTACCCGCTGGCGATGATCTCCCCGCCCGCCCGCCACTTCCTCAACTCGAGCTTCGTCAATGTGCGCAGCCTGCGCGCCATCGAGGGCGAGCCGCTGGTGGAGGTGCACCCGGACGACGCCGGCCCGCGCGGTCTGGTCGACGGCCAGCAGGTGGAAGTCTGGAACGACCGGGGGCGCTACCGCTGCCGGGCATCCGTCACCACGCGCACCCGCCCCGGGGTGGTCGTCGGCCTGGGCATCTGGTGGCGCAAGCTCGGCCTCGACGGCACGCACCTGAACGACCTCACCCACCAGCGCCTGACCGACATCGGCCGTGCCCCCACCTTCTACGACTGCCTGGTCGAGGTGCGCGCGTGGCCTGCCGCCGCGCCCCCATGAAGGCCTGCTCCCCATGGCGGGGGGCGTGCCCACCGCATCGCTCCCCCCGGCCCATCCACTCGACACGGCTCGGCCGGTCTGTCCTGCTGCGCATCCTGCCGCCCGCCGTCGGGGTTGCCGCCGCGCTGGCTCTCGGGGGTTGCAGCATGGGCTACTACGCCCAGTCGGTCGCCGGCCACGTCGATCTCCTGCAGCGCGCACGCCCCGTGGAAGCCTGGCTCGCCGACCCCGCCACCCCGGGCGACCTGCGTGAGCGGCTCGAGCTGGCCACGCGGCTGCGTGCGTTCTCCGTGCGCGAGCTGCAGCTGCCCGACAACGCCAGCTACCGCCGCTTCGCCGATCTGGGCCGTCCGGCCGTGGTGTGGAACGTGGTGGCCACGCCCGAGCTCTCCCTGGAGCTCAAGACCTGGTGCTACCCGGTGATGGGATGTGCCGGCTACCGGGGCTACTTCGACCGCGCCGGGGCGCAGGCCGCCGCCGACGAACTGCGCCAGACCGGCTGGGAGGTCGGCGTCTACGGGGTGCCGGCCTATTCCACCCTCGGATGGAGCAACTGGCTCGGCGGCGATCCGCTGCTGAGCACCTTCGTGCACTGGCCCGAGGCCGAACTGGCGCGGCTGCTCTTCCACGAGCTCGCGCACCAGGTGGTCTACGTCCCCGACGACACCACCTTCAACGAATCCTTTGCCACCGCGGTGGAGCGCGTGGGCGTGCGCCGCTGGCTCGCGTGCGCCGCCTCGCCGCAGGCGCGCGCCGAGCATGAGGCCACGCAGCGCCGGCGGCGCGACTTCCAGGCCCTGACGCTGGCCGCGCGGGCGCAGCTGCAGACGATCTACCGCAGCGCGGACAGCGACGCCGACAAGCGTGCCGCCAAGGCGCACGTCCTCGCGCGGCTGCGCGCCGACCACGCCGCGCTGAAGGCAGGAGCCTGGGCCGGCTTTGCCGGCTACGACGGCTGGTTCGAGCGCGTGAACAACGCCTCGCTGGCCGTGCAGGCCGCCTACGACGACCTGGTGCCCGGCTTCGAGCGCCTGTTCGAGGCGCAGGGCGGGGACTTTGCGGGTTTCTACGCGTCCGTCACGCGCCTGGCCGCCTTGCCGAAGGACGAGCGTCGCGACAGACTGCGCACCGAGCCTGCGACGAACCCCGAGACTGGAGAGACCCCGAAGTGCCCGACCTGAAAATCCACCGCCCGCATACCCTGGGCCTGGCGCGCGCCCGCAAGATCGCGTGGAAGTGGGCCGAGGAGGCCGAACGCAAGTTCGACATGTCCTGCACCGTGATCGAGGGCGAGTTCAGCGACACGGTGGAGTTCACCCGCACGGGGGTGAGCGGCACGCTCGTCGTGGCCGCCGACCATTTCGATCTGCAGGCCAAGCTCGGCTTCCTGCTCGGGGCCTTCAGCAAGACGATCGAGACGGAAATCCAGAAGAACCTAGACGACCTGCTCGCCTCCGCCCCCGCCAAGGCAAAGGGCGGCAGCCGCAAGGCCTGACGGGCCTCTGGGCCCGCGCTACTTCAGCGACTCGATGAGGTCGATGTAGGCCTGCATCGCCTGGTCGGTCGACTGCCCCCGCAGCTCGGCCCAGGCGTCGAACTTCGCGCGCCCGACCATGTCGGTGAAGCCCGGCCGCTTGCCCTCCACGTCGCCCGCGGAGGCCTGCTTGTAGAGCGCGTAGATCTTCAGCAGCGTCATGTTGTCCGGGCGCTCGGCGAGAGACTTGCTGGCGGCAACAGCCGCTTCGAAGGCTTCCTTGAGATTGGCCATGGGGGGACCCTCCGTGCGTGAAACTCTGGGTTGACGCGTGCGATGTTACCCAGCATCGTGCGCGCTCCCGTGGCCCGTCCTCAAGGAAAAACCCGATGAGCTCCGAACGCATGTCGCGCGTGGACACCGCGTGGCTGCGCATGGACAGCGATGTCAACCTGATGATGATCGTCGGGGTGTGGCTGCTGCAGCCGGGCGTGACGCTGGCGGCGCTGCAGGCCTGCATCGGCCAGCGGCTGCTGCAGTACGGGCGCTTCCGGCAGCGGGTCGAGCAGGACGCGCTGGGTGCGCAGTGGGTGGACGACCCGCACTTCGACATCGAGCGCCACGTGCTGCGGGCCACGCTCCCCAGCGGGGCGGGCGTGGGCGAGCGCCAGGCCCTGCAGGCGTTGTGCGGCGAACTGGCGGCCACGCCGCTGGACCCGCACCACCCGCTGTGGCAGTTCCATCTGGTGGAGTCGTATGAGGGTGGCAGCGCCATCATCGCGCGGCTGCACCACTGCATCGGCGACGGCATCTCGCTCATCTCCGTCATGATGAGCATCACCGACGGAGGCAGCCCGCCTCCTGCGCGCGGGCGCCGCGGCCGCAAGGCAGGTGTCGATGGAGAAGGCGAGGGCGGTGCAGCCCCCGGTGACCCGGCCTGGCTCGTGGGCAGTCTGCTCGGCTCGCTCGGCGACCTGGGCGTGAAGGCCGTGGGGCTGGCCGGCGCAGGCGCAGCTCGCTCCCTGGACATGGTGGCCCGCCCCTCAGTTCCCTGGCAGGGGTCGCTCGACCTGGCACGCTCGGGCGCGCAGCTCGTGGGCGACGCCGCCTCGATCTTGCTCATGCCCGATGACTCCCCCACGCGGCTGAAGGGCCCGCTGTCGGGGCGCAAGGTGGTGGCCTGGAGCGAGCCGCTGCCGCTTGCCGAGGTCAAGACCGTGGGCAAGGGCCTGAACTGCTCGGTGAACGACGTGCTGCTGGCCTGCGTGGCCGGCGCCATCGGTCAGTACCTGCGCGACGAGGGTGACGACCCGACCGGCCAGGAGATCCGGGCCATGGTGCCGGTGAACCTGCGCCCGCTGGAGCGTTCGCACGAGCTGGGCAACCGCTTCGGGCTGGCACCGCTGGTGCTGCCCGTCGGCCTGGCCAATCCCATCGAGCGCGTCTATGCCGTGCGCCAGCGCATGGCCGAGCTCAAGGGCAGCTTCCAGCCGCTGCTGGCCTTCGGCGTCCTCGCCGTGGCCGGCCTCCTGGTCAAGGGCGCGCAGGACGCCATCCTGAACATGTTCTCGCGCAAGGCCACGGCGGTGATGACCAATGTGCCGGGCCCGGCGCAGGCGCTGCAGTTCTGCGGCTCCACCCTGCGCCAGACCATGTTCTGGGTGCCGTCCTCGGGCGACATTGGCCTGGGGGTGTCGATCCTGTCCTACGCCGGTGGCGTGCAGTTCGGGCTCATTGCCGACCAGGCGCGCTGCCCGGACCCGCAGTCGGTGATCGACCGCTTCGGCCCCCAGTTCGAGATGCTGCTGCTGGCCACGATGATGCTACCCTGGGCTGGCGAACAAGACGGCCCCTGATCTCAGATTCCTGTTCCCTGATCCCTGATCCCTGATCCCTGCAAGGAGAGCGTTGCGATGTCGCGTCCCAATCTTCCCCTGGCCGGAGCCACCGGCTCCACCGGCCCCGCCCGTAGCCGCGTGGCCACTGTACTGGCCGCCTGCACCGCAGCCAGCGTGCTGCTGTTGGGCGCCGGGGTCCCGGCGACTGCGGCCACCCCGCGCGACACCCTCGTCATCGCCTCGGCCTTCGACGACATCATCTCCCTCGATCCCGCCGAGGCCTTCGAGATCTCGGCTGGCGAGATCATGGGCAACGCCTACGACCGCCTGCTGCGCTACGACGTGAGCGACCCCTCCAAGCTCGTGCCGGACCTGGCCAAGGGCTGGACGGTGAGCGCCGACGGACGCACCTTCTCCTTCGAGCTGCGCGCCGGCATGAAGTTCGCCTCGGGCAACCCCATCACTGCCGAGGATGTCGCCTTCTCGCTGCAGCGCGCGGTGCTGCTGGACAAGTCGCCGGCCTTCATCCTCACGCAGTTCGGCTTCACGCGAGACAACGTGCGCGAGCGCATCAAGGTCACCGGCCCGCTGACGCTGACCCTCGTCACCGAGAAGGTCTTTGCACCGAGCTTCGTGCTCAACTGCCTGACGGCCAATGTCGCCTCGGTGGTGGACATGCAGCTCGTCAAGTCGCGGGAGGTCAACGGCGACCTGGGCAATGGCTGGCTCAAGACGCAGTACGCCGGCTCCGGGCCGCTGAAGATCCGTGAGTGGCGTGCCAACGAGGTCGTGGCGCTGGAGCGCAACGACAACTACAACGGCACGAAGTCGATCATGGCGCGCGTGATCTACCGGCACCTGAAGGAGCCGGCCACGCAGCGCCTGCTGCTGGAAAAGGGCGACGTGGACATCGCCCGCAATCTCGGCGCGCAGGACCTCGCTGCCCTGGCCACGAGCAAGGACGTGAAGACCACTGCCACGCCCAAGGGCACGATCTACTACTTCAGCCTCAACCAGAAGAACCCGGTGCTGGCCAAGCCCGAGGTGCGCGAGGCCTTCAAGTGGCTTGTCGACTATCAGGCCATCGGCGACACGATCATGAAGAACATCGGCGTCGTGCACCAGAACTTCCTGCCCCTGGGCATGCTCGGCGCGGCTTCCGACAAGCCCTACCGGCTCGACGTGGAACGCGCGCGTGCACTCCTGGCCAAGGCCGGCGTGGCGCCGGGCTTCAAGGTGACGATGGACGTGCGCAGCGCCCAGCCCGTGCAGGCCATCGCCGAGGCGGTGCAGCAGACGCTCAAGCGCGGCGGCATCGAGCTCGAGATCATCCCCGGCGATGGCAAGCAGACCCTCACCAAGTACCGCGCCCGCCAGCACGACATCTACATCGGCACCTGGGGCGCCGACTACTGGGACCCGCATACCAACGCCGACACCTTCGCCCGCAACCCCGACAACGGCGACGACGCCAAGAGCAAGCCGCTGGCCTGGCGCAACGCCTGGGCGATCCCCGAGCTGACCAGGCAGGCCGACGCCGCGGTTCTGGAGCGCGACAGCGCCCGGCGCAAGACGATGTACGAGCAGATCCAGGCCGAGTTCAGGCGCTCCAGCCCCTTCGTGATGCTCTTCCAGCAGACCGAGGTGGCAGCCCACCGCAGCAATGTCGAGGGCCTGCGCATCGGGCCGACCTCGGACTCCACCTACATGTTCAAGGTGAGCAAGCGTTGAGGCCCGTGTCTTGACAGGCTCCTCCCGGTGGCGGCGGGCCGGCCGGATGGCCCGCTCGGTCTGCGCCTTCCTGGCCGTCATCGCCGTCACCTACCTGGGCCTGCTGGCGGTCACCTTCTTCATCGGCCGCGTGATCCCGGTGGATCCGGCACTGGCCATCGTCGGCGACCGTGCGCCCGAGCACGTGGTGGCCCGCGTGCGCGAGGAACTCGGGCTGAACCTGCCGCTGTGGGAGCAGTTCGCGATCTACGTGCGCAAGGTGCTGCAGGGCGAGTTCGGCACGTCGGTGCTGACCTCCCGCCCGGTGCTGGAAGACATCCGGCGCGCCTTCCCGGCCACGCTCGAACTCGCCACGGCCGGCATCGTCATCGGTGCGGGGCTGGGCATCCCGCTGGGCGTGTGGGCTGCCGTGCGCCAGGGCGGCGTGGCCGACCACGCGGTGCGCGTGATGGGGCTGATCGGCTACTCGGTGCCGATCTTCTGGCTCGGGCTGATGGCGCTGCTGCTCTTCTATGCCCGGCTCGGCTGGGTGGCCGGGCCCGGGCGGATCGACGTGGCCTACGAGTTCACGCTCACGCCGGTCACGGGCCTGCTGCTGTGGGACACCGCGCGGGCCGGGCAGTGGGACGCCTTCCGCAACGCGCTGTCGCACCTGGTGCTGCCGGCCGCGCTGCTGGGCTACTTCTCGATGGCCTACATCAGCCGCATGACCCGCTCCTTCATGCTCGGTGAGCTCTCGCAGGAGTACGTGGTGGCGGCACGCGCCAAGGGGCTGTCGGAGGCGCGCATCATCTGGCGCCACGCGCTGCGCAACGCGGCCGTGCCGCTCGTGACGGTGGTGGCCCTGTCCTATGCGCACCTGCTGGAGGGCTCGGTGCTGACCGAGACCGTCTTCGCCTGGCCGGGCCTGGGC
>JBMOGN010000152.1:0-7952 GCA_049318345.1 Rubrivivax sp. | reverse complement strand
TCGCACCCCAGCGGGCGAAGCTCGTCGTCGAGGAGGTCGCGACTGCCGTGGACGGCTGGCAGGACGAGGCGCGAAAGGCGGGGATCTCCGCCGCAGACATCGCGCTGACCCGGACGGCGTTCTCTGCACACACCGAGTACAGGCGAGGGAGCAAGTCCCTGGCGGGCTCCTGAGTGAGGCCAGGCAGACCTGTCAAGGTGCATCACCAGGCAGGCGTTGCCCGTGCTACATTCCTCCACACATTACGAGTTGGGCTGACGGCTTTCTTCCTCGTAGGTCGCTCGCCTGGCCCGCCTTGCCGGCCGCCCCGGGCAATCCCCACTGACGCCATTCTGGGTCGGAACGGCGAACTTGCAAAATGCATCTTCGTCGACCGTTGGTCAGCGGGTTTGCCGAGGGAATCGGCACGGCCCGCGCCGGAAGGTTGCTGCGAGGGTCGGCACATACCTGCGCAAGACCGTGGAGAGACACCCTGCGGTCAACCCCTGGGGATATCGATTCGGGGTTTGCTTGGGAATACCGGCGCTGGATCAGTGGGCGCGCCGACATTCGTTCGAAGGTACCGTCCGTGCTGACGAGCCCCGCTTTGAGGCCTGTCCCAGTCTCCCAGCTTGAGATCCTCGCCGCCACCGGAGCGGAGAGCGCCTCGTGACCACGATGATTTGAAACGGTCGCCATTGTCTAAATCATGCTACGATATTGGCAATCAATGCGTCAGGACACAACTTGACGTAATCAGGCAAGCGACATGACGACGACGACCGAGAGCAGCCTGAAGAAGCTCCACACCAGAGTCGTCCCCGGAGCTCCGGTCACCGCGCGCGACCTGGCCAACCTCGGCATATCGGCCGATCTTGCCGGCTACTACGTGCGCGCGGGCTGGCTCTTGCGTTTGGGCCGGGGGGTGTACGCCCACCCGGCCACCCAGCTCGACCTGCACGCGAGCCTGTCCCTGCTCGAGCGGCAGTTCCCCGGGCTCCATGTAGGCGGCAAGACGGCGCTCGACTGGCAGGGGGTGCGCCAGTTCGTGATGCAAGGGTCCGCGCTGCAACTTTACGGATGGGCAGCCGGGCGGCTGCCAGACTGGTTCGCCGCCCGATTCCCGAGCGAGTACCACCGCAAACGGCTGTTCCAGGAGGAACCCGCCGCCTTGCTGCATGTCGGGCCACTGCACCGGCGCAGCGGCGCCCCGAGCGTCTCGGCGCCCGAGCGCGCGATGCTGGAGATGCTCAGCGAGGTCGGGGTCCGCCAGGCGCTACAGGAGGCGCGCGAACTGGTCGAGAGCAGCTACGCCCTGCGCAGCGAGGTGCTCGGTGAGCTGCTGCTGCGGTGCACGGGCGTGAAGACCGTCCGGCTGTGCCTGCAGTTGGGCCGCGAAGTGGCCGCCCCTTGGGTGAGCAAGCTCGAGGGCTTGGCCTTACCCACGGGCAGCGCCCGGCCGTGGGTGTCGCGGTCGGACGAGGGTCTGCTGGTGCTCAAGGCATGAATCAGGTCTACCTCGACACGGCGCGTCTGCTCACCCAGGTGGCACCCCTGGTGTTCGAGGGTGACACTTTATCGTCGCCGTACCTGTTAGATTAAGGCTAGCCAGTGGTTGGAGCGCACCCGCGCGCATCCCGGCCGCGGGGTCGCCATCGATGTGATCGTGGCCTTGCCCGAGCAGCTGCGCGGGCGTGACGAAGCTGGGGCGATGACTGATGACTACCGTGCAAATCAACCTACCCGATGAACTGGCGCAGAAGGCCGCCAGCGCTGGGCTGCTGTCGGCCGAAGCCATGGAGGCGATGCTGCGCGAGCAACTGCGCCGCCGCGCGGGCGAGGCGCTGCAGGCGATGTGGCAGCACGGGCCGCAGGAAGAACTGACGCCCGATATCGAGCAGGAGATCGTCGAGGAGGTGCGCAAGGTGCGCGCCGAGCAGCGGCTGCGCGGGGCGAGTTGATGGCCGACTTCAGCACCCAGCCTCTGCGGCTGGTGCTCGATACGAACGTCGTTGTCGCCGGGTTGTTGTGGGGCGGACCACCCCGGCGGTTACTGGAAGCGGCGATTACCGGAAAGGTCGAGCTTTACAGCAGCGGGGCGCTGCTCGATGAGCTGACACGAACGCTCGGTTACGCGAAGTTCGCGGCACGTATCGATGCCTTCGAGGCCAGCGTTGCGGGGCTCGTGGTGCAGTACACCGCCCTCGTCAACCTCGTCGCACCGGCCAACACACCACGTGTCGTCCCCAACGATGCCGATGACGATCACGTCATCGCGGCGGCCGTGGCCGCACGTGCCGGGTTGATCGTCACCGGGGATCGGAAGCATCTGCTGCCCATCGGCAGCCACCAGGGCATCGCCATCGTCACCGTCCGTGAGGTTGTCGAACGGATCGAGGGAAAAATCAAGACTTGACCCCGATTTCCTGAACGAGGCAACTCGTCAAGTCGTAAGCTCCCACATCGGGGGGCTACCCCTGGACGGTGATCCGGATGAGCCGCCGAGATGAATACATGCAGGCCCTGGAGGCCGCGAGCGTCAAAGGTCAGATCACGCCGTTGGCTGAGTTCATCGCGCAGGAGATGCGTGAATGGGTCCCAGACCGCACCGGCAAGTCCTGACTCACCCTACGCGTTCCGCAAACCCCGGCCGCGCCCTCCACGCGCACGATGCCCGAGGGCGCCTCCAGCCGCGGCGCCCAGGTGGCCAGGCCCGAGGAGAGCCGGGGCTGGCGTGGGAGGTGCTCGGGTTGCGGTAGTTCGGATCACGCCAGGTGTATCGGCGCTAGCTCACTGGCTCCCTGTGCCCAGTCGCTGCAGCGGGATGCTGGCCGCCTGCTCAGGTCTTTGGCCGGTTTTCGAGTTCGGCCACCCGCTTGCTGAGGTCGGCCACCTGTCGCTCGAGTTCCTGGGTTGGCCGATTGCGCCTCAGCTTCAGCTTCAGATAGGCCCGGATCCAGTCGGGCAGGTCCAGCAGCTGAAAGATCAACACGAACGCGACCAACCCGAGGGCGAACCACACCAAGTCCCACATGTTGTTGCCTCACTCAGTCTCGAGTCACGGGAGGCGCCAAGCGTAGAGCCTGCTGGTGGGACGAGCAAACAACCGTAGTGGCAGTGGGGGCGAACAATTCCCTACGCGGGGCCCGGCTTGTCCATAAGCAGCTCCCATCCCGTAAACATCCAGCGTGTCGATGCGCTTCACGCGCCCGTTGAGACACTTTGCGACTGGGCCTAGCTTCGCGCTTCCCTGCGCAGCCAGTCCTACTTCGGTGCAGCCAAACCATGGGCGACGGGCGGCTGAGTCGGGCACTTCCCCGGGACTGTTCGTGGCGTGACCCGATCGATCGGCAGTTGGTCCGGGCCGTACGTCAGCTGCCTGTCGATCAGTTCAACGGGACGCGGTACACCGCCGACTGCACCGTGAACACGAGCGCTTGGCCGGTGATAAATGCCGCCCCCGTGGGCGCGGTCTCCACCCGCAGCGCGCTGCGCCCGCTGGCCGCATCGAAGGTGTAGACCCGGCCCTGCTCGACGAAGGCCACGCGGCCGTCGCCGTTGGCCAGCAGCGTGGAGCTGCTGAGGTTCGACAACGTGAAGGTGCTGGTTGCGGTGCTCGCCTTGATGGATCGCGCCCCGCCCGCGGCGGTCTCGGCCCAGGCGAGCAGGCCGTTTCGCAGGAAGAAGGAGGTCGCCGTGGATGACCAGGTGGTGGTCGCCCCACCGGCAAGGGGCTGGCTCGCGAGGGTGAACGGGTCGCCCGCGGCTCCACCCGGGGGCAGCTGCTGCCAGGCGGCGCGCACGCCGTCGGATTGGGGGTAGATGCTGCGCCCGGCCGTGGTCGTGAGGCGGGTGGAGGTTCCGGTGTCGGAGCGCCACTTGAAGATGTCGTAAGTGGAGGCCGCGCCCTCGCCGCCAGTCTGGGCCCAGTAGTAGAAGTGCACGACAGCGTCGACCACCGCGAAGTCGTAGCTGTTGTTGCCCATCATGGTCACGCCTGCGGGCACGCCCACGCGGGTGTAGGTGCCGGTCTGCAGGTTGTGCACCGTGTAGCGGCCGGTGGCGTTCGTGACAACGCCCGTATCGGCGGCCTTGTCGTTGACCCACACCACGTAGCCGTCGCGCGCGACGGGGTGGATGTCGTAGGCCCAGCCGCCGCCGATGTTGGTGGCGCGGCTGAAGGGGTTCGGGTTCGTGAGGTTCGCAAGCGTCCCGTCGGGCCCCCACTGGTAGACGCAATAGAGCACGCAGTCCGCCCCCTTGCCGTAGGCGTAGGCACGCCCGCCGGAGAGCTGCCAGCCAGTGACGTACTGGATGGCGGTCGCACCGGCGAGCGCGGCTTCCACGCCCGTGGCGAGGTCGCGCACCCGGTAGCCCACCGATCCCAGCGAGTACAGGACGCGCGTGCCCTCGGCCGCGAGCAGCTGCCCGCCCGTGGGCATTGCGAACACCGGCTGGTGCGCGAGGCTCGCCATGGAGGTCACGATCACCGTGCGCTGCACCTGGGTGCTCAAGTTCGTCGCATCGGTGGCACGCACGGTGAGCAAGTAGGAGCCTGGGGCCAGGCCCGAGACATCGTAGTTCGCCGCAAAGCTCGGGCTCGTGGTCTGCAGGAACTGCACGTCCCCGAGGCGCGCCGTGACCGTGACGGCCCCCGTCTTGTCGGTGCTGCTCGTGCCGTTGACGCTCAGCGTGCCGAACACGAAGCCGCCGTCGGCCGGCGCCGTCACGTTCAGCAGCGGCGGGTTGTTCACGGGCACCGGTACGCTCGCTGTCTGCGTGGCCCCGCTGCCGTCGGTGACGGTGAAGACCATCGTGTGGTTGCCCGACTTGGCCACAGCTGCGTCCACGTTGAAGCGGTAGGCGTTGTTCGTGGAGCAGCCAAAGCGCGAGCTGCAGGCGTTGGGCGCGGTAAGCGTCCCGGCATCCACGCCGTCGAAGGTTGCGCTCACGCGCGTGATGCCAAAGGGCGAGCTCGGGATCGCGTCCACCGCGATGATCCCGGTGGTGCCCGAGACCTGGGTGCTGACGGTGATGCTCGAGTTGGCCACCGTCACCGTGCGCCGGATCTCGTAGGCCGAGTCGGTGCCCGGCTGCACGCGGGCCACGAGCAGGTGCGAGCCGTTGGTCACACCGGTGGTGGCCCAGCTCACGCTCGGCGCTACGCCGATCTGGCGCAGGTCGACGAACCAGGTGACGGTGCCCACGACGGCCTTGCTCAGCGAGAGCTGCACCGTGCCAGACAGCGGCTCGCTGCGGTCGACGACGATGGTGGGCGCGTCCGCCGGGATGGCCGTGACCGTGACGGTGGCCGGCGTGCTGGATGCCTTGCCGTCGCTCACGACGAGGGTGGCGACGTAGGTGCCCTCCTTGTCGGCCACGAAGGTGGGGCGCAGCGCGGTCGCGCTGCTCAGCGTCGCGGTGCTGCCCGAGGGGCGGCTCGTGAGGAGCCAAGCGTAGGTTAGCGCGTCGCCATTGGCGTCGGTGCTGCCCGAGGCGTCCAGCGTCACGGTGGTGCCGGCCGTCACCGCTTGCGCGAGGCCTGCGCTGGCCACCGGCGGCACGTTGGCGGGCCCGGCGGTGATGGTGACGGTGGCCGGGTTGCTGCTGAGCTTGCCGTCGGTGACCACGAGCGTGGCCACGTAGACGCCGTCTCGGTCGGCCGTGAAGGTGGGCTGCGCGGCGCTGGCGGAGCTCAGCGTGGCCGCGCTGCCTGCCGGGCGCGTGGTGAGCGCCCAGGCGTAGGCCAGCGTGTCGCCGTTGGCATCGGTGCTCCCCGTGCCGTCGAGCGTCACGCTGCGCCCGGTCACCACGTTCTGCGCGGGGCCGGCGTGGGCCACCGGGGCCACGTTGCCTGTGGCGGCGGTGACGAGGGTCGTGGCCGGCTCGCTGTCCACCCGGCCGTCGTTGACGATGAGGGTGGCCACGTAGTCGCCGGCCCGGTCGGCGGAAAAGCTCGGCTTGGCGCTCGTCGCGTTGCTGAGCGCAGCGGCGCTCCCGGCCGGGCGGGTGGTCAGGCTCCAGCGGTAGGTGAGCACATCGCCGTTGGCGTCCGAGCTCGCCGAGCCGTCGAGCACCGCAAGCCCCCCGACCACCACGTTCTGGTTCGCCCCGGCGCGCGCCACCGGCGCCACGTTGGCCGCGGCACTCGTCACGACGACCGTGGCGGGCTCGCTGTCGAGCGAGCCGTCGCTCACGATCAGCGTGGCCACGAACTTGCCGGCGACATCCGCGGTGAAGGTCGGCTTGGCCGAAGTGGTGGGGCTCAGCGCCGCGCCGCTGCCGGCAGGTCGCGTGGTGAGGCTCCAGCGGTAGGTGAGTGCGTCACCGTTGGCATCCGAGCTTGCCGAGCCGTCGAGCGTGACGGTGCTGCCCACGGTCACGTTCTGGGCCGCCCCGGCCTGCGCCACGGGTGCGGCGTTACCCGCGGCTGCGGTCACGGTGACGGTGACTGGGGTGCTCGACGCGCGGCCGTCAGAGACGACCAGCGTGAGGGTGTAGCTGCCCGCACGGTCGGGCACGAAGGAAGGCCGTACGGTCGTGGGCCCGCTGAGTGCGGCCGTGCTGCCCGAAGGTTGGCTGCTCAGCGTCCACGAGTAGGTGAGCGCATCACCGTCGGCATCGGTGCTGGCGCTCGCGTCCAGGGTCACGGCCGTGCCCTGCACGACGCTCTGGGCCGGGCCAGCCGATGCGACGGGGGGCATGTTCACGACGACGGGCGGGGGCGGCACGGGGTCGGCGCCACCGCCGCCGCCACAAGCGGCGAGCAGCACCGACAGCGCCGTGGCGTACACAAGCCGCATCCAGGAGCACGGCCGTACCGTGTGCGCGCCATGCGCGCCCGATGTCTGCATGGATCTCATCTTGTTCTCCCTGACGGCCTCGGCCGGATCTTCGGCCACTGCATCATCTTGCACAACCGATGGCTCAGGAATTGATCTGGATGGAATCCCAGCAAGAGATGGGGCCGGTGCGTCAAACGTTTCGCGTTCTGGCCCCGTCTCGCTGCTCCGACGACTTCTCCCCGGCCGCTCGAATCGGCGGTGCCGACCCATCGGCGAGACGAAGCCTGGCCGACAGCGATCCGGGGGGCGCAGACATTCAAGACCGTCGACAGCCGACGAGGCGGTCACGATCCGACGCCCCGTGTCGAGGCTCAATGCGATCTCTTGTTCCCGGCCTCTGGCTGGCTTCGAAGGGCCAGAACAATGACCATATCGACCTCGATGCGGAGGGTGGTAGTCGGCATGACAGCCCTTCGCTCGTCGAACTTCACTTCCCCTTGCCGTCCGAGTGCCGCGCCCGGTATTCCCAGGGCGGCACGGGCGCCGCGTCGGCCCACAGGCCCCTGCGCGCCACACGGGCGCGGCTCTGTGCTTCTCCGTACTCCCGGCGGTCAGCGGACGGCTGCTCCGGCTCGAACCGCGTGTCGTGCCAAGCCATGCCGAGCGCGAGCATCTCGAGTGCGATGTCGCGCCTGTCGAGCGTCACCTTGGCCACGAGGCGGTCGTAGCGGTCGCGCTTGCGCCACGCGATGGCCACCGAACGCGCGAAGGCCAGGCCCGACAGTGCGGCCTTGGCATTGCGGCCGAAGGCCTGCCCGAGCTCGGGCGCATCGATGCCCGACAGCCGCACGCGCAGCGTCTCGAAGCCGGTGGTGAGGATGTCGAGCGTGTCGCCGTCGATCACGCCGACCACACGGCCGGTGGCTTGGGCCGACTGGCCGGGCAGGGGGGCCAGGAGCACGAGCCCGAGGAAGGCTCGACGGGTGACTGGGGGCGTCATTCGAGGAGCTTGGCACAGCAGTCGCTCACGGAGTGAACTGGAAGCCTGTCCAGCAGGCTACCGCCCCAGTCGTCACCGCACATCGTCTCACGCGCGTTACACGGGGATCAGGCCGGGACAACTGGCCCTTCGCGAGTCGAACACCGTTCCGGAAGGCTCGGCTGTACAGCCATCCAGGTCACTTCCTG
>JBMOGN010000151.1:0-8136 GCA_049318345.1 Rubrivivax sp. | reverse complement strand
GCGAAGGCCTGAGCGTGCGTCACCCGGCGCGCTTCGTGCTCGTGGGCAGCGGCAACCCCGAGGAGGGTGAACTGCGCCCGCAACTGCAGGACCGCTTCGGCCTGGCCGTGGAAGTGCGCACACCCACCGACCTCGCGCAGCGCGTGGAGGTGGTGCGCCGGCGCGACGCCTTCGAGCGCGACCCGCAGGCCTTCTGCGAGCAGTGGCGCAAGGACGACGAGCGCACGCGCCGCCGGCTCGTCGGCGCACGCAAGCGCCTGGATGCGGTCGACGTCACCGACACCGCCCTGGAACAGGCGGCGCGGCTGTGCATGGGCCTGGGCACGGACGGTCTGCGCGGCGAGCTCACCCTCGTGCGGGCCGCGCGCGCACTGGCTGCCCTCGAAGGCGCCGATGCCGTGGCACTCACCCACTTGCGCCGGATGGCCCGGCCGGCGCTGCGCCACCGCCTGCGTCGTGATCCCCTGGACGACACCGACGCCGGCACCCGCGTGGAGCGGGCGCTCGCGGAGATCCTGCCGGCATGACGCCAGCGGGGGAGGCCGGCGCGGGCGAGGTCCCGCCCTGGGCCGACCCGGCCCGGGCCGCCGCCCTGCTGGCCGTGGATCCGGCGGGGCTCGGTGGCGTGCTCGTGCGCGCCAGTGCCGGCCCGGTACGCGACCGCTGGCTCGGGCAGTTCGAGTCCCTTCTGCCTCCGGGTGAGCCGTGGCGGCGCATGCCCGCGCGCATCGCCGACGACCGCCTGCTGGGCGGCCTGGATCTGGCCGCCACGCTCCTGGCCGGCCATCCGGTGGCCCAGAAGGGCCTGCTGGCCGAGGCGCACGGAGGGGTGGTGGTCGTGCCGATGGCCGAGCGCATGACCGGCAGCACTGCCGCCCGACTGGCCGCTGCCCTGGACGAGGGCGAGATCGGCTTCGAGCGCGACGGCGTGAGCCGCCGCTGGCCGGCGCGCATTGCCGTGGTAGCCCTGGACGAAGGGGGAGCGGAGGACGCCACCCCGCCCGTGACCCTGGTCGACCGGCTGGCGTTGCGCGTGGACCTCGGCGGGCTGTCGCTGCGCGATTGCGGCGAACCTGCCGCGCGCGCCTCGCAGATCCTGCACGCGCGCGCAAATCTGGCTCGCGTGGAGGTGCCGCAGCCGATCGTGCAGGGCCTGTGCGCCACTGCGCTGCTGCTGGGGGTGGACAGCCTGCGAGCGAGCGTGGCCAGCGTGCGCGCCGCCCGTGCCGCCGCCGCGCTGGCCGGGCGGGAGGTGGCCACCGAGGACGATGCACGCCTGGCCGCCCGGCTCGTGCTCGGCCCGCGCGCCACCCGATTGCCTCCGCCGCCCGAGCAGGAGGATGCGCCGGAGGCCGCCTCGCCACCTGCACCCCAGGACGACTCCCAGCAGGTTGACGATCGCCCCCCCGGGGAGCCGCTGGAAGGCACGCTGGAAGACCGGCTCGTCGCCGCTGCGCAGGCCGCGCTCACGGGACAGTGGCTGGCTACGCTGCAGGCGCGCGAGCGGGCGCGGGAGTCCGGTCGCGTGGGGCAGCTTTCGGCCGCCCCGCGGGGTGGCCGCCCGATGGGCTCGCGCGCGGGCACGCCGCGGGGCGGCGCGCGGCTGAACCTGATCGATACCTTGCGAGCCGCCGCCCCCTGGCAGCCTCTACGGGAGCGACAACGCCCGGCCGGCGCCCGCGATGGCCTGCACATCCGCGCCGACGACCTGCGCGTGAGCCGGATGCAGCAGCGCTCGGCCACCGCCACGATCTTCGTCATCGATGCATCCGGATCGTCTGCCCTGCACCGCCTGGGCGAGGCGAAGGGCGCGGTGAACCTGCTGCTGGCCGACTGCTATGTGAGGCGCGACCAGGTGGGCGTGATCGCCTTCCGAGGCCGGGCCGCCGAGGTGCTGCTCGCCCCCACGCGCTCGCTCGTGCGCGCGCGGCGCAGCCTGGCGGCCCTGCCCGGCGGCGGCGGCACGCCGCTGGCAGCCGGCCTGGAAGCGGCCGTGCGCATGGCCGCCCAGGTGAGGCGGGCCGGCGCCGTCCCGGTGGTGGTGGTGCTCACCGATGGACGTGCCAACATCTCCCGCCAGGGCGAGCCCGGGCGCGCCGCCGCCGAGGAGGACGCCCGCCAGGCCGCCCGGCTGCTGCGCGCGCAGCGCCTGACCTCCCTGCTCGTGGACACCTCGGCGCAGCCGGCGGCCGCCGCGCAGCGCCTGGCTGCCGAGATGGGAGCCACCTACCGCGCCCTGCCCTACGCCGGCGCCAGTCAGCTGTGCGCCGCCGTCCAGGCGCTGCCCCGTCCGGGTCCGTGAAGGAGTCGCACCAGCCATGGACTTCTACCGGGACAGCCCGTCCTGGCCGCACCACGAGCTCAGCCGCTTCGTCATGGCCGCCGGCCAGCGCTGGCACGTCCAGCACTGGCCCGCTCCGGTCGCGGGTGCCCCCGAGGTGTTGCTCCTCCACGGCACGGGCGCCTCGACCCACTCCTGGCGCGATCTCGCCCCGCGGCTGGCTGCACAGGCCGGGGTGACGGCAGCCGACCTGCCGGGCCACGGTTTCAGCAGCCCGGCGCCCGCCTCAGGCGGGTCGCTTCCGGGGATGGCAGCGGGGCTGCTGGCGCTGCTGCGGGAGTTGCGCATCGCGCCACACTGGCTCGTGGGCCACTCCGCCGGCGCCGCCATCGCGGTGCAGATGGCGCTGGAGGAGCCGGGCGGCATCCAGGGTGTCGTGAGCCTGAACGGGGCCCTGCTGCCCCTGCCGGGCTGGGCGGGCCAGTTCTTCTCGCCCCTGGCTCGGCTGCTGGCCCTCAACCCGCTGGTGCCCCGCGTGGTGGCGTGGCACGGTGCCGAACAGGCGCTGGTCAGGCGGCTGCTGGCCACCACGGGTTCCACCCTGGACGAGGCCGGGGTGCAGCTGTACGGCCGTCTTGTGCGGGATCCGGATCATGTGGCCGGCGCGCTGGCGATGATGGCGCGCTGGGATCTCGAGCATTTCGCCGCCCGGCTGCCGGCGCTGCGCACGCCGTTGCACCTGGTGGTGGGCGCGGGCGACCGCACCGTGCCCCCTGCCGAGGCCGCGCGCCTGCAGCGGCAGATGCCGGGCGTACCCTGCACCACGCTGCCCGGCCTTGGGCACCTGGCCCACGAGGAAGATCCCAGCGCGGTGGCGGCGCTGCTGCAGGCTCTGCTGGCGGGGGAGCGGCAGTCAGCGGCTGCGCGCCAGGCGCAGGCCTGAGACGAAGCGCCGCATCAGCGCCGCCCGGGCGCGCGTCCGGCCGCGGGCAGGAAGCAGCGGGTCACCGTCTGCGCGATCTGCTCCCGCTCGCCGAGGTCTGCCGTGCGCAACTCGGCCAGCGCGCCGTGCATCAGCTTGGCGGTGAGACCGCGGGCGAGCGCGTCTAGGACGGTGTCCAGGTCTTCGCCGCGGGCAATCTGGCGCCGCGCCCGCGACAGTTCGGCCTCTCGCCAGGCATCGGCCTGCTCGTGCAGGGCGCGGATGAGCGGCACCGTGTGGCGCTGGTCGAGCCACTGCGAGAAGCTGCGCACGCCGGCCTCGACGATGGCCTCCGCACGCGACACCTCTGCCTGGCGCTTCTCGCCGGCGGTCTGGACGATCTCGGAGAGATCGTCCACGGTGTAGAGGTAGACGTCCGGCAACCCCGAGACCTCGGGCTCGATGTCCCGCGGAACGGCCAGGTCGACCATGAACACCGGCCTCCTGCGCCGCTGTCGCAACGCCCGCTCCACGGCCCCGAGGCCGATGAGCGGCAGCGTGCTGGCCGTGCACGACACGACCACGTCGAACTCGTGCAGCCGCCCAGGCAGGTCCGCCAGCGGCATCGACTGCCCGCCCAGGCGCTCGGCCAGCGCCTGGCCGCGCTGTGCAGTGCGGTTGGCCACCGTCATCGAGCGGGGCTTGCGGCTGGCGAAGTGCGCCGCGCACAACTCGATCATCTCCCCGGCCCCGACGAAGAGCACGTTTGCCTGCTCCAGCGTGCCGAAGAGCTGCAGCGACAGCCTGGCCGCGGCGGCGGCCATGCTGACGGAATGCGCACCGATCTCGGTGGCACTGCGCACTTCCTTGGCCACGGCGAAGGAGCGCTGGAACAGCTGGTGCAGCGTGCTGCCCAGCGTGCCGGCCTGGCCAGCCTCCCGCACCGCCAGCTTCATCTGCCCCAGGATCTGAGGCTCTCCGAGCACCATGGAGTCGAGACCGGCGCTGACGCGAAAGGCGTGCCGGGCTGCCTGCTCGCCCTCGACGACGACGGCATGCGCACCCAGCACCTCCTGGCGGGTGGCGCCGCGCTCGGCCAGCCAGGCCAGCGCCGGCTGCACGGCCTGCGATGCCGCCACGCCACCGGCAGGCGCGATGTACAGCTCGGTGCGGTTGCAGGTGGACAGCAGCGTCACCTCGGGCTGGGCAAAGGCCAGGCGCTCGCGCAGCGAGCGCAGCGCCTGCGGCAGCTGCGGGGCCGGGAACGCGAAGCGGGCCCGCAGGTCCAGCGGCGTGCTGTGGTGGTTGAGGCTCAGGGCAAGGATGCTCATCGGGCTCCGATCCTAAGAGTGTCCAGCCGGATTGACAATTAGGAATGTATCGGTATTGTGACGCACCAGGCCCCTTCGCATGCGGGGGCGGCTGCCGCACAACTCTGCCGACAAGGGTCCCCGAGATGGAAATCACGGATCGCATCCACCACGCCCTGACCGCCGCGCTGGCCTCCGCCGAAGCCCCGGGCTGCCCGCCCCGGCTGGCCGAGGCCATGCGCCATGCAGTCTTCCCGGGCGGCGCCCGCATCCGCCCGCAGCTGTGCCTGGCCGTGGCACGCGCCTGCGGCGACCGCCATCCGCGGCTGGCTGACGCCGCGGCGGCGGCCATCGAGCTGCTGCACTGCGCCTCGCTCGTGCACGACGACCTGCCCTGCTTCGACAACGCACAGACCCGGCGCGGCGTGCCTTCGGTGCACGCAGCCTATGGCGAGCGCATCGCGGTGCTCACCGGGGACGCCCTCATCGTGCTGGCCTTCCAGAGCCTGGCGGTGGCTGCCGTGGCCACGCCGCAACTGCTGGTGCCGCTGCTGGTGGCGGTCGGGCGTCGGGTCGGCATGCCCCTGGGCATCGTGGCGGGCCAGGCCTGGGAGTGCGAGCCCAATGTCTCGCTGGCCGCCTACCAGCGCCTGAAGACCGGCTCGCTCTTTGCGGCCTGCACCGAAGCCGGGGCGCTCGCCGCGGGTGCCGACCCGGCGGCCTGGCGCGCCTTCGGCCTGTCGCTCGGGGAGGCCTACCAGGTGGCCGACGACGTCCGCGACGTGGTCGCCACCACGGAATCAATGGGCAAGGCCCCTGGGCGGGACAAGGCGCTGCACCGGCCGAGCTCGGCCTCCGAACTGGGCCTGTCGGGCGCCATCGCCCACTTCGACCGGCTGCTCGCACGTGCCATCCACGACATCCCGCGCTGCGAGGGTGCCGAAGCACTGCGCGCCCTCGTGCGGGCCGAGTCCGAGCGGCTGCTGCCCAGCGACACCGTGCGCAGCGCAGCCCTGACGAGCTGACGCCCGGCCAGCTCCTCTTCAAAGGCGCCGCCTTCTCAACTGCCTCGACCCGGACCTGCTGGACAGCCGCATGCTCGACGCCAACGCCCCGATCGGTGCCCCCTCTCACGGCGGCCGCGCCGCCGCGGCCCCGGGGGGCTGGCGCGAGCGCTGGCGTGCCTGGCGAGACCGCACGCTCACCGACCCGGCCTTCCAGCGGCGCGCGGTGCGCTGGCCCTTCGCGCGGGCCATCGCGCGCCGGCGGGCGCGCGCGCTCTTCGACCTGGTGGGCGGCTTCGTCTACACCCAGGTGCTGCTGGCGTGCGTGCGGGTGCGCGCCTTCGAGATCCTGGCCGAGGGCACGCAGAGCCTGGAGGCCCTGGCGCGGCGCTTCGGCCTGCCGCCGGCAGCCGCCGAGCGGCTGCTCGATGCCGCCGCAGCCCTGGAACTCGTCGAGGTGCGGGGTTCGGGCTGGTACGGCCTGGGCGCGCTCGGTGCACCGCTGGTGGGCAACGAAGCCCTGACCGCCATGATCGAGCACCACGCGGTGCTGTATGCCGACCTGAGCGATCCGCTGGCCCTGCTGCGCGGGGACGGCCCGCCTCCGGCGCTGGCACGCTACTGGGCCTACGCCACGGCCGATCGCCCGGGCACGCTGCCCGGCGGGCAGGTGGCCGAGTACTCCGCCCTCATGTCGGCCTCGCAGCCCCTGGTGGCCGAGGAGGTGCTCGACGCCTACGATGTCAGCCGTCACCGCTGCCTGATGGACGTGGGCGGCGGCCAGGGCCGCTTCCTCGTGGCGGCGGCGCGCCGTGCGCCCGCGCTGCGCCTGCAGCTCTTCGACCTGCCCGCCGTGGTGCCCGCCGCCCGCGAGGCCTTCGAGCGCGCCGGCGTGAGCGCACGCGCACAGATCCACGGCGGCGACTTCACACAAGACCGGCTGCCCGAGGGGGCCGACCTCGCCTCGCTCGTGCGCGTGTGCTACGACCACGGCGATGCGCGCGTGCTGACGATCCTGCGTGCGGTGCACGCGGCGCTGCCGCCCGGCGGCACGCTGCTGCTGGCCGAGCCGATGGCCGGTGCCCCCGGGGCGCCCCGCATGGGCGACGCCTACTTCGGCTTCTACCTCCTGGCCATGGGCAGCGGGCGCAGCCGCACCGCACAGGACCTCGCCACCCTGGTACGGGAGGCCGGCTTCGTCGAGGTGCGGGAGGTGCCCACGGCCCTGCCCGTGCAGGTGGGCGTGCTGCTGGCGCGCAAGCCAGCCCTGGGGTGAAGGCGATCCCCCCACCCGGGGTCAGGGTATGCCCCGAGAAACCGTAAATCTGACTTGACATTCGTCAAAGTCAGCCTAGGATGACACTCACCTCGATGCCCATGTCCGCACCCGCCATGAAGACCACCGCAGTCGTGCTGGAAAGGCCCGAGCACCTCGTGCTCAGCGCACTCGATCTCGAGGCACCGGGCGAAGAGGACCTCGTCGTCGACATCGAGTGGAGCGCCATCAGCACCGGCACGGAGAAACTCCTGTGGACGGGCCGCATGCCCAGCTTCCCGGGAATGGGTTACCCCCTCGTGCCGGGCTACGAGTCGGTGGGCCGCGTCGTGTCGGCCGGCCCGAAGGCGCGGCTGAACGTGGGCGAGCGCGTATTCGTGCCGGGCGCCAAGTGCTACGGCGAGGTACGCGGGCTCTTCGGCGGCGCAGCCTCGCGCGTCGTCGTGCCGGCCCAGCGCGTGGTGCCCGTCAGCGAAGAGATGGGCGAGCAGGCCGTGCTGCTGGCGCTGGCCGCCACCGCGTACCACGCGGTGGCAGTGGGCGGCAAGCGCGAACCGATCATCCCGCCAGACCTCATCATCGGCCACGGGGTGCTCGGCCGCCTGCTGGCCCGCATGACGGTGGCCGCGGGCTGCGAGCCGCCCGTGGTGTGGGAGACCAACCCCGTTCGCCAGAGCGGGGCCACCGGCTACCGCGTGATCTCCCCGGAAGAGGACACCCGGCGCGACTACCACGCCATCTACGACGTCAGCGGCGACTGCGCCATCCTCGATATCGCCATCTCGCGCCTGGCTTACGGTGGCGAGGTGGTGCTGGCGGGCTTCTACAGCGAGCCGCTGCACTTCAACTTCGCACCCGCCTTCATGCGCGAGGCGCAGATCCGCACGGCCGCGGAATGGCAGCGTGCCGACATGCTCGCCGTCAAGGAGCTGACCGAGGCAGGCTGCTTCTCGCTGGACGGCCTGATCACCCATGTGGACGCGCCCACCCGCGCGGCCGATGCCTACCGCACCGCGTTCCAGGACGCGAGCTGCCTGAAGATGGTTCTCGACTGGAGACGCATGCAATGAACTCGCCCGGCTCGACCCCCCAGACCGCCACCGTGCAGTTCATGCAGCGAGAGCGCTTGCGCGCCGAAGCCGCCGTGGAGCCAGACGCCCCGGCCACCGGCCCCGTCACCAAGGCCACGCAGATCATCGCCATCTACGGCAAGGGGGGCATCGGCAAGAGCTTCACCCTGGCCAACCTGAGCTACATGATGGCCCAGCAAGGCAAGAAGGTGCTGCTAATCGGCTGCGACCCGAAGAGCGACACCACGAGCCTGCTGTTCGGCGGCAAGGCCT
>JBMOGN010000150.1:0-8142 GCA_049318345.1 Rubrivivax sp. | reverse complement strand
CACGGCACGCTGGGCTGGACGCACGCCTGCGGCTCGGGCAAGAGCATCGCGCGCATCGTCAGCGGCCTGGCCCCCGAGGTGGACTTCGCCTTCGCGGGCGGCGAGCGCAGCCCGCGCAGCACGCTGGCTCAGAGCCCGAAGAACCGCGACGCGTTGGCCACCAGGATGTCCTGACGCGCCTGCGCGTCCAGGAAGCCGCAGCTGCGCACGAGCGCGCCGGGCTCCTGCTCGCCCAGCGGGAAGGGCGCGTCGGTGCCCAGCATCACGCGCGAGGGGCCCATCACGTCGGTGAGCAGGCGCAGCGCGCCGGGGTCGAAGACGGCGCTGTCCACGTGCAGCCGCTGCGCGTAGCTCGAGGGCAGCTGCGGGCAGTCGCGGCGCACGATGTCGCGGTGGCGCCAGGCGTTGTCCACGCGCCCGAGCAGCCAGGCGAAGCTGCCCCCGCCGTGGGCAAAGCAGATGCGCAGCGTCTGCGGCAGCCGCTCCAGCGCCCCCGACAGGATGAGCGAGACCATGCCCAGCTGCGTCTCCGCGGGCATCGTCACGAGCCACGGCAGCATCCACTGGCGCATGCGGCCTTCGCCCATCATGTCCCAGGGGTGCACGAGCAGAGGCACGTCGTGCGTGGCGCAGAAGTGCAGGTAGGCCTGCAGCTGCGGGTCGTCCAGGTCGCGCGCGCCCAGGTGGTTGCCGATCTGCACACCCACCGCACCGGCGGCCATCGCGCGCGTGGTCTCGGCGCAGGACAGCGCGAGGTCCTGCAGCGGCACCTGGGCGAGCCACTTCAGCCGCGTGGGGTGCGCGGCGCAGAACTCGCGCGCCTTGTCGTTCATGCGGCTGGCCCAGTCGGCCGCGCGCGCCGCCTCCCAGGCGTAGCCGAACATCACCGGTGTGGCGCACACGATCTGCAGCGCCACGCCCTGCGCGTCGAGCACCCGCACGCGCGCGTGCGGGTCCCACAGCACCTCGTCCACGGGGCGGAAGGGACGGTCGCCGAGCATGATCTGGCCGCTGGCGCCATCGGCGGCCACGGCCAGCCAGGGTGCGCGCTCGGCGTCCACGGCGTGCGCCTCGGCGCGGCTGATGCGGGGGAAGAAGTGGGAGTGGATGTCGATCATGGCGAGGGCCTGCGCGGGTTGCGGGGGCGTCAGCTCAGCAGGCCCGAGCCGGCCAGCGTGCGGTGCCAGGCCGCGAAGTCGCGCCCGGGATGCACCTGGCCGCATTGCGGGCACACGCGCTGCGCCTCGGGGGTGTCGTAGAACTGGTTGTACACGCGCGGCAGGTCGGCCACGATGCTGCCCAGCTGCAGCTCTTGGCGCCACACCACCGCCCCGCAGGCGGCGCAGCACCACTGGAAGGCATCGAGCAGGCCGGCCGGGCGCTGGCGCTCGATCACCAGGCAGCGGCTGTCGGCCTGGGGACGCTGCGGCGAGTGCAGCACGTGCGGGGGCAGCAGGAAGATGTCGCCCTCCTTCAGCGCCACGCTCTCGTAGCGGCCGCGGTCCCACAGCAGCAGGCTCGCCTCGCCCTTGAACTGGTAGAAGAACTCCTCCAGCGGGTCGTCGTGGAAGTCGCTGCGCTCGTTGGGGCCGCCCACCACCGTGACGATGAGGTCCGCGTCGCGCCAGACCTGCTGGTTGCCCACCGGCGGCTTGAGCAGGTGGGCGTGGTCCTGCAGCCAGCGGGGGAAGTTCAGCGGGCGGCCGTAGGCAAGCTCGGACATGGTGCGTTCACTCCCGTGTGGCGGCAGCCAGCGGATGCCAGGCCACCGCCTTGATCTCGATGAGCAGGTGCGGGTGCGGCAGCTGGTGCACCGCCACCGTGGTGCGCGCGGGCCCGCCGTGGTCGAAGAACTCGGCCCAGGTCTCGTTGTAGCCGCCGAAGTCGTTCATGTTGACGAGAAAGACGCTGGCCTCCACCACGTCGGCCAGCGAGGCGCCCTGGCTGGCCAGGATGTCGCGGATGTGGCTGATGACCGCGCGCGTCTGCTCGCGGATGTCCAGCGTGGCCGTGCCCATGGCGTCCACCGAGGCGCCGGCGATGGTGTTGTCGCTGCGCCGCGCGCTCGTGCCGGAGACGAAGAGGAAGTCTCCGGCGCGGCGCACGTGCGGATAGCGCCCGCGCGGCGTGGCCTTGCCGGGCACCACGGTGGCCGAGTTCGGGGGGGTCATGGGGCGTCCTGGGTGAGGGAGAAGGGACAGGGGAGGCGTCAGGGCACGCGTCAGGTGACGGCCTTGCGGGCGAGGAACTCGGGGCGGTCCCAGTCGCGGGTGCGCATGACCTCGCGCAGCACGGCCACCGCGTCCCACACGTCGACGTGGCGCACGTACAGGGCTGCAAAGCCGAAACGCAGGATGTCTGGGGCGCGGAAGTCGCCGATGACCCCGCGCGCGATGAGCGCCTGCATGATGGCGTAGCCCTGTTCGTGGGTGAGCGAGACCTGGCTGCCGCGCTGCGCGGCCTCGCGCGGGCTGGCCAGCCCGAAGCCGAAGCCGGCCAGCTCCTGCTCCACCAGGGCGATGAAGAGGTCGCCCAGCACCATGCCCTTGGCGCGCAGCTGTTGCAGGTTGACGCCGTCGAAGGCGGTGAGCGCCTCCTCCAGCGCGATGAGGCTCAGCTGCGGGGCGGTGCCCACGAGCATGCGGTCGATGCCGGCGTGGGGCTCGTAGGCGTGCGCAAAGTCGAAGGGCCGGGCGTGCCCGTGCCAGCCCTGCAGCGGCTGGCTCAGGCTCGCGTGGTGGCGCTCGGCCACGTAGACGAAGGCCGGCGCGCCGGGGCCGCCGTTGAGGTACTTGTAGCCGCAGCCCACGGCGTAGTCCACCCCGCAGGCGCCGAGCTGCACGGGCAGCGTGCCCGCGCTGTGCGCGAGGTCCCAGGCCACGAGGCCGCCGGCGCGGTGCGCCGCGGCGGTGAGGCGGGCCATGTCGTGCAGGCGGCCGGTCTTGTAGTTCACCTCGGTGAGGGTGAGGACGGCGAAGTCCTCGCCCGCGGCCTCGATGGCCGCCTCGATCTGCTCGGCCGGCACGCAGCGCAGCTGCGCGCCCGTGAGCGCGGCCACGCCGTCGGCCACGTACTGGTCGGTGGGGAAGTTGCCGAGCTCGCTGACGATGACGCGGCGGCCGGGCCGCGCGCGCAGCGCCGCCACCAGCACCTTGAACAGGTTCACCGAGGTGGAATCGCACACCGCCACCTCGTGCGGCTGTGCGCCCACCAGGCGCGCGATGGCCGCGCCCACGCGCAGCGGCGCGGGGTACCAGCCGGCGTCGTTCCAGGAGCGGATGAGGCCCTGGCCCCACTCCTGGCGCAC
Organism: Rubrivivax sp.; assembly: GCA_049318345.1. GTDB lineage: Bacteria > Pseudomonadota > Gammaproteobacteria > Burkholderiales > Burkholderiaceae_C > Rubrivivax. Next base: position 4,835 of record JBMOGN010000150.1, on the reverse strand, counting down.
GGCACGCTCCATGCGCGGAACAACGCTCGAGACGAGCGGGCCCAGCGAGTTGCCGTCCAGGTAGATGACGTCCGGCGGCAGCGTGAAGGCCGCGCGGCGCGCGGCCAGCGGGTCCTGCCGATCGAGTTCGATCAGCGTGTCGCGGGTCAGGAAGCAGGCTTCGGGCAGGGACATGGCCCTGCCAGTGTGCAGGCCCGCGCGCGCGCGCGCCATCCCGGAAGGCCCGGGGTTGCGCGCGGCGCGGGCAGCGGGTTCAGCGCCGGCCGTAGCCGCCGCCACCCCCGCCGTAGCCGCCACCGCCGCCGCCGTAGCCGCCCGAGCGCTCTTCACGCGGACGGGCCTCGTTGACGACGAGCGCGCGCCCGTCGATGGACTGGCCGTTCATGCCGCGGATGGCGGCCTGCGCGGCCTCGCCGGTGGCCATTTCCACGAAGCCGAAGCCCTTGGAGCGGCCGCTGTCGCGGTCCATCATGACCTTGGCGGAGGAGACGCTGCCGAAGCCGGAGAAGTGTTGCTGGAGGTCCTCGTCGCGCACCGAGTACGCGAGATTGCCGACGTAGAGCCTGTTGCCCATGATGTGTGTCTTTCTTTCTGGAGAGGGGATCGCGGCCGTGCTCAGCGCGGCTTGCGAAGGGGGGGACGGGACGAGCCCGCCGGGCGCGCCTCGAGGTGACGGAAGGTGATGCGCCCCTTGGACAGGTCGTAGGGCGAGAGTTCCAGCGACACGTCGTCGCCGGCGAGGATGCGGATGTGATGCTTGCGCATGCGGCCTGCCGTGTAGGCCACCATCACATGGCCGTTGTCCAGGGTGACGCGGTAGCGCGAGTCCGGCAGGACTTCCGAGACGCGTCCGCGCATTTCTATGAGTTCTTCCTTGGCCAAGTGGGCTCCAGGTTGAAGGCGTGCCGCCCGGCCTGGATGAGTGGCGCGAGGCGTCCGCCGGGGGCGGTGGGTGAACCGACCGGGGGTCGGTGACGGGAAGAGAGGGCTCGCCGCTGGAAGAAGCTGACGACCGCGGGGACCGGCGCGACCGGTCAGAGGGAGTGGGCGGTGGAAGCGCGTGCGCCTCGGGACCCTGTCATGCAACCGTGCCGGTCAGAGAGCAGACGCGCGGCACTGGTCGGTATTGTACGGGCGAATCGGGTAGGCGCGGCCGGCCAGGAAGCGGGTGGAGCCGCTGTGCGAGACGAGCCGCAGCCCGAGGCTGCGCGCACCGGGCAGGATCTGCTCGGTCAGCGTGAGCTCGCCCTCGCCGACGAACACCTCCACCGAGCACGCGTCCACGAGCAGGCGCAGCCGCAGCGGCCGGCCGGGCGCGGGCGGCGGGCACGGGGCCTCGCGCCGGCCGGCGTAGTGCGGGTCGCCCGGCGGGGCGAAGCCGGCGCGGCTGCGGTCGATGAAGACGACCTGGCGCAGGTTGTCGTAGCCCACGAGCGTGGCTTCGCCGTCATCACCCCCGTCATCGCCTGCCCCCACCCGCAGGGCCACCGCCCAGGTCTGCGCGGTGCTGGACGCCACGCTGCACGCCAGCTCGAAGGAGGTGGCGTCGAAGCCCGCGGGCGGGCGGAGCACGCAGCCGGCCTCGCCGACTTCGATCGGCGGCAACTCCCAGGCTGGCCCGCGCAGCGCCTGCAAGGCGGCCACGGGCTGCTGCAGCAGGCGCAGCCGCCCGTCGATGCGGCGCGCCGACAGCGCGCGCGGCACGGTCATCGCACCTCGCCACGGCGAGGTGGGAAGCTCGCGCGCGTAGCGGTGGCAGTTCATCCACGCGATCCAGACCGCCCCCTCGCCCGGTGCGGCCTGCGACAGCGGCCGCGCAGCCAGGTTCGCCCACGACAGCGCGGCGTAGAAGTCGCTGCCGAAGTCGGCCCACTGCGGCTGCGGCTCGGGCTCGGGGATGAAGCGCTCGCCGTCGAAGTCGCCGAAGAAGATGCGCGCGCCTGTCCCGCCCGAGGGGTGGCCGCCGAAGACATCGACCTTGAAGAGCCAGCGTGTGCCCTCCCCGGGCACCTGCAGCGGCAGCAGGTCCGGGCACTCCCAGATGCCCTCGCCCTCGAAGGGTGCGCCGAACTCGCCGAGCTTGGTCCAGCGCTTGAGGTCGCTCGAGCCGTGGAACTGCACCCGGCGGTCGTCGGGCACCACCACCGCCATCACCCAGCGCGCGCTCGGGGCGTGCCAGAAGACCTTGGGGTCGCGGAAGTCGCGCAGCCCCAGGTCGAGAACGGGGTTGCCCGCGTGCTTCGTCCAGGTGCGGCCGCGGTCGGTGCTCCAGGCCAGCTCCTGCGCCTGCCCGCCCTCGGGGCGGCGCAGGCAGCCGGTGTACACGGCCACCAGCGCCGGGTGCCGGCCCTGGCCGAAGCCCGCGCGGTGGCGCTCGTCCACCACCACGCTGCCGGAGTAGATGGACACGCGCTCGTCCTCGGGCAGCGCCACCGGCAGCTCCTGCCAGTGCACGAGGTCAGGCGACACCGCGTGGCCCCAGCTCATGTGGCCCCACTCGTTGCCGAAGGGGTTGTGCTGGTAGAAGAGGTGGTACTCGCCGTCGAACCAGACCAGGCCGTTGGGATCGTTGATCCAGTTGCGCGCGGCCGTGTAGTGGTAGCGCGGCCGGTGGCGCTCGCCAGGGGTCATGGGGGCCGCAGCCTCAGGGCACGCGCTTGTAGACGGAGTAGCCCTTGTCGGGTCCGGTCTCGGGGACGAGCACGCGGGCGCTGCGCGCGGGCACCGTCACGCGCAGCATGCCCGCGCTCACGTGCGGGCGCTCGACCCCGGCGGGCAGGCCCAGCGCGTCGCGCAGCGGCGTGGTGTCCATGAGCAGCCCGTTGCGCAGCTGTACGAGCTCGGTCACGGGCTGCGTGCTCGCGTTGGCCAGCACGATGACGGTGTCGGCGGCGCGGTCGGTGTGGCGCTCGAAAGCCAGCAGCCGCTCGGCCGTGAGCATGCGCCAGTCGCCCACGCGCAGCGCGCGGTGGGTGCGGCGCATCGAGATGAGGCTGCGCATCCAGTCCAGCTCGGGGTGGCCGGCTTGCACGCGGTCCCAGCGCATGGGCCCGCGCTGCGCCGGGTCCTCGCCGCCCGTCATGCCCACCTCGCTGCCGTAGTAGACGTTGGGCGCGCCCGGCAGCGTGAACTGCAGCACCTGCGCCAGGCGCCGCGTGGCCGCGTCGGGCAGCGTGGTGGCCAGGCGCGGGATGTCGTGGTTGTCTAGCAGCAGCCAGCTCTTGAGCAGCGGCTCCACGCCCACATCGCGCACGAGCGTGTCGATCATGCGCGCGGCGGTGGTCGTCCCGATCTCGCCGCCCACCCAGCCCAGCAGCACGCTGCGCAGGTGGAAGTTCATCACCGCGTCGTGCGCGGGCATCCAGCCCGCCGGATAGTTCACGACCTCGCCCACCACCAGCGAGCCGGGCTTCTCGCGGTGGGCGTGCTCGGTGAGCTCGGCCAGCAGGGCCGGGCCGAGCTCGTAGGCGGTGTCCAGGCGCCAGCCGTCGGCGCCGTCGCGCAGGTAGCTGCGCACCACCGAGTCCGGCGCGGTCCACAGGTGCGCGCGCACCGCCGGGTTCTCCAGGTTGAGCTCGGGCAGGTTCTCCACGCCCTTCCAGGCGCGCGCGCCGCCGGGGTACTGCGGGCCGAAGACGAACCAGTCGCGGTAGGGCGGCTGGCCGGCGGCCCCACCCGCGGCCTCCTGCTGCGCCTGGCGGAACTTCGGCGAGTTGCGCCCCATGTGGTTGAAGACGCCGTCCAGCACGAGCTTCATGCCGCGCGCGCGCAGCTCGCCGGCCAGGGCACGCAGGTCCTCGCGCGTGCCGAACTCCGGGGAGATGCGCTGGAAGTCCAGCGCGTCGTACTTGTGGTTGGTGAAGCCCTCGTGGATGGGGTTGAGGTACAGCACGTCCGCGCCCAGGCGCTGCACGTGGTCCAGCCGCGCGCGCAGGCTGCGCAGGTCGCCGCCCCAGAAGTCGATCTCGTGGCTCCAGACGCGCGCGGACTCCACGTAGTGCCCGGCGCGCGGCTCCTCGTCCCAGCGCCGCAGCGTGCGCGGCGCGGCGTAGAGGTGGCGCTTGGCGTCGAGGTCTGCGCTCGGGGCAAAGCGGTCCACCAGCACCTGGTAGACCACCGCGCCGTTGCGCCAGTCGGCCTCGCGCTGCTCGTAGGGCCCTGGCTGCGCGCCCGGGGCCGCCAGCGCGGCGGTGCAGGCCACGACGGTGGACAGCGAAGTGGTGAGGGCGGTCTTCAGCCGCGCGTTGCGCACCGAGCGCATCTTGCTTTCAGGTACGGGCGCGGGCGGAGAGGAGGACGGGGGCGGAGACGGCGGCGGGCGGTTCATTCCTTGACTCCTCCGGAGGTCAGGCCCGAGACGATCCAGCGCTGCGCGGCCAGGAACACGAGCGTGATGGGCAGGCCCGAGAGCACGGCCGCGGCGGCGAAGTCGCCCCACAGGTACTTCTGCTCGTAGAGGTAGAACTTCGAGCCCACGGCCAGCGTGAGGTTGGGCTCCTCGCGCAGCAGGATCGAGGCCACGGGGTACTCGATGATGGTGCCGATGAAGGCCAGCACGAACACCACCATCAGGATCGGCACGGCCATGGGCAGCAGCACGCGGCGGAAGGCCTGCCAGTGCGTGGCGCCGTCCACCTTGGCGCACTCCTCGATCTCCGGCGGGATGCTCTCGAAGTAGCCCTTGATGGTCCAGATGTGGGTGGCCACGCCGCCGAGGTAGGCCACGATCACCGCGCCGTGGGTCTCGATGCCCAGCCACGGCACGGCCTGCCCCAGGCCCTCGAAGATGGCGTACACCGCCACCAGCGCCACGGCCACCGGGAACATCTGCAGCA
>JBMOGN010000149.1:0-8194 GCA_049318345.1 Rubrivivax sp. | reverse complement strand
ACTCGGTGCTGGCCACGCGCACGGCGCTGAAGCTGGCGGACTACGTGGTCACCGAAGCCGGGTTCGGCGCCGACCTCGGGGCGGAGAAGTTCGTCGACATCAAATGCCGGAAGTCGGGGCTGCGGCCACAGGCCGCGGTGATCGTGGCCACCGTGCGCGCGCTCAAGTACCACGGCGGCGTGGCGCTGGCCGACCTCGGCCGGGAGAACCTGGACGCTCTTGCGCGCGGCATGGCCAACCTGCGGCGGCATGTGGAGAACGTGACGCAGCGCTACGGGTTGCGCTGCGTGGTGAGCGTGAACCACTTCATCCAGGACACCGATGCCGAGCACCGCCTGGTGCGCGAGCAGGTCGGGGCGATGGGTGTGCCGGTGGTCACGGCGCGCCACTGGGCCGATGGCGGCGCGGGCGCCGCCGAGGTCGCCCACGAGGTGGTGCGGCTGTGCGAGGCACCGTCGACGATGCGCTTCGTCTACGAGGACGAGGATCCGCTGTGGGAAAAGATGCGCAAGATAGCCACGCAGGTTTACGGCGCCGCCGACATCGCGGCGGCGGCTGACGTACGCGCGCAGATCGCGGCCTTGCAGGAGGCCGGATACGGGGCGCTGCCGGTGTGCGTGGCCAAGACGCAGTACAGCTTTTCCACCGATCCGAAGGCACTGGGCGCGCCCGAAGGGCACGTGATCACCGTGCGCGAGGTGCGGCTGGCCGCCGGCGCCGAGTTCGTGGTCATGATCTGCGGCGACATCATGACCATGCCGGGGCTGCCCAAGGTGCCCGCGGCGGAATCGATCGACCTGGACGACTCAGGCCGGGTAGTCGGCCTGTTCTGAGGCTGGGCCGGGCGAGCCCGGCCGTCAACTCATCTGGCCTGACGGTCCTTCAGTGAGTTGACATAATATACATCGTAGCGTATCAAGAAGGATCGTCGAAGGAGAGGTCCAGGTCGGCCTCCACCTCGGCGTCGATCTCGGCGTCGTAGGACGACATCTGCGCATCGCGCACGCGCGGGATCAGCGGGCGATCAAGCGGACGACACACGCGTCCCTTGATGCGGCTGAGCCGCTCGGAACGCTCGACGGCCTGCAGGACCGCCTCCGGGTTCATCATCAGGACGAAGGGGTTGCCGAGTTCCAGAGCTGCCATGTCGTGTCTCCTGCTTGGGATGACATGCATCATGGGACACGCGCTGGGCGGCGACCATCGGTCACGCGGCCATACCTTGTGTCAGCGCAATTCCGACGCGCCTGTCGGATGCGCGGCGGCACCTGTCAGCGGGCGGCGGCCTCCAGTCGGCTGGCCAGCGCCTCGCGTCCGGCGGCCCGGGCAAAGTCTGCCGCCCCCCATCCCACCTGGTTGCGCGCACGCGGATCGGCTCGCCGCTCCAGCAGCAGCACCGCGGAGTCCGGGTTGCCGTACTGGGCGGCCATCATCAGCGGTGTCGTGCCGTTGGGCGACCGCGCATCGATCATCGCGCCACGGTCCAGGAGCAGACGAACGATGCCCACCTCCGGTCCGGTGGCCGCGTAATGCAGGGGCGACCAGCCCTCCCGGTTCAGCGCCGCCCCCTTGTCCAGAAGCGCACGAACGGCGTCGGCGCGGCCGCGAAGTGCCGCCATCATCACGGGGGTCTCGCCGCTGGCGTTGGCCGCATCGACCTTCAACTCCGGGTGGTCCATCAGCAGCTTGGCCGCCCGCTCAGACCCCTGCCGAAGCGCGACGAACAGCGGCACCTGCCCCTTGGGATCGGGCGTGTTCGGGTCGAATCCGCGCAGCAGCAGCGTGGACATCGTGCGGGAATCATCGAGTTCCAGGGCCTTGAAGAAGTCTTCGTAGACGCCGGCGATGGCGCAGGTACAAATCAGATAGGAAACAAAGATTTGCGAGAGTTTTCTAAACATATTTATGATTCCTGGAAGATGATGAATCACTTCAATAAGAAAATCATAAACTCTAATATTTTCAAATACTTGTACGAGTTTTCAAATCTATTTGTAGAGAATCAGGCTGGCGAGAACAACCGCCGGAAATTCTCGCTCGTGGCCCGCCCGACCTCCTCGACGGGGATCGCCTTGATGCGGGCCAACTCCATCCCGACATGCGCCACCCAGGCCGGCTGGTTGACCTTGCCCCGAAAGGGCACCGGAGCCAGATAGGGGCTGTCGGTCTCGATGAGGCAGCGCTCCAGCGGCACGAAGGCTGCGACCTCGCGCAAATCGTGGGCATTGCGAAAGGTCAGGATGCCGGAAAAGGATATGTAGAAGCCCAGGTCCAGTGCGGCGCGGGCCACCTCGAGCGTCTCCGTGAAGCAGTGGAACACGCCCCCGGCGCGTTCACCGCCCTCCTCCCGCAGCAGCGCGAGCGTGTCCTCGGAGGCCTGACGGGTGTGCACCACCAGCGGCAAACCGGCGGCCACCGCAGCCCGGATGTGGACGCGAAAGCGCTCCCGCTGCCAGGCCATGTCGGCCACGCTGCGGTCGCCGAGTCGGTAGTAGTCCAGCCCGGTCTCACCGATGGCCAGCACGCGTGGCAAGGCGGCCAGCCGCAGGAGGTCTTCCTCCGAGGGTTCCTGCACGCCTTCGTTGTCGGGGTGGACGCCGGCCGTGGCCCAGAGTTCGGGGTGCGCCATCGCCAGCGCGTGCACAACAGGGAACTCTTCCAGGGTGGTGCTGATGCACAGCGCCGCGTCGACCGCCGAGGCGGCCATGGCAGCCCGCACCTCCTCCACCCGGGACGCCAGTTCCGGAAAGGCGAGGTGGCAATGGGAGTCGATGAACATGGGCCTGTAGGTTCCGGTAGCGCGCCCGGGTTCTCGCCGCAGAGTTCGGCCCGCGGGCGGGCCGTCAGAGCGTCTGCGTGGGCTTGGACGACGAAATGGCCGTGCCCAGCAGTTCCTCGATCTTCAGCTTCAGCGCACGGGTCTTGTCGTCGCTTGGAAACCGTACGCCCACACCCTGGGTGCGGCCGCCCGACGCATTGGGCGGCGTGATCCATACCACCTTGCCGGCCACGGGGTAGCGCTGCACATCGTCGGGCAGCGTCACGAGCAGGTAGACGTCGTCACCGAGCTTGCAGTCGCGCTGGGTGGGCACGAACAGCCCGCCTTCCTGGAGCGAGGGCATGTAGGCGGCGTAGAGCGCGCCCTTTTCCCGGAACACCAGCTGGATGACGCTCGGTCGCGTGGCCACCGGCATGGCAACCGCCGGCGCACCCGGGCCGGACGGCGCACTCCCGGCAGGGGAGCCGCCGGGAGGGGGGATACTGGATCCGGGTGTACTCACCGGGCCAGTGTAGCGAAGGCGGCGCGCCGATCGCGCGGGGTGTTCGAGCGGCCGGCAAGCGCCTGGCTGCCCTCGATCACCAGTGCCTCCACGGCCAGACCTTCCAGCCAGGGGTGTTCGGCCTGCGCGGACACGCGCTGCAGCCGCCGCAGCCACGCAGCCAGCGCGCCAGGCGCTGCCGACGCGGCCGATGCGGTCATCGCCTGCGCCGGAAAGAAGCGCGTCGCCCCGCCCGCCTGGCGGACCAGCGCGTCGTGGCACAGCTTCAGCAGGGCATCGACCACCCGCGACACCGGCCACCCCTCGAAGGCCTCGACGCGCCCGTCGGCCACGGCCTGGGGCAAGGCGCGCCACGCGGCGGCGGTCATCCCGGCCTCGTGCCACCGCAGGGCCTCCAGCGGCAACCCGCCCGCGCTGGCCAGCATCACCGCCGCATCGCCCACGCCCTGAGCGGCCAGCCAGGCCTCGGCGGCCGCCTGGGCCGGTACCGGCAGGGCCAGGCGCTGGCAACGGCTGAGGATGGTGGGCAGCAACCGGGCCGGATCGGAGGCCGTCAGGACGATGCGCACGCCCTCCGGAGGCTCCTCGATGGTCTTGAGCAGGCTGCTGGCCGACACGGCGTTCAAGGCCGTCGCCGGGTGCAGCGCGAGTACCTTGGCCCGGCTGCGCGCGCGGGTGGTGACGACCCAGTCCTGCGCGCGCCGCACCTGCTCGACGCGCAACTGCCGGCTGGGCTTGCGCTTCTCGTCGATGTCGGCCGGCCAGCCCACGGCCAGCGCGAGCTCCTCGGGCAGCAGCAGCATCAGGTCAGGGTGGGTGCGCGCCTGCACCAGGCGGCAACTGGGGCAGCGGCCGCAAGGGGGCGCGGTGACCGCAGGCTCCTGTTCGCACAGCCAGGCCTGGGCCAGGGCGACCGTCAGGGGCAGCGCGCCAGCGCCCGCCGACGCGTGCAGCAGCAGCGCTGGGCCACGCTGCAGCGCCAGCGCCTGGCGCAGCGTCGGCTCGATCCAGGGCAGGGGCAGGACTCCGTCCTCGCCTACCACCATGGTCGCTCCGACAGCGCCTGCTCGAGCTGACGCCACACCGCCTCGCGCTCGCCCGAGGCGTCCAGCACCACGAAGCGGCCGGGCTCGGCGGCACACCGGGCGGCGTAGCCGGCGCGCACCCGGGCAAAGAAGGCCTCGTCCTGGGCCTCGAAACGATCGGGGCTGCGGGCCTGGCGCCGCCGCTCGGCGGCCACCGCGGCCGGCAGGTCGAACCACAGCGTGAGGTCGGGCGAGCGCCCGGCCTGCACCCAGGCTTCGAGGGTGGCAAGGACATCCAGGTCGAAGCCCCGGCCGGCTCCCTGGTAGGCGAAGGTAGCGTCGGTGAAGCGGTCGCACAGCACGTGGCAGCCCCGCGCCAGGGCGGGCTCGATGCGCTCCCGCAGGTGGTCGCGGCGTGCGGCGAAGACGAGCAGCGCCTCGGTCATCGCGTCCATGGGGCGGTGCAGGACCAGTTCGCGAAGCGCCTCGGCCAGATCCGTTCCGCCCGGCTCGCGCGTGACCAGCACCTCCTGCCCCCTGGCGCGCAGCCAGTCGGCCAGGGCCTGCACGTGAGAAGACTTGCCGGCTCCGTCGATACCCTCGAAGGTGATGAAGCGGCCCCTCATCGGCCGCCGCGTTGGTAGCGGTTCACCGCCCGATTATGGGCTTCCAGCGACTCGCTGAAGACGCTGCTGCCATCGCCCCGGGCCACGAAATAAAGCGCCGGTGTGGCCTGTGGCCGCACGGCGGCGCGCAGCGAAGCCAGCCCGGGCAGGCAGATGGGCGTGGGCGGCAGACCGCGCCGCGTGTAGGTGTTGAAGGGTGTGTCGGCCTGCAGGTCGCGCTTGCGCAGGTTGCCGTCGAAGACCTCGCCCAGGCCGTAGATGACCGTCGGATCTGTCTGCAGCGGCATCCCGATGCGCAGCCGGTTGATGAACACGCCCGCGATCAGGCCCCGGTCGGCGGCCAGCCCGGTCTCCTTCTCCACGATCGAGCCGAGGACAAGGAGGTCTTCAGGAGACCGCAGCGGCAGGTCGGGGGCGCGGTCCTGCCACACCGCCATCAGACGCCGCTGCATGGCCTCGTGGGCGCGCTTCAGGACGGTGAGGTCGCTCACCCCGCGGCTGTAGCGGTAGGTGTCGGGAAAGAACCGGCCTTCGGCCGGCAGGCCCGGCGCTCCGATGGCTGACATCAGTTCGGCGTCGCTCATGCCAGCCGTCAAGGGCCGCAGGTGCGGCGAGCGGGCCAGTTCGGTGCGCAACTGGCGCACCGTCCAGCCCTCGATCACGCGCACGGTCTCCAGCGTCTCGTCGCCCTGCACCATGCGCGCCAGCAACGCGGCCGGCGAGGTGCCGGGGCCGACCTCGTAGCTGCCAGCCCGGATCCGGCGGGCCTGGCCGGACCAGCGGAACCACTCGTACAGCCAGGTCGGCGAGGTGCGCACGCCGGCGTCGACCCAGCGCTGCGCGACCTCGCGCGGCGACGCTCCCGGCTCCACCGACAGCTCCACGTTCGGCCGCTCGAGCTCCAGGGGCGCGTACACCCACCACCAGGCGGCGCCTGCCGCGGCCGCCGCGAGGCACAGGACGGCCGCCAGCGTCGCCAGCAGGAAGCGGACGGTTCCGGAACGAGACCTTGGCGGGCGGGCGGGCATGCGGCCTGATGATAATCAGGCGATGTCACCCCTCTCGTCGGCACCTCCTCCGCCCGCCCTGCCCGGCCTGCTTGCCCAGGCTCCTGTCGCCGAACCTGCCGCCGCCCTGCTCGGCGACTGGGGCCTGATCGCGGCCCGCGGAGAGGATGCGGCCTCCTTCCTGCACGGCCAGCTCACCCAGGACGTCGCCACCCTCGGCCCGGGCCAGGCGCGCCTGGCGGGTTACTGCTCGGCCAAGGGCCGCCTGCTGGCTACCTTCATCGTCTGGCGCGGCGGCGAGCACGACTACTTCCTCGCCTGTTCGTCCGACCTGCTTGCCGCCACGATGCGGCGCCTGTCGATGTTCGTGCTGCGCGCCCGGTGCCGGCTCACCGATGCCTCGGCCGGGCATCGGTTGGTGGGCCTGTCCGGACTCGCCGGGCCGCAGTGGCCCTCGCAGCCCTGGCAGGTGTCGGCAGGGCCCGAGGGCACGCTCATCCGGTTGCCGGACGCCTGCGGGCAGGCACGTGCGCTGCAGGTGCTGGCAGTGGAAGGGCGGGACGCCCTGGCGTCGAGCCCACAGGCCATCGACTGGTGGAACTGGCTCGAGGTGCGCAGCGCCGTGCCGCGCGTGGTCGCGGCGACCGTGGAGCGCTTCGTGCCGCAGATGGTGAACCTGGAAGTCGTGGGCGGCGTCCACTTCCAGAAGGGCTGCTACCCGGGCCAGGAGGTGGTGGCGCGCAGCCAGTACCGCGGCACCCTGAAGCGCCGCGCGTTCCTGTTCGAGGTTGCCGCACCGGCGCATCCCGGGCAGGACATCTTTGCCGCCAGTGATCCCGGCCAGCCGGCCGGCACCGTGGTGCTCGCCGCCGCCGTGCCCGGCGAGCCGGCGCGGACCCAGTTACTGGCCGAGATGAAGATCGCCGAGGCTGCCGGCGCCTTGCACTTGGGTGCTGCGAACGGGCCGGCGCTGCGGGCTCTGGACCTGCCCTACCCTCTGCCGGCCGAGGCCTGAGGACAACCCAGGCACCCCCCTGCCCGTGGCCTAAGCTGGGAGCAGGCGGACCATCTCCTGCCACGAGCCTGCAGCGTCGTCCTGCACGGCGGGTTCACGCGCCGAAAAGCCGACGCGCTGCAGGAAACCGGCCAGGGCCCGGGGCGTGCGGCAGCGCAGTTCGGCCCACCCCTGCTCGCGCGCACCAGAGGCTGCTGCCTCGACGAGGGCGCGGCCGATGCCGCTGCCCCGCACGCCGGCGTGGACATCCAGGGTCTGCAGCCGACCTGCAGGAGCAGAGTCGCCTGACGCGGGGGCGTCGCCACCCAGGCGCGCCACGCCGACCTCCTGGCCCAGGCGGTTGCGGGCAACGATGCCCTGCTCGGAGAGGTCTCCTGGCTCGGCCTGCATCTCCAGGGTGAACATCGGCTGGCCTGCCTCGAAGCCCTGCAGGATCTCCCGGAGTGCAGGCGGAACCGGGCGGGAGGTCTGGCTTTGCGGATCGGCGAAGACATAGACGAGCTCCCCGGACACGAGGAGCGTGTCGCCACGGAAGATACCGGCGGTGAACAGGATCGAGCTGTTGCCGATGCGCTGGCAGCGCATGCCCACCTCCAGACGCTCGTCGTAATGCGCCGAGGCGTGGTACTCGAGGGTGGCCTTGCGCACGTACAGGTCGCCGCCCAGCATGTGCATCGCCTCGTGGTAGGGCAGCGCCAGGGCGCGCCAGTAGCCGGCCACTGCGGTATCCAGGTACATGAGGTAGTGGCCGTTGAAGACGATCTTCTGCAGGTCCACTTCTGCCCAGCGCACGCGCAGGACATCGAAGAAGCGGAAATCTTCTCGGCGGGTCATGGTCGGCAACCTCCTGGAACCGCCCCGAACGGGCGGGGATCAAGTATGCCGGTGCACAATTCCGCATGGCCTTCATCCAGTACATCACCCAGGTCCACCTCGATTTCGGGGTGATCTCCATGCTGCCGGCCGAGTGCGCCCGAACCGGCATGAGCCGGCCCCTGGTGGTCAGCGACGCCGGCGTGCGCGCCGCGGGCGTGCTGGGCCAGGCGCTGCAGGCCCTGCGGGATGTCCCGCACGCCGTGTTCGACGGCACGCCTTCCAACCCGACCGAGCAGGCCGTTCGCGCGGCCGTGGAGGTCTACCGGCGCGAGCGCTGCGATGGGCTCGTGGCCATCGGTGGCGGCTCCAGTATCGACCTGGCCAAGGGCGTGGCCATCGCCGCCACGCACGAGGGCCCGCTGAA
>JBMOGN010000148.1:0-8226 GCA_049318345.1 Rubrivivax sp. | reverse complement strand
CGACCGGCAGCTTCAGGGCGGCGAGATCGGGGCGGCCTATGTCTCTTCAGGGTCGTCAGCCGCCAGCCGCTTCGGGGAAGCGAGCGGCGGCTTCCAGCCCTCGGCGTTTACAGCAGTCCGTAGTCGCATCAACTCTGTCGCGGCCGTAGCATTACTTGGGCGCAAGTCGCACTTACTTTGGCGCCCTGCGGCAGAAGTGCCGGACGAGGGCAAGCGCCCACGTGCATCGGATCTCACCTCGACCGCCAGCGTTCGCTATCCCGCCTGAGGCAGTCCCTCTCTGCGGCAGTGATCCATGGCTGGCTCTGGTCTACCGGGAGGGGCGCGAAGCAATGGCCGGCAGGCTGAAGGCCAGTGCCGCCAGCTGCGCAATCACGGGGCCACCGATGATTCCGGGCGCCATCCTATTCATCATGTACGCCAGGGTGACGCGACGATCTGCATCGTTCATGACCATCGAGCCGCCCCATCCGCCCCAGAAGCACACTCGGCCCGCCGGCACATAGGGCACCACCTCGGGCACAGGCAACGCCCACCCCAAGCCCATGTTCAGTGGCACACCCAGGACAAGGTCGACACCCTGGTGCCGCAACTCGAACACACGATCGACGGTTCGCTGTCGCAGCAGTTGCACGCCGCCGCTTCGACCACCGTTGGACATGACCGACTGAATCCGTGCCACCGAGCGGGCATTGCCGTGGCCGCCTGCGGCACCGATGCCAGCCCGACGCCAGGCATCCGTGTTGGCCGCAGCCGCGTCAGGCGGCGGGCCGGTGAAGGTCTTGTAGAGCACACTGCCGGGGTCGAGCGAGCTGAAGTCGAAGGGCAGTGGCGGCGGTACCACCACCGGGCTCACGCGCCGGAAGTCGGCGTCCGCCAGGCCGATGTGGAAGTCGGCCCGCAGCGGTGCAGCAATCTCTTGCGCGAAGAACTGGCCCAGGCACTGGCCTGTGCAGCGGCGGACGAGCTCTCCGATCAAGTGGCCGTAGTTCAGCGCGTGATACCCCGTAGCGGAACCGGGCGGCCACCAGGGCGCCTGCGCGGCCAGGCGCGCCGCGGCAGTCTCCTGGTCGTACAACTCCTCCATGGTGATGGGCGCATTCCAACCCGAGACGCCCGAGGCATGGCTCATCACCTGGCCGAGCGTGACACCGCCCTTGCCCGATGCGGCGAACTCCGGCCACCAGTGGGCGACAGGCTTGTCGGGGTCCAGAAGGCCGCGGTCAATCAGCAGCAGCGCAGCCAGCGAGGTCATGGTCTTGGTCGTGGACCAGACGTTGACCAGCGTGTCACTTGTCCACCGCAGGGTATGGGCCTCGTCGCTCCAGCCGCCCCAGAGGTCCAGCACCGGCTCGCCTTCGACGAACACCGCCAGCGACGCGCCGAGGTCCTGGTCCTGCCCCTTCGCCAAGCGCTCGGCGAAGAGATCGCGCAGCGGTTCGAAGCCAGGGTCGCACCGCCCTTGAACGGGCGCCGCCGCGCCGTTGTCGAAGTACGCGCTCACAGGTCGACGCTCACGCCCAGGCCCACGTGACGGGGCGGCGTGTAGCCGACTTGGCGAGCAGAGCCCAGCACCGGCGAGGAAATGTTCATGCTGGTCAGCGCCGCCTGGTTTCCCGCGTTCCGCACATAGCCGTAGACCTTCCAGGTGCCGCCGGTGGGGCGCAGGGAAGCCGACAGGTTGAGCAGCCCATAGGCCGACTGCATGGCGTCGGAGGTGTTGAACTCGGTGAAGTAGAACTTGTCGCGCCCGACGTAGTCGCCGCGCAGCGACAGCGTGTACGCGCCCACGGGCTGGCTCCACTCCGCGTTCAGCGCGGCCTGGGCCCGCGAGACCTGCGCCAGCTGCCTTCCCGACACACTCACGCGTACGCCTGGCGCATTGCGCAGGTCCACGTTCTCGAAGTTGGTGTAGGTCGGGTCCAGAAGGCCCAGGTTCAGCCCCAGCGTCAACTCGCGCACAGGCCGCAGCGCCAGCTCGACTTCGGCGCCATTTATCTTCGCTGCAGAGGCGTTGGTCAGAATGGCGGAGGCCAGCCCCACCTGCGAGACCTGCATGTCCTTGTAGCGGCTGCTGAAGAGCGCGCCGCTGAACACGCCGCGCTGCCCAAGGAAGGCGGTCTTGAAGCCCAGCTCCAGGCTCGTCACGGTCTCGGGGCGCACAGGGTTACCCTGCAGGCCACCGACGTTGATCGCACCCGACTTGAAGCCGCGCGAGACCCGGGTGTAGAGCAATGTGTCCTTCGCCGCCTGGTACTCAAAGCCCACGCTACCCGGTGTGCTGGACCAGCTGCCTGCCGGACGTGCGGTGCCATTCAGGCCAAAGGCGGCCAGGGTCTGGTACTCGTCGGCCGACTTGGTGTCACGGCTGGTGCGCAGGCCGGCCAGCAAGGCCAGCTGCTTGGTCAACCGCCAACGCACATCGCCGTAGAGGGCGGTGGAGCGCGTGCGCACATCTCCGCCCAGCAGGAACTCCGCGCCGCCGGGCAGCGGCACGGTGACCGGCTGGCCGGGCACCAGGAAGCCCAGCGGGATCTGCGTCTGCACGCGGATGTCCTGGCGCTGGTCGAACTGCAGCCAGGTGGCGCCCACGAGCCACTGCAGGGTGCCTTCGCCGGAGCCCAGGTGCACGTCGATGCTCTTGTCGGTGCTGTGGGTCTTGAAGAGCGTGCTGGCGGTCAGTGCCTCGGTGGTGTCGCCGTCCCAGAACATCTCGGCCTTGCTCCGGCGCGTGCCGACGACGACGCTGAGCGTGTTCTCGCCCAGTGGCAAGTCGTAAAGAAGTTGCAGGCCATCCACATCGACGCGGTTGCTGGAACCCTGACTCTTGACGGTGCGCGGATCGGTGCTGGGTGTGGCGCCGTACAGCAACTGCGAAATCATCACCGGGTCCACGAGCAGCTTGTTGGACGGGCCTTCGTCGTTCTGGCGGTAGGCATTGCCGATGAGCCGCAAGCGGCCGCCTGCGCCGAGGTCGACACCCACTTGCAGGCGAACCGCGCGGGAGCCCAGGTCGTCCAGCGCCTTTGCGCCCACGGTGTTGGGCCCGCCGGGCAGCACGGGGCCCGAAGCCCGACCGGCTTCGGTGTTGCGCGTGAAGCCATCGAGGCTCTTGATCTGGTAGGACAGGCGCGCACTCAGGCCGCCGCTGCCCAGGGGGCCGGAGAGGAAGCCTTCGCTCTCGCGCCGGCCGTAGTTGCCGACTGCTGCGCCGACCTGCGCCTTGGACTCCGCGGTGGGCGCGGCGGATACCAGGTTCACTGCGCCACCGGTGGCGTTGCGCCCAGACAGCGCACCTTGTGGCCCGCGCAGCACTTCCATGCGCTGCAGGTCGAACAGGGCGATATTGGTGCTGGTGGTGTCGGACAGATAGCTGCCGTCGGCATACATGGCCACGCCAGGGTCGCCGCCGGCTGTGAAAAACACGTTACCGATGCCGCGGATGAAGACTTGCGACGCACCGGCATAGCCGGTGGTGAAACTCATGTTGGGCACCAGCGTCACGGCATCGGCCAAACCGGCCACCCCTTGCTCGGCCAGGCGCTGGCCGTTCAGCACAGTGACGGCTGCGGGCGTGGTGTCCAGCGTGGTCAAGCGCTTTTCGGCGGTGATCTCCACGCGCGTGACGGTGTCGGCTGGCGCAGCGGTCTGAGCCCATCCCGCGCCGCTGCAGACCCATGAGCAGATGGCGAGCGTCACCCGCGAGAGCGCAAACGTACTGTTCTTCATGACTGTCTCCTGATGCGGCAATGCGTCGTTGCCTGGGGACAGTCTTGGGGCGCGAACTGGCAGCGTCTATCGCACCTTGGAACCCGCGAATCAAGAAACGGAACTCTCAGGGCAAACCACGAGGCCGCGCACAGGGGCGCTCTGGCCGGCCTTCAGCGCCGCTTGAAGGTGAATGACGGGTGCACTCCGAAGCGCTCGCGATAGGCGGCGGCAAAGTTGCCCATGTGCCCGAACCCCCACCGCATGGCCACCTCGGTGACGCTGCGGGCCTCGGCTTGCTGCAGCTCCAGATGGACGCGGTCCAGACGCAGCCGGTTCATGTACCGCATGGGAGACACGCCTACGTGACGTTCGAAACTTCGGGTCAGTGCCCGCACGCTGACACCGGCCACGCGTGCCAGGTCCGACAGGGTCGGCTGGTCGGCCAGATGCGCGTGCATGTAGTCGCGCGCCCGGCGTGCGCTGAGTGGAAGGGCTTCGCCATCGGCCAGGCTGGTGCTCCAACTGTTGGGCCAGGCCACCAGCAGTTCGAAGAGCACGCACTCCTTCAAGGAGCGCTCCAGACGCTCGGCGCCGGCACCGTAGCGGGGCAGTTCGGCCAGTGCGCGCACTGCCCGGCACAGCGCAAGGCCCGCGGCGTGGCCGCTTGGCACGGCGTCGGCGAACCGGAAGTCCGCCATGCGCTCGCCTCCGGCCAGGTCTGTGCACGCCTGGCGCATGTCGGCGTCGCTCACGCGCAAGTTCAGCAACTGCATGTCAGCCGACATTTCCAGTTCGTGAAGGCGGTCGGGCGCCAACACCGAAGCCTCTCCAGGCCCGAACACACGGCCACCTGCCAGACGCGCCACTCGGCCGGACTCCAGGAACGAGAAGACCCAGCCGGGATGGGACTGGGTCATGCTGGCAAAAGCAGGGGTGCCATAGCTCAACCGCGCGACATGCAGCCCTGCGAGCTGGAATCCCTGCATGCGCATGTCGAGTGCGGTGCTGTCGCGAAGGCTCAATGCATGCTCGCCATACAACTGGGCCATGAATTGCTCGGCTCTCGCTGGCACCTTCGTCTGGACGAGATCGACGAACCGCGAAGCCGGCGTCGTCGATACGCAAGCGTCATCGATGCGGGGCGATGAGCGATGCGATTCCATGGTGATGTCCACTACAGGCATGCCGGCTCACCGAGTGCGCCGCATGGAAGTCGCATAGCAAGCTTGGGCAAGAGCGGAATGGCCGGCAGCGGCAGACGTCAAGCTGGTCACAACGGCAGTCGACCCGATCCGCGAACACCCGCCATTGCGACCCGCAGGCAATGACCAAGCCGCTCCAGTTGGAGATTGAACGGCCATCACAGCGCCATGATGCACGCAATTTTTCGGGCCGCCAGGTCTCGATATCCAGAGGGCTGGACGGTGATCCGGGCTGCGGCTTGAGAGTCCTCATGCGCCCGTGTGGCGCGCCCCTTGCCAAGTCCTTGTCGTACCTCGTGCGCCGGAGCGATGACTTCGGCGACCCGGGGACCCGCCGGATTCTCCGGGTCCGCCCTGTCCAGTTCGCGGTTGAAGATCACGCCTGCTCCTGCAGCAGGCTGCCGATGAGCGGGCGCAGCGCCGCCAGCAGCGGGGGCTGGCTGCGCCCGGCCAGCGTGACCAGCCCGAAGCGCGCCGTGGCGTGGAGCGCCGGGCGCAGCGTGAGCTCCTCCAGCGAGGGCGCGGCAGCGCGCACGGCCAGCAGCACCGAGTCGCTGGCGCGCACCACCTGCTCCAGCGTGGCGATGTCCTCGCTGCCAAGCGTCACCACATCGGGCAGGTGCGCCGAGGGGCCGTAGCGCTCCACCAGGATGCGGCCGATCTCCGCGCTCAGCGGCGTGGAGGCGATGGGGTAGGCCAGCAGGTCGGCAAAGCGCAGCGGCGCGCGCCGCTCGAGCAGCGGGTGGCCCGGGCGGCACAGGAAGGCGCCGCGCAGCTCGCCCAGCGCCTCCACCTGCAGCTCGGGCGAGGGCGGCACCGAGCGCGCGTCCACCACCAACGCGTCGAGCTGCCGCTCGCGCAGCGCCTGCTCCAGCAGCGCCGTGCTGCCGCGCGCGACCTCGATGTGCGCCCGCGGGTGATGGGTGGCCATGTAGCGCAGCACCGCCGCGGCCAGGATGGCGCCGGGCCCCGAGCCCAGCCCCAGGCGGATGCGCCCGGCCTGGCCGGACTGCAGCTGCTGCGCGCTTTCCTTCAGGTGCTCGGCCTCGGCCACGAGCTTCCTGGCGCGCTCGAGCACCTCGCGGCCCGCGGGGGTGAGCTCGCTCTTCCAGCCGATGCGGTCGAACAGGCGCTGGCCGAGCTCGTCCTCGAGCGAGCGGATGCTGCGGCTGAGCGCGGGCTGCGTGAGAAAGAGCTGCTCGGCGGCCCGGCTGAAGGAGCCGGCCTGCGCGAGGGCGATGAGGTGGCGCAGCTGCACGAGGGTCATGGCGGGGGCCTCGGAGTCAGGCGGAAATGCATCACTTCAATGCATCGTTTATCAAGAAATTATGCATTGGACTGCATTGGGGTGCATGCCTAGCATTCGAATGCCTGTTGCAGGCCCATCCCGTTCCCCCTCACGCCCGTAGAGGCCCAGGAGACCCCACCATGAACCGCTTCCTCCCGATCAAGACTGGCCTGCTGGCCGTCCTGGCATGCGCCGTGATGTGCACTGGCGCGGCCGCGCAGACCGCCTCGCTGCGGCCCGTCAGCCTGATGGTGCCCTACCCCGCCGGCGGGCTGTCGGACGTGATCGCCCGCGTCGTGGAGCGGCCGCTGGCGCGCGCCGTGGGCCAGATGGTGATCGTGGAGAACCTGGGCGGCGTGGGCGGCGCGCTGGGCGCGCAGAAGGTGCTCGCGGCGCCGGCCGACGGGCAGTACCTGTACCAGGGCTCGCCCAACGAGCTCATCCTCGCCCCGATGGCGCTGCAGGCCGTGAAGTACAAGGCCGAGGACTTCCGTCTCGTGCAGATGATCGGCAGCTTCCCCATGGCGGTGCTGGCACGCAAGGGCCTGCCGGCCAACACCGTCGACGAGCTCGTGGAGCTCGCCCGCAAGCAGGCCGCGGCGGGCAAGCCGCTGACCTACGGCAGCGTGGGCATCGGCTCGTTCTACCACGTGGTGGGCGCGCACTTCGCGCACACCATCGGCGCGGAGATGACGCACATCCCCTACAAGGGCGGCGCGCCGATGCTGCAGGACATGGGCGGCGAGCAGGTGGACGTGGCCTTCTTCGTCGTGGGCGACCAGACCATCGGCCTGGCCGACCAGGGCCGGCTGAAGGTGCTGGCCACGCTCGCCCCGCAGGGCAAGGTCGAGGCGGAGTTCCTGCGCCGCTTCCCCACCGTGAGCGACAGCAAGTCGGTGAAGAACTTCGCCTTCAACACCTGGACCGGCTACTTCGTGCGCAAGGACACCCCCGAGCCCGTGGTGCAACAGCTGAACAAGGCGCTGACCGCCGCCATGAGCGACCCCGCCGCCAAGGCGCAGCTGGAGAAGCTCGGCGGCTCGGTGCCCCCGATGCTCAGCCTGGCGGAGGCCTCGCGCGAGTACGAGGCGCAGACCGCGCGCTTCAGGACCATCGCCAAGGCGATCCGGCTCGAGGCGCAGTGACGCCGCACGCCGCCACACCTCTCAGCTTCCCACCCGTTCCCCACCCCCTTCTGGAGCACCCACCATGCACGTGATCGTCCTGGGCGCCGGCCTGCTCGGCGTGACCGCCGCCTACTTCCTGCGCCAGCAGGGCCACGACGTCACGGTGGTGGACCGCCAGGCGCAGGCTGCCGCCGAGACGAGCTTTGCCAACGGCGGGCAGATCTCGGTGAGCCATGCCGAGCCCTGGGCCAACCCGGGCGCGCCGCTGAAGGTGCTGAAGTGGCTGGGCCAGGAGGACGCGCCGCTGCTGTTCCGCGTGCGGGCGGACATGCACCAGTGGCTGTGGGGGCTGCAGTTCCTGCGCGAGTGCACGCCGGCGCGCACGCGCCACAACATCGAGCAGATCGTGCGCCTGGGCACCTACAGCCGCGACACCCTGCAGCAGCTGCGCCGCGACATCGGCATCTCCTACGACGAGCGCACGCAGGGGATCCTGCACTTCTACACGAGCCACAAGGAGTTCGACGCCGCCGAGGCGCCGGCCGCGCAGATGCGCGAGCTGGGCTGCGACCGGCGCGTGATCAGCGCCGACGAGGCCGTGCGCCTGGAGCCGGCGCTGGCGCACATCCGCCCGCGCCTGGCCGGGGCCACCTACACGAGCCAGGACGAGTCGGGCGACGCCAACCGCTTCGCCCGCGAGCTCGTGCGGCGCTGCGAGGCCGATGGCGTGCGCTTCCTCATGAGCCACACCGTGACCGCGCTGCGCGAGGCCGGCGGGCAGATCGACCACGTGGAGGCCACCGACAGCGAGGGGCGCTTCCAGCGCCTGCGCGCCGACGGCTACGTGTTGGCCATGGGGTCGCTCAGCCCGCTGCTGGCGCGCCCGCTGGGCATCCGG
>JBMOGN010000147.1:0-8272 GCA_049318345.1 Rubrivivax sp. | reverse complement strand
TTTGCAGCAGGAACTGGGTGTACTGGTCCACGCTGTCCTGGTCCATGCCGCCGCCACTGTGGCGCCCGGCCTGGTAGCGCAGGTACAGCTGGTAGTGCTCGGGCAGGAAGCCCAGGCGCAGCACGCGCACCTCGAGCCCCGCGTGCGTCTTCCAGGCGCGGCGCTGGCTGCGCGTGGGCGTGAAGCGCGCCACCGGCACGCGCAGCGGCACGCAGGCCTGGCAACCGTCGCAGTAGGGGCGGTACGTGAACATGCCGCTGCGGCGAAAGCCGCTGGCGATGAGCCCCGAGTACACATCGGAGTTGATGAGGTGGCTGGGCGTGGCCACCTGCGAGCGCGCCTGCCGGCCCGGCAGGTAACTGCAGGGGTAGGGGGCCGTCGCGTAGAACTGCAGCGACGAGAGCGGGAGTTCCTTCGGGTGCGTCACGGTGCGTGCGGAGGGGCGGGCGGTGTCACGGCGGGAGGGGCTTCGTGCACCCCCAGCAGCGCCCAGTTCGCCGGATCATAGGACCAATCCCCCAGCTCCGGTTGCGCGGCGGCGCATCGGACATGCGCCTCGAAGGCCTCGCGTGTGATCTGCACGGCGCCCAGGCTCGCGAGGTGTTGCGTGTCCTGCTGGCAGTCGATGAGCACCACGCCCTGCGCACGGCACAGCGCCACCAGCGCGGCCAGCGCGATCTTGGAGGCATCGGTGCGGTGCGCGAACATGGATTCACCGAAGACCATGCGCCCGATGGCCACCGCGTACAGCCCGCCGACGAGTTCGTCCCCCACCCAGGTCTCCACGCTGTGCACGCGGCCCAGCCGGTGCCAGGCCGTGTAGGCCTGCACCATCTCCGGCACGATCCAGGTGCCGTCCTGTCCCTCGCGTGGGGTGCTGGCGCAGGCCCGGATGACGCGCTCGAAGGCGTGGTCGATGCGCACCGTGCAGCCCGGTGTGGCGAGGAAGCGGCGCAGCGTCTTGCGCAGCGAGCGCGAGAGCTTGAAGTCCGCGCAGCGCAGCACCGTGCGCGGCTGCGGGCTCCACCACAGCACCGGCTGGCCGGGCGAATACCAGGGGAACACGCCCTGTCGGTAGGCCTCTTCCAGGCGTGCCGGATGCAGCCCGCCGCCGGCGGCCAGCAGCCCCGGCGCCTGGCTGCGCTCGGGCAGGGCCTGTGCGGTGGGCGGCAGCGGGGCGTCGTCCTCGAGCCAGGGAATCATCGGCAGCGCCCGGGGCCGGATGTGGGGCGGCGCCTTCAGCCCGGGGCCGTGCCCGAGAACGCCTGCACGGTGGCGAAACCCGCCAGTGTGGCCACGAGCGAGCCGGCCAGGTGTAGCGCCACGAGGCCGCCGGCGGCGCCGGCACGGCCTTGCTGCAGCAGGGCCACCACCTCCGCGGAGAAGGTGGAGAAGGTGGTGAGCCCGCCGAGGAAGCCGGTGATGACGAACAGCCGCCACTCCGCCGGCCAGTGGCTCTGCTGCGCGAAGACGGCCACGGCCACGCCCACGAGGTAGCCGCCCAGCACATTGGCCGCCAGCGTGCCCGCCGGCACCCAGGGGTGCACACCGTGCAGCCACAGCCCCAGGCGCCAGCGCAGGAGCGCCCCCACGGAGGCCCCGACGCTGATGGCCAGCGCCGCGCCGAGGGTGGAGGGGATCCCGGTCATGGGCAGGGCGATTCGTGGGGTAGCCCCGGATTATGCGCAGGCCCCTTCGGTACCATGCGCGTCGTGCCCCCTGCGGCACAGCAACATCAAGAAGGTGCACACATGGCGATGGATGTCGTCGACTACGAGATCAAGGGCGCGGAAATGCAGTTCGTCGAGGTCGAGCTCGACCCCGGCGAGGCCGCCATCGGCGAGGCCGGCAGCATGATGTTCATGGATGCCGGTATCGCGATGGACACGGTGTTCGGCGACGGCAGCGCCTCCTCCGGTGGCCTGCTGGGCAAGCTCCTCGGGGCCGGCAAGCGCCTGGTCACGGGCGAGTCGCTCTTTACCACCGTCTACACCAACCAGGGCACGCTCAAGCAGCGCGTGGCCTTTGCCGCCCCCTATCCGGGGAAGATCCTGCCGATGTCGCTGCGCGAACTCGGCGGCACGCTCATCTGCCAGAAGGACGCCTTCCTGTGCGCGGCGCGCGGGGTCTCGCTGGGCATCCACTTCCAGCGCAAGCTGTCGGCGGGCTTCTTCGGCGGGGAAGGCTTCGTCATGCAGCGCCTGGACGGAGACGGGCTGGCCTTCGTGCACGCCGGCGGCACCGTGGTCCGGCGCGACCTGGCGCCGGGCCAGACCCTGCTCGTGGACACCGGCTGCCTCGTGGCGATGACGCCCGAGGTGAACTTCGAGATCCAGTACGTGGGCAAGATCAAGACGGCACTCTTCGGTGGCGAGGGCCTCTTCTTCGCCAAGGTCACTGGGCCGGGGAGGGTGTGGCTGCAGAGCCTGCCCTTCTCGCGCCTGGCCTCGCGCGTGTTTGCCGCCGCGCCGCAGAACGGGGGCTCGCGCGAGGAGGGCTCGGCGCTTGGCGGGCTGCTCAGGGGTGACGATGACTGAGCCGCGTGCGAGGGCGCGCAGCCGGGACGGCAGGATGGCGCTGCCGCGGCGGCAGTTGCTGCTTGGCGCGGCGGCCTCGGTGCTGGGCGGCACCGCCGCGCTGCCGGCCGCCGCCGCGGCGGGCGCCGGGGGTGCGCCGGGTGCGCCGGGAGCCCCGGGAGCAGCGCCGCGGCCGATCTTCGTGCTGAACTCCCAGGACGCTGATGTCAGCGTCGTCGATCCGGTGACCTACACCCAGACCCGGCGCATCCCGGTGGGCCGGGAGCCGCACCACCTGTACCTCACGCCCGACGAGAAGAGCCTGATCGTCGCCAATGCGGCGGGCAACTCGCTCACCTTCCTGGACCCCGCCACCGGCGCGCTGCAGCGCCAGGTGCCTGGCATCGTCGACCCCTACCACCTGCGCTTCTCGCCCGACATGAAGTGGTTCGTGACCGCGGCCAACCGCCTCGACCACGTCGACCTTTACCGCTGGCAGCCGCAGGCCGAGAAGCCCTTCGCGCTGGCGCGCCGCATCCCCGCGCCGCGCACGCCGAGCCACCTGTCCATCGATTCGCGCTCCAGCGTGTGCTACGCCTCGCTGCAGGACAGCGACGAGCTCCTGGCCATCGACCTGGCCACGCAGGCGCCGCGCTGGAAGGTGAAGACGGGCAAGATGCCGGCGGACCTCTTCCTCACGGCGGACGACCGCCACCTGCTGGTGGGCCTGACCGGCGACAGCGTGGTGCAGGTCTTCGACGTGTCCCAGCCGGCGTTGCCCGCGCGCCTGGTGCGCAGCATCACGACGGGGCAGGGCGCACACGCCTTCCGCGCCCGCGGCGACGGCCGCCATGTGTTCGTGAGCAACCGCGTGGCCAACACCATCAGCATGATCGACACGCAGACCTTCGAGGTGGCGGCGCAGCTGCCCGGGCCCGGCGGGCCGGACTGCATGGAGGTGCTGGCCGACCGCCGCACGCTGCTGGTGACCTCGCGCTGGGCGCGCAGGCTCACCTTCATCGACATCGAGCGCCGCACCGTGCTGCGCCAGGTGGCGGTGGGGCGCTCGCCGCACGGGGTGTGGACCCTGGACCATGCGCCGCGTGTCTGAACGGGCCCGCGCGGCTGCGCGGCGGGTCGTCGCGAACGTCGCCACGCTCGCCACGCTCGGCGTGCTTCGCGGGCTCCTTTCACTCGCCGGCCTGGCCGGCCTCACGGGCGCTGCCGCAGCCGCGGCGGCGGGCGCTGCCGCACCGCCGGCCTGCACGCAACCCGTCTACCTCACCTTCGACACCGGCCACATGGGCGTGGCCCCGCTGGTGGCGGAGGTGCTGGCGCGCCAGGGCGTCAAGGCCACCTTCTTCCTGGCCAACGAGCGGACGAAGACCGGCGGCTCCAGCCTGGACGACGAGTGGGCGCCCTGGTGGCGCGCGCGCGCGGCCGAGGGCCACGCCTTCGGCTCGCACACCTGGGACCACGATGTGTGGCAGGCCGACACGCCCGCGGGCCTGCGCCTGCGCCCGACGATGGGCGCGCAGGCCGGCCGCGTGCGCACGCTCAGCGCCGGGGAGTACTGCGAGGAGCTCAACCGGCCGGCGCGGCGCTTCCAGGCCATGACCGGCCAGCCCATGGGGGCGATCTTTCGCGCGCCGGCCGGGCGCACCTCGCCGGCCCTGCTGCAGGCAGCCGGGCGCTGCGGCTACGCGCACGTGGGCTGGCCGCCGGCGGGCTTCCTCGGTGACGAGCTGCCCAGCGACCGGTACCCCAACGCCGCGCTGCTTTCGCGCGCGCTTCGCGACATCCGCGCCGGCGACATCCTGGTGGCGCACCTGGGCATCTGGTCGCGGCGCGAGGCCTGGGCCCCGGCGGTGCTGGAGCCGCTGATCGAGGGGCTGAAGGCGCGCGGGCTGTG
Organism: Rubrivivax sp.; assembly: GCA_049318345.1. Classification (GTDB taxonomy): domain Bacteria; phylum Pseudomonadota; class Gammaproteobacteria; order Burkholderiales; family Burkholderiaceae_C; genus Rubrivivax. The sequence goes on along the minus strand of JBMOGN010000147.1, from coordinate 3,844 downwards.
CTTTGCCACGCTGCGCGAGCACCCGCAGCTCGGGGCGCAGGCCTCGCGGCCGGCGCTGCGGTGAGCTGAGCCCATGGACGCACTCACCAGCGGGTTCGCATGGGCGCAGCAGCTGCTCTTCGAGTGCGTGGTGCAGCCGCTGCTGTTCGCCCTGGGCCAGGGCAACCTGCTGGAGGAGGCCTACCGGGCCACCGGCTGGGTGCTCGTGGGCGCGTTGCAGGTCGGGGTGATGCTCACCGTGCTGCGCGCGCTGGAGCGCTGGCGCCCGGTGGAGCCGGTGACGGACGCGCGCGCGGTGCGGGTGGACATGGTCTACACGCTCGTGCACCGGCTGGGGCTCTTCCGCCTGGCAATGTTCTTCACGCTGGACGCGCTCTTCCTCGACCTGGCGTCGCAGCTGCGCCGCGCCGGCTGGCCGACCTGGCAGCTGGACAGCCTGTGGCCGGGCGTGACCGACGGCGCGCTGGCCAGCTTCCTGCTGTACCTGGTGCTGTTCGACTTCGTCGACTACTGGATCCACCGTGGCCAGCACGGCCTGCAGGCGTGGTGGCAGCTGCACGCGCTGCACCACAGCCAGCGTCAGATGACGATGTGGAGCGACAACCGCAACCACCTGCTGGACGACCTGATCCGCGACGCCATCCTCGCTGCGGTGGCGATAGCGGTGGGCATCGCGCCGGGGCAGTTCGTGGCGGTGGTGGCGGTCACGCAGCTGCTGGAGAGCCTGTCGCACGCCAACGTGCGCCTGGGATTCGGGCCGGTGCTCGGGCGGCTGCTCGTCAGCCCGGGCTACCACCGCACGCACCACCAGATCGGCCTGGGCCACGAGTCCGCCGGCCGTGGGACGCTGGGCGGCTGCAACTTCGCCGTCCTCTTTCCCGCGTGGGACCTGCTCTTCGGCACGGCGCGGCTGCAGCCCGCCTACGGGCCCACGGGTACCCGCGACCAGCTGCCCGCAGAGGGCGCACGCGACTACGGGCGCGGCTTCTGGGCGCAGCAGTGGCGCGGGTTGCTGCGCCTGGCCGGGCGCGCCTGAACACCGCCCGGGCCGGTCGCAGCGGCGGGACCGGCCGCACCAGCCGGCCTGGGTGCCTCGGGCCTTGCCGATAATGCGCGCACGATGAAGGATGTCCTGGCCTCCTGGTGGCGCGCGCTGCTGCACTGCCTGCACCCGAAGATCCTGCTGTGGTCGCTGTTGCCCATGCTGTGTGCCGGCGCGGTCGTGGCGGCGCTGGGGTGGGCCTTCTGGGATGTGGCCGTGTCGGGCGTGCGCGGCTGGCTCGAGCAGTGGTCGCTCGTGACGACGCTGCTGCAGTGGCTGGACGCCATCGGCGCCACGGGCCTGCGCACGGTGGTGGCGCCGCTCATCGTGGTAGCACTGGCGGTGCCGCTGATCGTGCTGCTGGCCCTGCTGCTCGTGGCCTGGCTGATGACACCGGCGCTGGTGGCCTTCGTGGCGGCCCGGCGCTTTCCGGACCTGCAGCGGCGCGGCGGCGCGGCCGCCTGGTGGCAGGGAATGGCCTGGTCGCTGGGCTGCACCCTGGTGGCGCTGCTGGCGCTGCTGGCCACGCTGCCGCTGTGGCTGGTGCCGCCTCTGGCCTTGCTGCTGCCGCCGCTCATCTGGGGCTGGCTGGCCGCGCGCGTCTTCGCTTTCGACACGCTGGCCCTGCACGCCAGCGTGGGCGAGCGGCGTTTGCTGCTGCACACCCTGCGCTGGCGGCTCCTGGCCATGGGCGTGGCCAGTGGCCTGATCGGGTCGCTGCCCGCGGGGCTGTGGGCGCTGGGCGCGTTGACCCTCGTGTTCGCGCCGCTGCTGGCGGTGGTGTCGGTGTGGATGTACACGCTCGTCTTTGCCTTCGCGGCGCTGTGGTTCGCCCACTTCACGCTCGGCGAGCTGCAGCGGCTGCGCCGGCTCGAGTCCAAGCCCGAGCCCGAGCCCACCACCGCACCAGCGCTCGGGGTGGCCTCTTCTTCACCTGCCTTGGAAGCTCCCGCACCATGAATACCGGCGTCCTCATCATTGGCGACGAGATCCTCTCCGGCAAGCGCCGCGACGCCCACCTCGGCAAGGCCATCGAGCTGCTTGCCGCGCGCGGGATGTCGCTGTCCTGGGCGCGCTACGCGGGCGACGACCGCCGCCTCATCACCGAGGCGCTGCAGCACGCCTTCGCCAGCGGCGACCTCGTCTTCTCCTTCGGCGGCATCGGCGCCACGCCCGACGACCACACGCGCCAGTGCGCGGCCGCGGCGCTGGGCGTGCCGCTGGCGCTGCACCCGCAGGCGCGCGCGCTCATCGAGGAGCGCATGCGCGATGTCGCGGCCGAGCAGGGCGTGCCCTTCGAGCCGGACCGCGCCGACAACGTGCACCGGCTGAACATGGGCGTGTTCCCCGAGGGCGCACGCATCATCCCCAACCCCTACAACAAGATCCCCGGGTTCTCGGTGCGCGATGTGCACTTCGTGCCCGGCTTCCCGGTGATGGCGTGGCCGATGCTGGAGTGGGTGCTGGACACGCACTACGCGCACCTGCATGGCGGGCAACGCCAGACCGAGCGCTCGGTCATCGTCTTCGGTGCCATGGAGGCCACGCTCACGCCCCTGATGGAGCAGGTGGAGTCCCGCCATCCGGGCATCCGTGTCTTCAGCCTGCCCAGCGTGGACCACCCGCAGTGGGGGCGCCACATCGAGTTGGGCGTCAAGGGGGCGCAAGGCACCGAGGAGGCCTTCCGCACCCTGCGCGACGGCCTGCTCGGGCACGGCTGCCAGCTGGGCCCCGAAATGGTGCGCCCGCCTGTTGATGCACCGAAATAATGCGCTCGCACATAATGGGTGCATTCAGGAGGCGGCTCGTCCAGGCCGGTGCGCAGGGTGCGGCCTTGCCGACGGTGGCCTGCTGCCGCCTGGCCCTGGGCATGGTTTCTGCTAACTTCCGCACGAGCGCGAGCACGAGGCCCCGAGGAGCCCGGCGCGCGCCTTCGAACCCTCATCCCAACCCGTGAAGCGCTAGGAGATCCAGATGGCAAAGTCAGTTGCCGACGTGATGAAGATGGTCAAGGAACACGAGATCAAGTTCGTGGACTTCCGCTTCACCGACACCCGCGGCAAGGAGCAGCACGTGAGCGTGCCGGTCTCCGCTTTCGACGAGGACAAGTTCAGCGCCGGCCACGCCTTTGACGGCTCCTCCATCGCCGGCTGGAAGGGCATCGAGGCCTCCGACATGCTGCTCATGCCGGACCCGAACACCGCCAACGTGGACCCCTTCTTCGAAGAGCCCACCCTGATCCTCACCTGCGACGTGCTGGAGCCGGGCGACGGCAAGCCCTACGAGCGCGACCCGCGTTCGCTGGCCCGTCGCGCCGAGGCCTACCTGAAGTCCAGCGGCATCGGTGACGCCGCCTACTTCGGCCCGGAGCCCGAGTTCTTCATCTTCGACCAGGTGCAGTGGAGCGTGGACATGTCCGGCTCCTTCGTGAAGGTGTCCTCCGAGGAAGCGCCCTGGAGCACCGGCAAGGACTTCGAGGGCGGCAACATGGGCCACCGCCCGGCCCTCAAGGGCGGCTACTTCCCGGTGCCGCCGGTGGACAGCTTCCAGGACATGCGCAGCGAGATGTGCCTGATCCTCGAGTCGCTGGGCATCCCCGTCGAGGTGCACCACCACGAGGTGGCGGCTCCCGGCCAGAACGAGTTGGGCACCAAGTTCAGCACGCTCGTGCAGCGCGCCGACTGGCTGCAGCTGCAGAAGTACGTGGTGCACAACGTGGCCCACGCCTACGGCAAGACGGCCACCTTCATGCCCAAGCCCATCGTCGGCGACAACGGCAGCGGCATGCACGTGCACCAGTCG
>JBMOGN010000146.1:0-8337 GCA_049318345.1 Rubrivivax sp. | reverse complement strand
GCGTCCTTGAACTTCAGCCGGTCCTCGGCCTTCTCGATGGCGCGCTCGTTGGCGCCGATCATCTCCACGCCGTACTTCTCGAGCACGCCGTGGCGGTGCAGGTCGAGCGCGCAGTTCAGCGCCGTCTGCCCGCCCATGGTGGGGAGCACGGCGTCGGGGCGCTCCTTGGCGATGATCTTCTCCACCACCTGCCAGGTGATGGGCTCGATGTAGGTGGCGTCGGCCATGCCCGGGTCGGTCATGATCGTCGCCGGGTTGCTGTTGACGAGGATGACGCGGTAGCCCTCCTCGCGCAATGCCTTGCAGGCCTGCGCGCCGGAGTAGTCAAACTCGCAGGCCTGGCCGATGACGATCGGGCCGGCGCCGATGATGAGGATGCTCTTCAGGTCTTGGCGCTTCGGCATGTCAGGCTTTCCGGGCGTCCATCAGCGACACGAAGCGGTCGAACAGATAGGCGATGTCGTGCGGGCCGGGCGAGGCCTCGGGGTGGCCCTGGAAGCAGAAGGCCGGGCGGTCGGTGCGCGCCAGGCCCTGCAGCGTGCCGTCGAACAGGCTCACGTGCGTGGGGCGCAGGTTGGCGGGCAGCGTGGCCTCGTCCACCGCGAAGCCGTGGTTCTGGCTCGTGATGCTGACGCGGCCGGTGTCCAGGTCCTTCACCGGGTGGTTGGCACCGTGGTGGCCGAACTTCATCTTGAAGGTCTTCGCGCCGGAGGCCAGGGCCAGGATCTGGTGGCCCAGGCAGATGCCGAAGGTCGGCAACCCGGCCTCGATGAGCGTGCGCGCGGCCTCGATCGCGTAGGTGCAGGGCTCGGGATCGCCCGGGCCGTTGCTCAGGAAGACCCCGTCGGGCGCCAGCGCCTGAACCTCGCTCGCAGGGGTGCGGGCCGGCACCAACGTCAGGCGGCAGCCGCGGCTGGCCAGCATGCGCAGGATGTTGTGCTTCACGCCGAAGTCGTAGGCCACCACGTGCAGGCGCGGCGCGTCGTTCACGCCGTAGCCGCGCCCGAGCGCCCACTCGGTCTGCGACCAGTCGTAGGCACGCGGCGCCGACACCACCTGCGCCAGGTCCTGCCCGGCCATGGAAGGCGCGCCGCGCGCGAGTTCCACCGCCCGGGCGATGTCGGCATCGCCGAGTTCGTGGCCGGCGGCGAAGGTGGCGATGCAGCCGTTCTGCGCGCCGGTGGTGCGCAGGCGCCGCGTGAGGCGGCGCGTGTCCAGCCCGGCGATGGCCACCGTGCCTTCGCGCCTGAGGTATTCGTCGAGCGTGAGGGTCTGGCGGAAATTGGAGGCCCGCACGGGCAGATCGCGGATCACCAGGCCCGCGGCATGCACCTTCGCTGCCTCCACGTCCTCCGGGTTGACACCGTAGCTGCCGATGTGTGGATAGGTCAGCGTGACGATCTGCCGGCAGTAACTGGGATCGGTGAGGATCTCCTGGTAGCCGGTGAGCGCCGTGTTGAAGACGACTTCCCCGACCGTGACGCCTGCGGCGCCGATCGAGTTGCCCCGGAAAACTGAGCCGTCCGCAAGGGCGAGGACGGCGGGCGGCAGGACGGGCGGCAAGAAGGGACTCCGGGTTTCACGCACCCAGCCCGGGCGCGTCGACGACTGTCGGCGCGCTGCGGGTCAAGGGGGAAACCGAGGTCGAGTTCCGCTGGGTGGTGCAGGTTGCAGGCAAACCGCGGAATTATAGCCGCCTGAGCCGGCCGGGCGCTCAGAGCGCGGCGATTCCGGCGCGGGCGATCTCCGCGTCCTCGGCGGACTTCACGCCGCTGACGCCCACTGCCCCGACGGCATGGCCGTCCGCGACGATGGGCACGCCACCCTCGAGCAGGCCCTCGATCTCGGGGGCGCTCAGGAACGAGGTGCGACCGGCGTTGATCATGTCCTCGTAGACCTTGCTCTCGCGGCGCCCCAGCGCGGCCGTGCGGCCCTTGGCCTGGCAGATGTAGGTCGACACCGGAGCGGCGCCGTCCAGTCGCCGCAGGCCCAGGAGATGGCCGCCATCGTCCACCACGGCGATGGCCACCGCCCACTGGCGAGACTGGGCGTGAGCCGCGGCGGCGGCGAGGATGCGCTGCACATCGGCATCGGTGAGGAAGGGCTTGGTCTGCATGGCGGGCTGGAAGTTGGAGAACAACCCGCAACGATATCCCATGCACGCAAAAGGGTCTCAAGGCCCAGCTTGGGCAGGGTCATGCATATCGCGGCGCGGACTCACTAGAATGCGCGCGCCACCCGGCTTGCCGGCGCGCATTCCACCCGTTTCAGGAGGCTCCATGAACGACCAGATCCAGGCCTATCCCGACAACCCGGTCTTCGTCGACGCTGCGCAGCGCAACCGGGTGCTGCGCAACACCTACCTGCTGCTGGCCGTCTCGCTGGTGCCCACCGTGCTGGGCGCCTGGGTGGGCGTGGCCACCGGGATGATGAATGCCCTGGGCGCGGGGCTGTCGGCGCTGCTGTTCCTGGGCGGCGCCTTCGGCTTCATCTTCGCCATCGAGAAGTACAAGAACTCCTCCACCGGCGTGTACCTGCTGCTGGGCTTCACGTTCTTCATGGGGTTGATGCTGGCGCGTCTGGTTGGCCAGGTGCTGGGCTTTCGCAACGGCGCCTCGCTCGTGATGACGGCCTTCGGCGGCACCGCGGCCATCTTCTTCGCCATGGCGAGCCTGGCCACGGTGATCAAGCGCGACCTCTCCAGCCTGTCGAAGTTCCTTTTCGTGGGTGCGATCGTGCTGCTGGTGGCCGGCCTGGCCAACATCTTCCTGCAGTCCTCGGCCCTGATGCTCGTGCTGCTGGTGATGAGCCTGGCCATCTTCTCGGCCTTCATGCTCGTGGATGTCAAGCGCGTGCTCGACGGCGGCGAAACCAACTACGTCAGCGCCACGCTGGCCATCTACCTGGACATCTACAACGTGTTCCAGAGCCTGCTGGCTCTGCTGGGCATCGCCGGCGGCGAGCGCGACTAGCCGGGTACGCCGGGCACAGCGGGCGCACTGGGCGCACCGGGCGCAAGACCCGCCCGGGCCTCGCCGCGGTCGAAGACCGCGATGCTTTCCACGTGCGCGGTGTGCGGGAACATGTTCACCACACCGGCGGCCGAGCAGCGGTAGCCGGCCTGGTGCACCAGCAGCCCGGCGTCGCGCGCCAGCGTGGCGGGGTTGCAGCTCACGTAGACGATGCGCGACGGCGGCCGCCAGGCCGCTGCGCCTTCGATCGGCTCCCGCGGGCGCCCTTCTTCATCGGGCAGCTGCGCCTGATGCAGCTCGGCCAGCGCCTTCACGAGTGCGAACGCGCCCTCGCGCGGCGGGTCCACGAGCCAGCGGTCGGCCGGCCCTGCCGCCAGGAGGTCGATCGGTGCCAGCGTGAAGAGGTCGCGCGCCTGGAAGCGGGTGCGTGAGCCCAGGCCGTTGAGCGCCGCGTTGTCGCGCGCGCGCTGCACCAGGCTCTCCAGGCCCTCGATGCCCAGCACCTCGCGCGCACGGCGCGCCAGCGGCAGCGTGAAGTTGCCCAGGCCGCAGAACCAGTCGATCACGCGCTCGCCGGGCTGCGGGTCGAGCAGCCGCACCGCGCGGGCCACCAGCACGCGGTTGATGTCCGGGTTCACCTGCGTGAAGTCGGTGGGCCGGAAAGGCATGGTCACGTCGAATTCCGGCAGCGCGTAGGCCAGCTGCGCGCCGCCGGTGTCGAGCCGGTGCACGGTGTCCGGGCCCTTGGGCTGCAGCCACCACTGCACGCCGTGCATCTGGCCGAACTCGCGCAGGCGATCCAGGTCCGCCTCGACCAGCGGTTCGAGGTGGCGCAGCACGAGTGCGAGCACCTCGTCACCCATCGCCAGCTCGATCTGCGGGAGGCGGTCGCGCGCGTCCAGGGCGGCCACCAGCTCGCGCAGCGGCTGCAGCATCGCGCTCACCCGCGGCGGGAGCACCGCGCAGCTTTGCATGTCGGCCACATAACGCGACTTGCGCTCGTGGAAACCCACGAGCACCGCGCCCTTCTTCACCACGTGCCGCACCGACAGCCGCGCGCGGTAGCGGTAGCCCCAGGCCGGCCCCTCGATGGGGCGCAGCACCCTGGCCGGGCGCACCCGCGCCAGGTGCAGCAGGTTGTCCTCGAGCACGCGCTGCTTGACGGCCACCTGCGCGGCCGGGTGCAGGTGCTGCACCTTGCAGCCGCCGCAGGCCCCGGGGTGCAGCCCGAAGTGCGGGCAGGCCGGGCGCACGCGCTGCGAACTCTCACGGCGCAGCTGGGTCAGCGTGCCCTGCTCCCAGTTGTTCTTGCGCCGGTGCACCTGCGCCTGCACCTGCTCGCCGGGAAGCGCCCCTTCGACGAAGACGACCTTGCCGTCGGCGCGCCTGCCGACCCCCTGCCCCTCGAGGTCGAGGGATTCGATGTCCAGCCAGGAGTCGTCTGCGTGCATGGGCCCGATTATCCGGGCCCGTGCCGGCTCACTTGGACGGCTTGACGTAGTCCGAGACGATGCGCCAGCGCGCGTCCTGCAGCTGCGACAGGCGCGAGGCGTCGCTGCCCAGGCGCTTGTTGGGGCCGAAGGTCGCCTCGGCGCTGCCGAAGATGTCCGGCGGGATGGTCATCGTGTCCATCGCCTTGATGAACGTGTCGGTGCTCAGGTTCGGGCCGGCCTTGGCCGCTGCACGCAGGAAGGCATCCACCAGCGTGTAGCCGTACACCGAGAACACGGTGGGGTCCTCGTTGAACTTGGTCTTGTACTTGTTGGCCCAGAAGCGGATGGGCTGCGAGGCCTCGTCCAGGTAGGGGTGCTGCGTGGACATGGCGGCATACATGCCGTCCATCGCCTTGCCGCCGAGCTTGTGGATGAGGTCGGTGTAGGCCGCCGAGGTGCCCAGGAAGGTGGGGCTGAAGCCGGTCTTGCGGCTCTCGGCGATGGTGCCGATGGTCTCGCGGATGATGGTGCCGAGCACCACCATGTCACACCCCGAGGACTTCATCTTCGCCACCTGCGAGGAGAAGTCGGTGGCGCCGCGCTTGTAGGTGGTCCTCTCGGCGTAATCCATGCCGAGGGTCTTGAGGCCGGCTTCGCCCCCACGCATCACCTCCAGGCCGAACTCGTCGTCCTGGTAGATCGTGCAGACCTTCTTCGCGCTCTTCTCCTTGACCAGGCGCGGCACCATGAGCTTCATCTGGTCGAAGTACGGGACCGCGAAGGAGTACTTCAGGCGGTGGAAGGGGTCGTACATCTCGCGCGCGGCGGTCACCGGGAAGAAGTTGATGACGTTCTTCTCGAACTGCACCGGCATGGCGGCCATGTTCTGGGCCGTGCCGATGTGGCCCACCATCATGAAGATCTTGTCCTGGTTGACCAGCTTCTGCGCGGCCAGGGCGGCCTTGCGCGGGTCGTAGGCGGAATCCTCCACGAGCAGCCGCACCTTGCGGCCGTTGATGCCACCCTGCTCGTTGACCTCGTCCACGCGCAGCATCATCCCCAGGCGCACCTGCTTGCCGAAGCCGGCGATCGGCCCGGAGAGATCCTGGATCGATCCGAGCAGGATCTCGCTCTTGCTCACGCCCTGCTGGGCGGAAGCACCGGCGCAGGCCGCGGCCAGGGCCAGCGCGGCGGACAACAGCTTGAAGCGGTTCATGGGGGCTTGTCTCCTGTCTGGATGGTCAGGGGGCCGCCCGCAAGTGCCGCGAGCGCCCCGTTTGCCGATGGGTGCCGGGGATGCTAGCGCCGGCGGGTGGTTCGGACCCCCCGCACAAACGCGGAGGAGCAGCCCCCCGCCCGGCTCAGCGCGGCGGCAGCAGCCGGGCAGGATCCACCGGCCGGCCGTTGCGTCGCACCTCGAAGTGCAGGCGCACGCTGTCGGAGTCGCTGGAGCCCATCTCGGCGATCTTCTGGCCCCGGCGGACCACCTGGTCCTCCTTCACGAGCAGCGCCTGGTTGTGGGCGTAGGCCGTGAGATAGGTGGCGTTGTGCTTGACGATCACGAGGTTGCCGTAGCCGCGCAGGCCGTTGCCGGCATAGACCACGCGCCCGTCGGCCGCGGCGAGCACCGGGTCGCCGGGCTTGCCGCCGATGGACAGGCCCTTGACGCTGCGCGCCTCGTCGAAGCCCGCGAGCAAGGACCCGGCCGCCGGCCAGGCCCAGTTCACGTCTTCGTCACCCTCCCGGGCGGTTGCCGGCGGGGGCGCAGGCGTCGCGGTGGTTGCCGGGGTTGCCGGGGTTGCGGTGATCCCCACGACCGGCGCAGCCGTGCCCGCCGTGCCGGAACCCGGGGCGGCGGAAGCGCCGGCCGTGCCAGGCTTCGTCTCGACCCGCCCGACGGGCGGCACCGGGCGCGTCACCGCCGCACCGGACTCGCTGCCCGGCGGCGCCACCCGCAACAGTTGGCCGACCTCGATCAGGTTCGGGTTCTCGATGCCGTTCCAGCGTGCGAGGTCGCGCCAGCCCTGGCCGTGGTCCAGGGCGATACGCCCGAGCGTGTCGCCGGGCTTGACAGCGTAGAAGCCCGCCGGCACCGGGGTATCGGCCGAGGCGGGCCGGGCCGACGCGGGGACCGGCGCAGTCTCAGTGGGCGACCGCGAGGCGGCAGGCGCAGCAGCCGGCGCGGCCGGTGCGGGTGCCGGGGCAGTCGCAGCAGGCCGGGCAGGCGTGCGGGTCGATGTTCCGGCCGGGCTGCCCGAAGGTGCCGAGCCACGGGACAGCGAGCGGTCTTCCACCGGGGCCTGGTTGGGCCGGGAGGCGCAGCCGGCGAGCGTCACCAGTGCCACCAGGGCCGCCGCAGCCAGCGTGTGCGACGGCACCCTCGGCTGGCCGGTTCCGGCCGCGCGCGGCAGGCCCGGGAGGGTGTCAGGCCGAGGGCAAGGGCTCAGGAGGTTCACCGGGGTGACGCTGTCGAGGCTCATGCGGTGCCGGATTTTAGGGGGACGAAGTGGACCGCGTCGTGGATGCTGCGGCGCAGGCCGCCGGGCTCGCGGTCCACCACCAGGAGCACCTGCCCGCCATCGGCCGGGCTGTGGATGGGTGCCACCAGGCGCCCGCCTGGTGCCAGCTGCTCGAGCCAGAGCGCGGGCACATCCTGCCCGCCGGCGGCCGACACGATGGTGTCGTAGGGCGCGTTGGGAGCGTGCCCGATCATGCCGTCGCCCCAAACCAGCCGCACATCGGCCACGCCGGCGGCGTCCAGGTTGGCGCGCGCCTTGTCGTGCAGCGGCTTCAGCCGCTCGACCGACACCACCGCGCGCGCCAGCAACGCCAGCACCGCCGCCTGGTAGCCGCACCCGGTGCCGATTTCCAGCACCCGGCCCAGCGGCGGGCGGCCCGGCTGCACGCCCGGCCGCTGCACCAGCAGCGCGAGCATGCGGGCCACCACGGCGGGCTTGCTGATGGTCTGCCCCAGGCCGATGGGCAGGCTCGTGTCCTCGTAGGCCTGCGGCACGAGTGCGCTGTCCACGAAGAGGTGACGGGGCACCGCGCCCATGGCCGCCAGCACCGGCTCGCAGTCCACGCCCTCGGCACGCAGGCGCGCCACCATGCGCGCGCGCACGGCCTGCGAATCCAGGCCCAGACCAGAGGGCGCGCGGGCACGCTCGGCATGGCGGGCGGCCTCCTGCACCGGGCGCTGGGGGCGCAGCAGGGTGGTGCCAGGCGAGGGCCGCGGGGTCACCTGGTCCAGCGAGACCGGAAAGCGTGCCGGGCGCCGGGCCGGTGTGTCGGCCATGCCTCAGCGGCCCCGAGGCGCCAGGCCGGCGGCCCAGGCATCCCGGCCGGCATGGTCGGTGAGGTCCACCTGCAGCGGGGTGATCGACACCGCACCATTGGCCGTGGCGTGGAAGTCGGTACCCTCGCCCGCCTCGCGCGCGTCGCCTGCCGGGCCGATCCAGTAGATCTCCTCGCCACGCGGGTTGATCTGCCGGATCACCGGCTCGCTCGCATGACGGCGGCCCAGCCGCGTGACGAGCCGCGGCAGGCTCGCCGCATCGGCCCGGTTGGGAATGTTCACGTTCAGCAGCCAGGGCCCGGGGCGCGCGATGGCGAGCACCTGCTCGACGATGGCGCGCGCCGTGGCGGCCGCCGCATCGAGGTGCGCCCAGCCCTTGTTCACCTGGGAGAAGGCGATGGCCGGGATGCCGAAGAGGTAGCCCTCCATGGCCGCGGCCACCGTGCCGGAGTACAGCGTGTCGTCGCCCATGTTGGCGCCGTTGTTGATGCCTGACAGCACGAGGTCGGGCTTGTGCGGCAGCAAGCCGGTGAGGGCCACATGGACACAGTCCGAGGGCGTGCCGTTGACCACCCGAAAACCCGGCGTGTGGGCGCCCCGGGCCTCGAAGACCGAAAGCGGCCGGGTGAGCGTGAGG
>JBMOGN010000145.1:0-8501 GCA_049318345.1 Rubrivivax sp. | reverse complement strand
CGCTGGAGCCCGCGCTGCAGGCCGCCTGCCGGCTGGGCCCGCGGGTCGTCGTCGTCACGCTGGGCGGGCGCGGTTGCCTGGCGGCCCGTGCCGCCTCCGCTGCGGGAGCGGCTGCGGCCCGCCCGGTGCAGCTCCTGCGGCAAGCCGCCTTTGCCGTGCCGGTGGTGGACACCACGGGCGCGGGCGACACCTTCACCGGCGCGCTGGCCGCCTCGCTCCTGCAGGGCGCAAACCTGGACGACGCGCTGCGCACGGCCAGTGCCGCCGCCGCGCTGGCCTGCACCCGCCACGGGGCGCGCGAGGGCATGCCCGATGCGCAGGCGCTGGCGGCTTTCCTGGCGCGCGCCGTGGCAGACTAGCCTGCGCTGCGCCTTGCGTCTTGTGCCTTGCGTCTTGCGTATGCGCATCCATCCCCCTGTCGCCGAGCCGATCCCATGCACCTGCCCGCCCGCCTGTCCGTGAACCCCGCGCGCGCCGCCCGCGCGCTGCTGGCACTCGTCGTGGCCGCCTGCGCCGCCGCGCCTGCGCTCGCGCAGACCCGCACCCTCGTGCTGTCCACCTACGGCCTGAACAACGACCTCTTCAAGAAGCATGTCTACGAGCCCTTCGAGGCGCGCTGCGGCTACCGCATCGTGCTCGAGACGGGCCTGGCCAACGACCGCCTGGCCAAGCTCGAGGCCCGGCGCAACAACCCCAACGTGGACCTCGTGCAGGTCACCGACTTCCTCGCCCTGGAGGCCTCGCAGAAGGGGCTGCTGCAGCCCATCGACCGGCGCCAGCTGAAGAACCTCGACCAGATCTACGACTTCGCCCGCGACCCGCTGCGCAACGGCGAGGCCGTGGCCTACACCCTGTATTCCGTCGGCCTGGTGGTGCGCACCGACAAGCCCAGCGCCACCATCGCAAGCTGGAAGGACCTCTGGCGCCCCGAGCTCAAGGGCCGGCTGCTGCTGGCCAACATCACCGGCAACCAGGGTCTGGCGCAGCTCTTCATGGCCGACCGCACCTGGGGCGGCATGAACACCGACATGAGCACCGGCATGGCCCGCATCGGCGAGATCAAGTCCAACGCCGTGACCTTCTACGCCCAGACCGCGCAGATGACCTCGCTCTTCGCCCAGGACGAGGCCTGGGTGGCGCCGGTCGGCCGCTTCGCGTGGCTGAACCTGCAGAAGACCGGCAAGCCGCTGAAGTGGGTGGTGCCGCGCGAGGGGCAGGTGGGCATGATGAACACGATCTCCATCGTCAAGGGCAGCCGCAACGCCGACCTCGCCCACCAGCTCCTCGACTTCTGGCTCAGCAAGGACGTGCAGACCGCGCTGGCCAACGACCTGGCCGACTCGCCCGTCAACCGCAACGCCCGGCCGAAGCCCGAGGCCGCCGAGGCGCTCACCTGGGGGCAGGCGCAGATCGACTCGCTCGTCTTCATGAAGCCGGAGATGGTGGTGCGCGAGCGCGCGGGCTGGATCACCTCCTGGAACCGCATGGTCGCCAAGTGAAGCGGCCCCGCGTGCGCGTTGCCTGGTGGCTGCTCGCGCCCGCGCTCGTCTTCGTCGGCACCTTCTTTCTCCTGCCGGTGGCGGCGCTGCTGGCGCGCGCCTTCGCCGTGGACGGCCTGCCCGGCCTGGCGCACTTCGTCGCCTTCTTCGACGAGCCGCTGCACCGCCAGGTGTACTGGCGCACGCTGCGCCTGGCGGGCCTGGCCACCGTGGTCAGCGCGGTGGTGTGCTACCCCGCGGCGATGGCGATGGTGCGGGTGGCGCCGCCCTGGCGCGGGCTGCTCACGGCGCTGGTCATCCTGCCGCTCATGGTCTCGCCCATCGCCCGCACCTACTCGTGGATCGTGCTGCTCGGGCGCAACGGCGCAGCCAACTCGCTGCTCGTCGGCGCGGGCGTCGTGGACGAGCCCGTGACGCTGCTGTTCACCGAGGGCGCGGTCTTCGTCGGGCTGCTGCAGCTGATGATGCCGCTCATGCTGGTGTCGCTGGTCTCGGCGCTGGAGAACCTGCCCGCTGATGTCCTGGCCGCCGCCCGCACCCTGGGCGCGGGCACCTGGCAGACCTTCACGCGCGTGGTGCTGCCGCTCACGCAGGAGGGGCTCATCGTCGGCGGCACCCTCGTGTTCACCGGCTGCGTGACGGCCTACATCACGCCCGCGCTGCTGGGCGGGCCGAAGGTGCTGCTGCTGGAGACGCTCCTGTACCAGAAGGTGCACGCGGGCAACGACACGGTGGCGGCCAGCGTGATCGCCGTGCTGCTGCTGCTGACCACGGTGGCCGTCAACCAGGGCCTGCGCCGGGTGGCCCGATGAACCGCCCCTCGCGCCTGGCGCTGGCCGTGCTCGTGGCCGCGCTGGCCTTCCTCGTCGGGCCCTTCGGCATCGTCTTCGTGGCCGGCTTCAGCGGCGGCGAGACGCTGGCCTTCCCGCCGCCGTCGTGGTCGCTGCGCTGGGTGGCGCATGTCTTCACGGTGGAATCCTTCCACCGAAGCTTCGTCACCAGCCTCGTCGTGGCGCTGGGCAGCACGCTGGGTGCGCTGGCGCTGGGCGTGCCGGTGGCCTACGCGCTGTCGCGCCACGAGGTGCCCGGACGAGAGCTCGTGCGCACGGTGCTGACGCTGCCGCTGATCGTGCCGGGCATCATCGTCGGCCTGGCCCTGCTGGACCACATGGTGCTGCTGGCCGACCTGCCCGTGCTCGCCGGGCTGCTGGTGGGCCACACGGCGCTGCTCGTGCCCTACACCGTGCGCGTGGTCTCCTCCAGCCTGGCCAACCTGCGCACCGACATCGACGACGCGGCGGTCATGCTCGGCGCCACGCGGCTGCAGGCCTTCTTCAAGGTGGTGCTGCCCAACATCCGCGCCGCGGTGGCCGCGGCCTTCGTCCTGGCCTTCATCACCTCCTTCAACCAGGTGCCCGTGTCGCTCTTCCTCACCGGCCCGGGGGTGAGCACGCTGCCCATCGAGATGATGGCCTACATGGAGACGAGCTACGACCCGTCCATCGCCGCGCTGTCCACGCTGCTGGTGGCGATGACAGTGGGGGTGGTGGCCGCCACCGAGAAACTGCTGGGCATCAGCCGCTATGTCTGAGCCGCCGCGCACGGAGACTGCTGCATGAGTCACCTCGTCCTCGAAGACCTCACCCTGGCCTACGGCCGCTCGGCCCCGGCGGTGCAGGGCCTGAACCTGTCGGTGGGGGAGGGCGAGCTGGTCTCGCTGCTCGGCCCGTCCGGCTGCGGCAAGACCACCACCATGCGGGCCGTGGCGGGGCTGCTGGAGCCCCAGGGCGGGCGCATCGTGCTGGCCGGGCGCGACATCACCGCCGTGCCCGCCCACCAGCGCGACATCGGGCTCGTCTTCCAGTCCTACGCGCTGTTTCCGCACCTGAGCGTCTTCGAGAACGTGGCCTTCGGGCTGCGGCTGCGCCGCGTGCCTCCGGCCGAGCTGCGCGCGCGCGTGGACGAGGCGCTGGCCAGCGTCGGGCTGTCGGCTTTCGCGCAGCGCCTGCCGGCGCGACTGTCCGGCGGGCAGCAGCAGCGCGTGGCCCTGGCGCGCGCCATCGTGCTGCGCCCGCGCCTGCTGCTGCTGGACGAGCCGCTGTCCAACCTGGACGCGCGGCTGCGGCTGGAGATGCGGGCCGAGCTGCGCCGGCTGCAGCGCACCCTGGGCATCACGATGCTGTATGTCACCCACGATCAGGACGAGGCGCTGAGCCTGTCCGACCGCATCGTCGTGATGCACGCCGGCCGCATCGAGCAGGACGCCCCGCCCCAGGACATCTGGGGCCAGCCCGCCTCCGCCTTCGTCGCCGGCTTCATGGGCTTCGACAACCTGCTGCCGGTGTCGGCGCTGCCGGCGGCGCCGCTGGCGGCGCTGCCCGCCGGCGTCACGCACCTGGCCTGGCGCGCCCAGGCCGCGGCGGTGAAGGGCGCCGGCGCCGTGGCCAGCGGCCCTGCGGCGGTGCTCGTGTCCGGCCAGATCAGCGCGCGCAGCTTCCTGGGCGACCGCATCCAGTACCTCGTCGAGACTCCCCTGGGGCCGCTGCGCGGCTGCGGCCCGGCCGCTGGCGGCGGCTGGCAGGAAGGCGCGCTGGTGACGGTGGAACTGGACCCGGCGCATGCCGCCTGCCTGCCGGCCGCCCCGGCCGGCGCGCCGGGTCGGGGAAGCCCGCGATGAGGCGCACCGTCTGGCTCGACACCGACCCCGGCTTCGACGACTGGATGGCCTGGGCGCTGTTGGAGGCCGATCCCGCGGTGCGCGTGCTCGGCGTGAGCGTGGTGGCGGGCAACGCGCCTCTGGCGCGCACCTTCTCCAACGCGCTGCGCATCCAGGCGCTGCACGGCTGGCGCACGCCGGTGCATGCCGGCTGCGACCGCCCGCTTGTGCAGGCCCCGCTCACCGCCCAGGATGTGCTCGGCCCGCAGGGGCTGGCCAGCAGCGGCCGCACGCTCCCGCCGGCCCAGGCCGAGCCCGCGCCGGGCCACGGCGTGCAGGCGCTGGTGGAGGCGGTGCGCGCGCACCCGGGCGAGGTCACGCTCGTGGCCATCGGCCCGCTGACCAACGTGGCTACCGCTTTCGAGCGCGCCCCGGAGCTGCCCGGCCTGCTGGCCGGCCTCGTGATCATGGGCGGCTCCACCGATCGCGGCAACACCAGCGCCGTGGCGGAGTTCAACATCCGCGCCGACCCCGAGGCCGCCGCGCGCGTCTTCGAGGCGGGCGTGCCCGTGACCATGTTCGGGCTGAACGTGTGCCGCCAGGTGCTCGTCGGGCCCGAGCACGTGCAGGCCGCGCGCGAAGCGCGCACCGAGCGCGCGGCGCTCTTTGCCGACCACCTGGACGCCTACGTGGGCATCGCGCGGCGGCGCGGCGCCACGCACATGGCGCTGTACGACCCCACGCCCGTGGCCTGGCTCGCCCGGCCCGAGGCCTTCACGCTCGAGCCCGCGCGCGTGGACATCGAGCTCGACGGCCGCTACACCCGTGGCATGACGGTGTGCGAGTTCCGCGTGCCCGCCCGCGCCCGCGCCAATGCCCAGGTGGCGCTGCAGGCCGACGGCCCGGCCGTGCTCGACTGGGCGATGCACACGCTGCAAGGAGCCTTGCGATGAACCGGCCTGCCGGCCCCGCCCTGGAGGCCTTCCTGCACGAGGTGCCCAAGGTGGAGCTGCACTGCCATCTGCTGGGCACCGTGCAGCGCGACACCCTCACCGCCCTCGTGCGGCGCGAGCGCGCGCCCATCGGCGACGACGAGATCGAGGCCTTCTACACCCGCGGCGACAAGCCGGTGGGGGTGCTGCGCGTGCTGCGCGCCCTCGAGCAGCACCTGCTGAAGACGCCCGACGACCTGCACCGCCTGACCATCGAATACCTGAAGGCCGCCGCCGCGCACCACGTGCGCCACGCCGAATTCTTCTGGAACCCCACGGGCTGCGTCCGCGACGCCGGCATCGCCTACCGCCCGGCGCAGGAGGCCATCGTGCGCGCCATCCACGACGCCCGGGCGCAGTTCGGCATCAGCGCGCGCCTCATCCCCTCGATCGACCGCGAGGCCTCTCCCGAGGCCGCGCTGGAGATGGTGGACCGGGTGATCGAGCACCGCTGCGAGGAGGTGCCCGGCATCGGCATCGACTACCGGGAGACCGACCGGCCGCCGGAGCTCTTCGCCGAGGCCTACGCCCGGGCCCGCCGCGCGGGGCTGCGCACCACCGCCCACGCGGGCGAGTTCGGCACGCCCTGGACGAACGTGCGCACGGCCGTGGAGGTGCTGAAGGTCGACCGCCTGGACCACGGCTACACGGCCATCGACGAGCCCGCCTTCGCCCGGCGCTGCGCCGACTCCGGCATCGTCTTCACGGTGGTGCCCACCAACAGCTACTACCTGCGCACGCTGCCGCGCGAGCGCTGGGCACTGGACCACCCCATCCGGCGCATGCCGGGCCTGGGCCTGCGCGTGCACCCCAACACCGACGACCCCACGCTGCACCTCGTGGACCCCACGCAGGCCTGGCTGATGATGGCGCGCGACTTCGGCTTCTCCCTGGCCGAGCTGCACGGCTTCATGCTCAACGGCGTGGACGCCGCCTGGGTGGACGACGGCACCCGCCGCGCCTGGCGGCAGGACTTCCAGGCTGCGTTCGAGCGGGCCCGGGTGCGACACTTCCTGACATGAGCGACCCCACTTCCCCGAGCGATACCCTGGAGGCAGCCGCCGCGGCCCCGCCCGACCCCGTCACCCAGGCCTTCGACGACGTGTGCCGCCGCCTGGCTGGTTTCGAGGCGGCCCTGGACACCGAGTTCGTCGACGGCTTCCTCACCGCGGTGGCGGCCAGCTGGCGCCGCATCGAGCTCGACGAGCTGCTGCCCCGCCTGTGCGGCGACGCCTTCGAGCGCACCTTCGCCGATCCGCCCGACGAAGCGCAGGCACGCGGCGCGCTGCAGGCGCGGCTGCAGGTGCTGCGCGAGGAACTGGACCCGGCCGCGCTGATCGACGACCCCGACCGCTTGCGCCTCGGCCCGCTCATGCAGGTCTGGGACGAGGCCGCCCGCGCCGAGCTCGTGGCCGAGGGCCTGGCTCGCGCCGAGGAGGCCGCGCAGCTGCGCACCGGCCACGACTGGGCCGCGGGCTTCTTTGCCGCACTCGACGCCTTCGCCGAAGACTGGCCCGAGCCCGACCCCGATGACGCCGACCGTGCCTGGCACGAGGCGCTGCTCAAGACCGTGGCCGCGCTGTCCTGGGACCCCGCCGGCGAGGACTTCCGCGCCTTCGCCGCCGAAGGCTGGAAGGATGCCGACCCGAGCCGCGACGAACTCGTCGACGAGGCCTGCTTCGCCGTGCAGGACCTGCGCCTGTGGTGGCTGGACCACCCGCCCAGGCGCCCGCCCCGCCGCGCCGAGGCCACCCCCGGCCGCAACGACCCGTGCTGGTGCGGCAGCGGGCGGAAGTTCAAGAAGTGCCATGGCGCAACGGCCTGAAGCACGCTGCTACAGTGCCGCCCCATGTCGACCCCCCCTGAACTCGCCGGCCGCCGCCTCGTGCTGGGCCTGAGCGGCGGGATTGCCTGCTACAAGGCCGCCGAACTCGCGCGCGCGCTCGTGAAGGCCGGCGCCTCGGTGCAGGTGGTGATGACGGACGCCGCGCGCGAGTTCATCACCCCGGTCACGATGCAGGCCCTCACCGGCCAGCCGGTGTGGACGAGCCAGTGGGACACGCGCGCGCCCGCGGCCATGTCGCACATCGACCTCTCGCGCGAGGCCGACGCGATCGTCGTCGCCCCGGCGAGCGCCGACTTCATCGCCCAGCTCGCGCAGGGCCGCGCCGCCGAGCTGCTGCCGCTGCTGTGCCTGGCGCGCCCGCGCGAGCGCGTGCCGCTGCTGCTGGCCCCGGCGAT
The DNA here is from genome assembly GCA_049318345.1 of Rubrivivax sp. Taxonomy (GTDB): domain Bacteria; phylum Pseudomonadota; class Gammaproteobacteria; order Burkholderiales; family Burkholderiaceae_C; genus Rubrivivax. The sequence goes on along the minus strand of JBMOGN010000145.1, from coordinate 1,113 downwards.
GAACCGCGAGATGTGGTCGCACCCGGCCACGCAGCGCAACGCCGCGCAGGTGGTGGCCGACGGGGCGCGGCTGCTGGGCCCCGGCCACGGCGCGCAGGCCTGCGGCGAGACCGGCGACGGGCGCATGCTCGAGCCCGAGGAGCTGCTGGAGGAGGTCATCGCCGCCTTCCAGCCCCAGGTGCTGGCGGGCCGGCGCGTGCTGGTGACGGCCGGCCCCACCTTCGAGGCGCTGGACCCGGTGCGCGGCCTGACCAACCGCTCCAGCGGCAAGATGGGCTTTGCCATCGCGCGCGCCGCGGCGCAGGCCGGCGCTTCGGTGACGCTCGTGGCCGGCCCCGTGCACCTGCCCACGCCACGCGGCGTGGCGCGCACGGACGTGACGAGCGCGCGTGAGATGCACGCCACGGTGCAGGCCGTGCTGGCCCAGGGCCCGCGCACGGATGTCTTTGTCGCTACCGCCGCCGTGGCCGACTGGCGCCCGGCCGAGGCGGCCACGCAGAAGATCAAGAAGGACGGCTCGGGGCGCGTGCCGGCCTTCGAGATGACCGAGAACCCGGACATCCTGGCCACCGTGGCGCAGGGCGACGCGGCACGCCGGCCCTGGTGCGTGGGCTTTGCCGCCGAGAGCCACGACGTGGTGGCCCATGCCCGCGCCAAGCGGCTGCGCAAGGGCGTGCCGCTGATCGTGGCCAACGACGGGCCGGCCACCTTCGGCCAGGACGACAACGCGCTCGTGCTCGTCGACGAGGCGGGCGAGACGGCACTGCCGCGCGCCGACAAGCACACCCTGGCGCGCGCGCTCGTGGCCGAGATCGCGCGCCGGCTGCCCGCTCGATCATGACCCCCATCGACCTCAAGATCCTCGACCCGCGCATCGCCGACCAGCTCCCGGCCTACGCCACGCCCGGCAGCGCGGGGCTGGACCTGCGCGCCTGCATCGATGCGCCCCTCGACCTGGCGCCGGGCGCCACCACGCTCATCCCCACGGGCATCTCGATCCACGTCGCCGACCCGGGGCTGGCCGCAGTGATCCTGCCGCGCTCGGGCCTGGGGCACAAGCACGGCATCGTGCTGGGCAACCTGGTGGGCCTGATCGACAGCGACTACCAGGGC
>JBMOGN010000144.1:0-8521 GCA_049318345.1 Rubrivivax sp. | reverse complement strand
CCACGTCGTGGATGAGCTGGTCGTAGCCGCGCTGCAGGAAGGTGCTGTAGATCGCCACCACGGGCTTCAGCCCCTCGCAGGCCAGGCCGGCGGCGAAGGTGACCGCGTGCTGCTCGGCGATGCCCACGTCGTGGTAGCGCTGCGGGAAGCGCTTGTGGAATTCCACCATCCCCGAGCCCTCGCGCATGGCCGGGGTGATGGCCACCAGGCGGGAGTCGGCCTCGGCCATGTCGCACAGCCACTGGCCGAAGACCTGGGTGAAGGTGGGCTTGCCCGGCGCGCTCTTGGGGAAACCCTGCTTGGGGTCGAACTTGCCCGAGGCGGCGTGGTACTTGACCGGGTCGGCCTCGGCCGGCTCGTAGCCGTAGCCCTTCTTGGTGACGATGTGCAGAAACTGCGGGCCCTTCTTGCCGCGCAGGTTCTCCAGCGTCGGGATGAGGGCGTCCAGGTCGTGGCCGTCGATGGGGCCCACGTAGTTGAAGCCGAACTCCTCGAAGATGGTCCCCGGCACGACCATGCCCTTGGCATGCTCCTCGAAGCGGCGCGCGAACTCGAACAGCGGCGGGGCCCCGCGCAGGACGGTCTTGGCACCCTCTCGCGCCGCGGCGTAGAACTTGCCGCTCATCAGCCGGGCCAGATACTTGTTGAGCGCGCCCACCGGCGGGCTGATCGACATGTCGTTGTCGTTGAGCACCACCAGCACGTCGGCCGGGTGCCCGGCGTCGGCCACGCCGGCATTGTTCATGGCCTCGAAGGCCATGCCCGCGGTCATCGCGCCGTCGCCAATCACGGCCACGGCCCTGCGGTCCTCGCCCTTCAGGCGCGCGCCGATGGCCATGCCCAGCGCCGCGGAGATGGAGGTGCTGGAGTGGGCGGTGCCGAAAGTGTCGTACTCGCTCTCGTCGCGCCGCGGAAAGCCGCCGATGCCGCCGAGCTGGCGCAGGGTGTGCATGCGCGTGCGCCGGCCGGTGAGGATCTTGTGCGGGTAGGTCTGGTGGCCGACATCCCACACGATGCGGTCGTAGGGGGTGTTGAAGACGTGGTGCAGGGCGATGGTGAGCTCCACCGTGCCCAGGTTGCTGCCGAAGTGCCCGCCAGTCTGGCTGACCACGTCCACCACGCGCTGGCGCAACTCGCCGGCCAGCGTCTTGAGCTGGGTGCGGGAGAGGCGGCGCAGATCGGCCGGGGAATCGATTCCGTCGAGCAGGGTGGAAGTGGTCATCGCGCTCAATTATCCCGCTCCACCACGCGATGCGCCAGCAGGGCCAGCGCCTGGACCTGCCCGAGCCCGCTGCGCCCGAGTGCGGCCAGCGCCTCGTCGCGCAGGGCGAAGGCGTAGGCCCGGGCCGCCTCGACCCCCATGACGGTGACGTAGGTGGGCTTGTTGCTGTGCTCGTCCTTGCCGGCCGTCTTGCCCAGCTTGTCCGAGGCCTGGGTGACATCCAGCACGTCGTCGATGACCTGGAAGGCCAGCCCGATCGCCTGGCCGTAGTCCTGCAGCGCCTGGCTGGCCTGCGCGGAGGGCTCGCCGCAGGCGGCCCCGAGCATCACGCTGCCCTGCAGCAGGGCGCCGGTCTTGCGCCGGTGCATGTCGCGCAGCCGTTCCTCGTCCAGCGGCAGCCCCACGCTGGCCAGGTCGATGGCCTGTCCGCCGGCCATGCCCGCGTGCCCGGCCGAGCGCGCCAGCAGCCCGCACAGCCGGGCTTGCATCGCCGCGGGCACGCCCTGCTCCGGGGTGAGCACCTCGAAGGAGAGTGCCTGCATCGCGTCGCCGGCGAGCATCGCCTGCGCCTCGCCGTAGCGCACGTGCACCGTGGGCTTGCCGCGGCGCAGGATGTCGTTGTCCATGCACGGCATGTCGTCGTGGACCAGGGAGTAGGCATGGATCAGTTCCACCGCCACGGCCGCGCGCAGCGCCGCTTCGGCGTGCCCGGCCACGGCCTCGGACGCTGCCAGCACGAGCAGCGCGCGCAGCCGCTTGCCGCCGTCCAGCACGCCATAGCGCATGGCCTCGCCCAGGCCGGCGGGTGCATCCGCGGGCACCCAGTCCTGCAGCGCGCGCTCCACGCGCAGCAGCCGCTCCTGGGCCCAGCGCTCGACATCGAACCCGCTCATCCCGGGGTCCACGGCCGCAACTGGCCGTCCTCGAACACCTTGACCTGGTCCTCCACCGCCTTCAGGCGGGCGCGGCAGAACTCGAGCAACCGGGCACTGCGCCGGTAACTCTCCAGCAGGCCCTCCAGCGGCATCTGCCCGGTCTCCATGGCCCCCACCAGCCGCTCCAGCTCCGCCAGGGCAGCCTCGTAGCTGGCCGGCTCGGGGCCCGGGTCGGCGGGGGAATCGGGGGACAAGGCCATTTCGCGGGGTGAAACCGGATGGATTCTAAGGCCCCTCGCCACCGCCCCCGCCCGCCGCGGCCCCTGTGGGTACAATCCCGCTCCCCGCAGCCCCCCGACCAGCCGGAAGGGGTGTGGCGGCTACCCTGAAACTCACCCGCGGGGCCACCGGGTGGGGGTTCGACAAGTCCTCCTGGAGATCCCGTGGATCATGTCCGACCTGAGCGTCAGTCTCCAAGCTCTCGAGCGTAGTCGCTCGCAACTTCCCGTATCCAGCTACTTCGATGCGAGGCTGTTCCAGCAGGAACAGGCGCGCATCTTCGAGCTGCATCCGCGTTATCTCGGCCACGCCCTGGCCGTGCCGCAGCCCGGCGATTTCCAGGCCCTGGCCCAGGAGGGCGAGGGCCGGGCGCTGGTACACGCCGCCGACGGCACCGTGCAGTGCCTGTCCAATGTCTGCCGCCACCGCCAGGCCGTGATGCTGCGCGGGCGCGGCAACACGGGGCGCAACATCGTCTGCCCGCTGCACCGCTGGACCTACGGGCTGGGCGGCAACCTCGTCGGCGCCCCGCATTTCGCCGAGGACCCCTGCCTGGACCTGCGCCGCTACCCTACCCAGACCTGGAACGGGCTGGTCTTCGACCATGGCCCGCAACAGCGGCATGTGGCGACCGACCTGGCCGGCCTGGGCGCAGCGACCGATCTGGACTTCAGCGGCTTCCAGTACCACTCCTCGGTCCTGCACGAGTGCGCCTACAACTGGAAGACCTTCATCGAGGTCTACCTGGAGGATTACCACGTGGTGCCCTTCCACCCGGGGCTCGGCGGCTTCGTCGCGTGCGAGGACCTGCACTGGGAGTTCGGGGCGCACCACTCGGTGCAGACGGTGGGCGTGCACAGCGCCCTGGCGCGCCCTGGCACCGAGACCTACCGGCGCTGGCACGACGCGGTGATGAACTTCCGCGGCGGCCAGCCGCCCTCGCACGGCGCGATCTGGCTGACCCTGTATCCGGCGGTCATGGTCGAGTGGTACCCCCACGTGCTGGTGGTGTCGTCGCTGCACCCGCAGGGGCCGCGGCGCACGCTCAACCTCGTGGAGTACTTCTACCCGGAAGAAATCATCGCCTTCGAGCCCGAGTTCGTCGCCGCGCAGCAGCAGGCCTACGCCGAGACGATGGTCGAGGACGACGAGATCGCCGAGCGGATGGACGCCGGGCGCGAAGCCCTGATGAACCGCGGCGAGGACGACGCCGGCCCCTACCAGAGCCCGATGGAAGACGGCATGCAGCACTTCCACGAGTGGTACCGGCGGGTGATGCAGGACACGCCCGCCTGATGTCCGCGGCCTCGGGGCGCGGCACCGCCTGGAGCGCCGCCGCGCTGCTGGTGGCGTCGTGCCTGCTGTTCTCGCTGGTGGGCGTGCTGGTGAAGCTGCTGTCGTCCACCTACTCGTCCGGCGAACTCGTCTTCTACCGTTCGCTGGTGGGCATGGTCTGCATGGTCGCCTACGCACGCTGGATGGGCATCGGCCTGGCCACGCCGGTGCCGGGCCTGCACGTCAGGCGCTGCGTCGCGGGCGTGCTGGCACTGTCGGCCTGGTTCCACTCCATGGGTGGGTTGCCGCTGGCCACGGCCATGACCCTTAACGCCACGTCCTCGCTGTGGATGGCCGCCTTCTTCGGGGCCGGCGCGCTGCTGGGCCGTGGCGGGGTGGAGCGGCGGCTGGTCTGGGCGGTGCTGGCCGGATTCGTGGGGGTGGCGGCGGTGCTGCAGCCCACCATCCGCCAGGACCAGTGGCTGCACGGGCTCATCGGCCTGGGTTCGGGGATGCTCGCGGCGGTGGCGTACGTGCAGCTCATTGCCCTGGCGCGTGCCGGGGAGCCGGAAGAACGCGCCGTGTTCTATTTCTGCATCGGCGGCATGCTGGCCGGCGCGGGGCTGACGCTGGCCTCGGGTGGGCCGAACGGCCACACGGCCAGCGGGCTGGCGCTGCTGCTGCTCAACGGGCTGCTGGCCACCGTGGCGCAGTGGATGATGACGCGCGCCTTTTCCATCGGCCGCCCGCTGGCCAACGCCACGCTGCAGTACGCGGGCATCGTGTTTTCCTTCCTGCTGGGCGTGTGGATCTTCGATGATCCGGTGACGCCGCTGGCCGTGGGCGGCATGATCCTGATCGTGGCGGCTGGCATCGTCGTCACCGGCCTGCGGCAGAAACGCCAGGAAGACACCGCCCACCCGGGCGACACCTGACCCACACCGAGGAGACCTGGACATGGCCTTCAGCACCATCGTGACGGTGGATGAACTTCGCACCCTGCAGCAGGCCGGCGCCGCGCTCGTCCTGCTGGACTGCAGCTTCGACCTGACCGACCCGGCCGGCGGCGAGCGCCGCTACGCCGCTGGCCACCTGCCGGGCGCCTTCTACCTGCACCTGGACCGCGACCTCGCCGGCCCCCAGGCTCCCGAGGGGCCGCGCTCGCCGCGCTTCACGGGGCGCCACCCCCTGCCCGATCGCGCGGGGTTCGCGGCACTCGCCGGTAGCCTGGGCATCGCGCCGGGCGTGCAGGTGGTGTGCGTCGACGGCGAAGGCTCGCCCTTTGCGGCGCGCGCCTGGTGGCTGCTGCGCTGGCTCGGACACGTCGAGGTGGCCGTGCTCGACGGCGGCATCGCCGCCTGGCGCGCGGCGGGGCTGCCCCTGGAGACCGGATCGCCCGTGGCCTCACCCCGGCCGCCCTACCCCGTCGGCGCCCCGGCACAGCCGGCGGTGGCCGCTGAAACCCTGCTCGACCCGGGCGACCCGTGGTGGGTGCTGGACGCGCGCATGGCCGAACGCTTCCGCGGCGACGTGGAGCCGCTGGACCCGGTAGGGGGACACATCCCGGGCGCGCACAACCGCTTCTTCAAGGACAACCTGCAAAGCGACGGCCGCTTCAAGCCTGCTGCCACGCTGCGCGAGGAGTTCGCCGCGCTGGGCCTGCCGCAGGCTTCGCGCGTCGTGCACCAGTGCGGCTCGGGGGTGACGGCCTGCCACAACCTGCTGGCCATGGAACACGCCGGGCTGACCGGCTCGGCGCTCTACCCCGGCTCGTGGAGCGAGTGGTGCGCCGACCCGGCCCGGCCGGTGGCGCGGGGTTGATCGCGGTCAATCCCGCGGCCGGAGGGTGCGCCGACACTGTCCGGGACGCCTGCGCCGCAGGCGCGTCAGGTCCGGACGGAGCCCCACCATGTACAAGCGCATCCTCGTGCCCAACGACGGCTCGGAACTCTCGAAGAAGGCGGTGGACGCGGCGCTGTCGCTGGCCCGCCTGACCGGCGCGGACCTGCTGGCCATCAGCGTCAAGGAACCCTTCCCTTACAGCGCCGTGAGCGAGATGCAGCCGGTGCCGCCGCAGGAGTTCTTCGATGCGCAGGAGCGCATCGCCAGCGAACGCGTGCAGACCGTGCAGGACGCCGCGCGCGCCGCCGGGCGTGCCTGCAAGGGCAGCACGGTGGAAGCGCTGCACCCGTGGGAGGCGATCCTGGACTATGCGCGCGCCGAGGGCGCAGACCTGATCGTGATGGCCTCGCACGGCCGTCGCGGCCTGAACGCGCTGCTGCTGGGCAGCGAGACGCAGAAGGTGCTCACCCACAGCACCCTGCCGGTGCTCGTGGTGCGCTGAAGAAGCAGGTCGCTCGCGCGCCTGAATGCGCCTCAGTGCGCGTGGCCGTGCAGCACCCCGGTCACGCCCACTACCAGCAGCAGCCCGAGCGCCAGCCAGGCCACCTGCGTGAGGGTGTCACGCATGGACAGGCGCTGCTGCAACTGCGGCAGCAGGTCAGCCACGGCCACGTAGATGAAGCTGCTGGAGGCCACCACCAGCAGGTAGGGGAAGAGGCTCTGCCACGGCCCCACCACGAAGTAGCCCACCACCCCGCCGAGCACCGCAGCCAGGCCGGACAGGGCGTTGTACAGCAGCGCGCGCCCGCGCGAGAAGCCCGCGTTCAGCAGCACGATGTAGTCGCCCACCTCCTGCGGGATCTCGTGGGCCACGATGGCCAGCGAGGTCACCACGCCGAGCTTGACATCGGCCAGGAAGGCCGCGGCGATGATGATCCCGTCGCAGAAGTTGTGGATGCTGTCGCCCACGAGCACGCTCAAGCCGCCGCGGCCGGCCTGCTCGGCGTCGAAGTGGTGGTGGTGGTGGTGCCCGTCGCCCTCGTGGTGATGGGCGTGCCGGTACAGCTCGGCCTTCTCCAGCAGCCAGAACAGCAGCAGCCCGCCCAGCAGGGTGAGGAAGAGCTCCCGCGCCCCGGCCTCGCTCTCGAAGGCCTCGGGCAGCACGTGCAGCAGCGCGGTGCCCAGAAGCACCCCTGCCGACAGGCTCACCAGGCCCTTGACGATGCGCCCGAGCATGGACACCGTCAGGGCCGCGGCGATCGTCACCGACAGCAGCCCGCCGGCCAGGGTCGCGATGACGATCCAGGCCAGCGTCATGCCACGCCGTGCGTGCGGAACCAGTCGAGGCAGCGCTTCCAGCCGTCTTCGGCCGCTTCCTTGCGGTAGCTCGGACGGTAGTCGGCGTGGAAGGCATGCGGGGCGGCCGGGTAGACGACGAACTCGCTGCGGCGCGCGGCCGCACTGCCGCCGGCCAGCGCCTGCTTCATGGCGTCCACGGACGACAGCGGGATACCGGTGTCCTCGGCGCCGTACAGGCCGAGCACCGGCGCCTGAAGCTGGCCCACGAGGTCGATCGGGTGGCGCGGCTGCAGCGGCGTGGGCGCGGGCGAGTTCAGCCGCCCGTACCAGGCCACGCCGGCCTTCACGGCCGGGCTGTGGGCGGCGTACAGCCAGGTGATGCGGCCGCCCCAGCAGAAGCCGGTCACGCCCACGCGGCCGGCGTCGGCGCCTTGCGTGCGTGCCCAGGCCACGCAGGCGTCCAGGTCCTTCATGACGTCGGCGTCGGGGGTCTTGTTCACGACCTCGGCGATGAGCCGTGCCATCTCGCCGTAGGAGCCGGGATCGCCCTGGCGCGCGAAGAGCTCCGGCGCGATGGCGAAGTAGCCTGCCCGTGCGAAGCGCGCGGCCACGTCGGCGATGTGCTCGTGCACGCCGAAGATCTCGCTGATCACCAGCACCACCGGCGCGTTGGTGCGCCCGGCCTGCACCGCCCGGTACACCGGCATGCGAAAGCCCCCGGACTCGATCGTGACCTCGCCGGCCAGCAGCCCGCTGCGGTCGGTCTTGATGGCGGTCTGCGCGCAGATGGGCAGCGCGGCGGCGGCAAAGCCCATGCCGAGCGTGCCTCGGGCGAAGGCGCGGCGGTCCAGACCGCCGGGGCGGACGAGGGAGTCGAATTCGGCAAGGCTCATGGTGAGGCTCCTGTGAGGCGGAAAGCGGGAGTCTAGTTTCGGAATCGCCGCGAAGTGTGCCTCGCCGCGCCAAGGGGGTTCTTCAATGGGCGTCGTCAATGGGTGTCGTCAATGGGCCTCGTCCCAGTTGGCCCCCACCCCCACCTCGGCCAGCAGGGGCACGCTGAGCGTGGCCACGCCGGCCATCAGGCGCGGCACCTCGGCGCACACGCGCTCGAGCTCGTCCTCGGGAACCTCGAAGACGAGCTCGTCGTGCACCTGCATGATCATCTTCGTGCGCCCGCCGGCCGCATCCAGTGCGTCCTGCACGGCGATCATCGCCAGCTTGATGAGGTCGGCGGCCGTGCCCTGCATGGGCGCGTTGATGGCCTGGCGCTCGGCGGCGCTGCGCCGCGGGCCGCTGCCGCCGCGGATCTCCGGCAGCACGATGCGCCGCCCGAAATAGGTCTCGACATAGCCGGCCTCCGCCGCGCGTGCCTTGGTCTCCTCCATGTAGCGGCGCACGCCCGCGAAGCGCGCGAAGTAGCGGTCGATGTAGTCGCGCGCGGCCTTCTGCTCGATGCCCAGGGCCTGCGACAGGCCGAAGGCGCCCATGCCGTAGATGAGGCCGAAGTTGATGGTCTTGGCGTAGCGGCGCTGCTCGCTCGTCACCTCTGCCGGGCTCACGCCGAAGATCTCGCCGGCAGTGGCGCGGTGGATGTCCAGGCCCTCGGCGAAGGCGCGCGTCATGCCGGGGTCGCCGCTGATGTGCGCCATGATGCGCAGCTCGATCTGCGAGTAGTCGCAGGAGACGATGCGGTGGCCGGCAGTCGCCACGAAGGCTTCGCGCACGCGCC
>JBMOGN010000143.1:0-8554 GCA_049318345.1 Rubrivivax sp. | reverse complement strand
CCTACGGCCAGCTTCGAGCCAGTGCTCGCTCGGGCAGTCACGCGCGTTGATCGGCTGCCGCAAGCGCGTACGGGCCCAGTCGCAAGGGGCGCCGTTGCGGACGACGTCCTGCGTCGCCGCGGCGCGGCCGGCTCACACCAGCGCCACCGCCTCGATCTCGATCTCGATCTTCAAGCCGAAATGCAGCTGCGGCACCGGAACCACGGCGCGCGCCGGCCGATGCGCGCCGATCCAGCTGGCGTACAGGGCGTTGAACTCGGGCCACAGCGCGATGTCGGTGATGTAGACGCGCACCTGCACCAGCCGCTGCGGGGAGCTGCCGGCCGCGCGCAGCGCCGCGGCCGCGTTGGTCAGCACCTGCTGGGTCTGCTCGGCAAAGCTCGCGTCCACGAGCTTCGTGCCTTGCGCGTCGATCGGGAGCTGGCCTGCGACGAACACGAAGCCGCCGGCCACCACGGCGTGGCTGTAGTGGCCCCTGGCGAGGCCAGTTTGTCGCTCGAGAGCGTTGGCACGGGACCGCTCATCACCATCCCCCAAACCGCGGCCAGCGCGCCCGTGGCGCAAGCGTGGTTGGGCAACACGCGAAACTTCGAACCCAGGAGGAGGCGTTGCTCCAGGTCGTCGGGCGCCTGGCCGTCGCGCCGCATCGATCGCGGCGAGTCAGTCCTGCCGCAGCAGCACCTCTCCTTCGATCTCCACCGGGATGCCGAACGGCAGTTCGGCCATGCCCACGGCGCTGCGGGCATGGGCGCCGACCTGCGGGCCAAAGACCTCGAGGATCAGGTCGGTGAAGCCGTTGATGACGGCAGGCTGGCGGTCGAAACCGGGCGCCGAGTTGACCATGCCCAGGATGTGCACCCAGGCCTCGATCCGGTCCAGGCTGCCGAGTTCGCGCTTCAGGCTGCCCAGTATCGCCAGCGCCGTGAGCCGTGCGGCTGCATAGCCCTGCTCCACCGTCAGCTGCGCGCCCACCTTGCCCAACGGCTGTGCCACGCTGCCATCGGCCAGCGTGGGGCCATGTCCGGAGAAGTGAGCCCGCTGGCCAAGCACGCGAACCCATGGAAAGGGCAGGGTGGTGCCGGGAGGCATCTTCAGCGGTTCGGGCAACACGAGACCCAGTTGGGCCAGGCGGTCATCGATGGCAGGCATGAGGGTCCTTTGACGGTTTGGGCGCGTGGGCATGGGCTCGCGCGTTGACGTTGAAGTCGACGGGCCGGGCCTCAGGGCCCCGTACCCGACCAGGGATCGGCCACGCGTGGCCAGAAGTTGGGGTCGCGGTGGCGGATAGGCAGCGCGGCGATGTTGGCGGTGAGCAGCCCCGGTGAATCGGCGTACAGCACCTCTCGAGCCAGCGGTGCGAAGGCCGCGTGGAAGTGCTGCATGGACTTCACCACCACCGCGTGCTTGCCGCTCAAGTCGATACCGAGGCCGGTGAACAGATCCGTGCCGATGACCTGCTGGCAGCGCGATGTCAGCACCAGATCGATGCCCTCGGCAGTGCGCACCCAGGCCGAAGCGCCCAGGGGGCTTCGGGCGCCGAAGGCCGTCTGCGCGTGGTCTTCGGCCAGCGCCCGCACGGTGACACGCAAGTCCACCGGAGAACCCGAGGCCGGTCCTGACTTGCCTGCCACGCGCAGGGCCAGCGTCGACCCCAGGCCCGCCTCGAAGCACAGCTGCACGGCGCCGGGGTCCCACAGGGCGCCCAGTGCCACGTTCGGGATGCCGAGCGCGAGCACGGTCTGCAGCGCGAAGCTGCTGTCGCCGCGGGCGCCGCCGCCCGGGTTGTCGGCCATGTCGGCCACGACGATCGGCCCCGCCCCGGGCAGGGGCGGCAGCTCGGCCACGCGCTGCATGGCCTCGGCCATGCCCAGCGGCGGCTGATGCAGGGCGTGACGCATGGCCCACAAGCGCCGGCCGAGTTCGGCTGCCAGCCGCGCGGCAAGGGCTTCGTCGCCGTCGGTGATCACCCAGAGACGGCCGCCCGCCTCGGGCACGTCGCCAAAGGCGAAGCCGTGCGCGTGCGAGACCGAGAGCACGCCGTCGCGCCCTTCGAGGGCCTGCAGCTCTTCCACGAAGCTCTTCAGGGGCTCTCGCGTGGTGGGCCAGCTGCCGGCCATGCGGCAGTCCCAGACCGCAGTGACGGGGCGGATGCGATGCTCCGCGGCGTCGAGCGTCAGTCGCGCCACCTCGGCGGCGCGCTCGTCGATGTCGGTGTGCGGGTAGGCCTTGTACGCCACCATGAGCGTGGCGTGTCGGGTCATGCAACGCGTGACGTGCGCGTGCAGGTCCAGCTCGACGCCGATGGGAACGTCCGGGCCGACGATGGCGCGCGCACGCTCGAGCAGGTCGCCTTCGCAGTCCAGGCAGTTCTCGGACGTCATCGCGCCGTGCAGCATCAACATCACGGCCTGCACCGGCAGCGCGGCGCGCAGGTTGTCCAGCAATTCGTCGCGCAGCTGCTCGTACACCGGCTGGCGGATGGGGCCGAGCGGCACGGCGGCAGCGAACAGGCCCTCGACCAGTTCCCAACCTCGCGACAAGACCACGCGGCGCACGGTTTCGATGGCGCTGAGGTAGCCGCCCGGGTCCACGCCGCTCATCGCCCCACGCCGGATGCCTTCGGTCTCGAAGGCTCCCAGCCCGGTGGGGATCGCACAGTAGGAGTTGTTCTCGGCCAGCAGGCCGGCCAGGAAGAGCTTCATCGGGAACGGGGTCCGCGGAGGATCCGCGGCAGCGCGGTGTTCGAGCTTGACCACTCTTTGTCAATGTGTCAAGCTTGTTTCCCAAATGGAAAATATTGGGGCCAGCTCCGCTTCGCCTTCGGCCACCTCAGCGGTCGCGCGGGGGGGTGCCGAGCTGCCGTGGCCAAGCGCCTCGGTGGCACAGGCGTTCGTGCTGGTGATGCTCGTGGCCGCGACCTTCTCCTTCGTGCATCGCTACGTGCCGTCGGTGCTGGTCGATCCCATCAAGCGGGAGCTGGGCATCAGCGACCTGCAGTTCAGCTTGCTGCAGGGCACGGCCTTCGCGGTGCTCTACGGTGCGGCTTCGCTGGTGTGCGGGCTGCTGGCCGACCGTGTTCACCGTCGCAACCTGGTCGTGCTGGGCGTTGCGGTCTGGACGCTCGGCACGGTTCTCTTCGGCCTGTCCACGAGCTTCACGGGCTTGCTTGCCAGTCGTGCCATGGTGGGCCTGGGAGAGGCCACGCTCGGGCCCGCCAGTGTCTCGATGCTGTGCGACTACTTTCGCCCTGAGCGGCGCGGCAGGGCCATCGCCGTGTCGTTCTTCGGCGCCACGCTGGGCAGTGCGTTGGCCTTTGCCCTGGGGGGCCGAATGCTGGAGGCGGCCACCGCTGGCCAGTACGCCGGCTTGCCGTGGGTGGGCGAACTCGCGCCGTGGCGGCAGGTCGTGGTCTTGATGGGTGCAACCGGGTTCTTGCTGGTGCCCGCCATACTGGCCTTTCCCGAGCCGCAGCGCCGCGCGCTGGCCGTCGCGGAGCATCTGGGCAACCGCGCGCAGGAGCTGTGGTCCCTGCGCGGTCGCCTCGTGCTCGTGGTGCTGGCCGGCGCCACGGTGGCGCTGGCCGACTTCGGCTTCAGCATCTGGGCCACGGCGCTGCTGACGCGCACGCATGGCTTCACCGTGGCCGATGCGGGAACGGTGCTCGGCGCCTGCATGCTCATTGCCGGCGTGGGCGGTGGCTGGCTCGGCGGCGTGCTGTGCGACCGCGCCCATGCGCGCGCGCCGCTCACCGGGCGCATCGACACCGTGGTGCGCGCCGCACTGGCCATGCTGCTGTCGGCCTGCCTGCTGCTCCTGCCCGGTGGCTGGGCCGCCGTGGCGGCCTTCGCCTGCTGGCAGGTGGCCGCCAATGCGGCCTATGTCGGCTGCGCCTCGACCTTGCAGGATCAGGTCAGCGGACGCACCCGCGGCATCGCCGCGGCCGTGTCCCTGTGCGTGTCGATCGGATTCGGCCTGGGGCTGGGCCCGACCTCGGTGGCCGCGCTCAACCAGCAGATCGGTGGTGGTGGCGACGCCCTATCCGCCAGCCTGCTCATCGTGCTGCTCGCTGCTGGGTCTGCCACCCTGGGTTGTGCCTGGTTGCTGCGGCGCCGTCTGGCCCGGAACGGGTAGGCCCCGGGGGACGCCTGATGCAAGGGCCTGAGGTGGAAGTGCAATGAATTCGTGGAGTGCGCAGCCGTGAAGCAAGAGTGCGATGTGCTGGTGGCCGGGTCGGGCGCAGCGGGGCTGGCTGCCGCCGTGACGGCGGCCCACCAGGGGCTGCGCGTGATGGTGGTGGAGAAGGCACCCGTGTTCGGTGGAACCTCGTGCTTCTCTGCCGGCCTGGTGTGGATCCCCGGCAGCCGCCAGGCGCGCGCCGCCGGCATCGAGGATGACCCGGCGCTCGCGCTGCAGTACCTGCGCGGCGAGGGCGGCGCCTTCACCGATGACGCCAAGGCCGAAGCCTATGTGCGCCAGGCTGCCGACATCTTCGCGTGGTTCGAGGACCACACGCATGTCAGCTACCACCTGTCGCCCCTGTGGCCCGACTATCACCAGGGTGTGGCAGGCGCCTCCCGCGGGGGCCGCTCGCTGGGGGCCAACCCGTTCGACGCCCGGCGCCTGGGCCCGCGCATGCGCGACCTGCGTCCGCCGCTGGCGAGCACCACGATCCTGAGCGGCATGATGGTCGGCCGGGAGGATCTGGTGCACTACTACGGCATGTCCAGGTCCTGGCACAGCCGTGGTGTGGTGGGCCGCCGGGTGATGCGCTACGCGATGGACCGCCTGGGTGGGCACGGGCGCAGCACGAGGCTGTCCAACGGCAATGCCCTGGTGGCCATGCTCGCGCTCAGTGCCTTCGAGCGCGGAGTCGATTTGCGGCTGAACACGCCGGTCAAGCAGCTGCTGCTGGAGGATGGCCGTGTCACGGGCGCGCGGGTGCAGTCGCCCGAGGGCGCGTGCGAGATTCGAGCGCGGGCGGGCGTCGTGCTCGCCTGTGGCGGCTTTCCGGCCAACCCCGAACTGCGCGCGCGCTACTACGCCCACGTGTCGGCCGGCAAGAACCACCGCACGGCCGCACCGGCCGGCAACACCGGCGACGCCCTGCAACTGGCCGGACAGGTTGGCGTGGCGCTGAGGGAGGGGCAACATCACCCGGCGGCCTGGACGCCGATGTCGCTGGTGCCCCAGCCCGATGGCAGCGATGTGCCCTTCCCCCACTACAACGACCGCGGCAAGGCCGGCTACATCGCGGTGGACCGGCGCGGGCGGCGCTTCATCAGCGAGGCGCTGTCGTACCACGACTTCGTGCCGGCCATGATCCACGCCTGCCGCGACGACGCCGAGGTGTGCAGCTGGATCGTCTGCGACAGCCGCGCCATCCGGCAGTACGGGCTCGGACGGGTACCGCCTTGGCCCTTGCCCATCGGATCCTTCGTTGGCAGCGGCTACCTCAAGCGCGGGCAGACGCTGGATGAACTCGCGCAGGCCTGTGGCATCGATGCCGCCGGCCTTCATCAGACGGTGGCGCGGCTCAACGCCGGTGCGGGACGCGGCGTGGACGAGGAGTTCAACAAGGGCGCCGACATCTACGAACGCTTCAACGGCAGCCGCGGCCATGGCCCCAACCCGTGCGTGGCCCCCATCGAGCAGGGGCCCTTCTACGCTGTCAAGGTGGTGCCGGGCGACATCGGAAGCTTCGTGGGTCTGCGCACCGACGAGCACGCCCGAGCCATTGACGTGCACGGCTGGCCCATCGAAGGCCTGTACGTGGCCGGCAACGACGCGGCCAGCTTCATGGGCGGCACCTATCCGGGTGCCGGCATCACCCTGGGCCCGGCGATGATCTTCGGCCACATCGCGGCCCGGCACGCAGCGCAGTGCCTGCCTACCGGCTGAGTATGGCCTGAGCACCGAGAAGATCACCCGCATGCTGATCGTCCATGGCGCTGCCCACCACCTGCACGACCCCGGCGCGGCCATGGCGCGCGCGGGCCAGCTGCCGAATTTCGACGTGCCGGAGCGTGTGGGTGTGGTGCTCGAGGTCTTGCGGGCGCAAGGGGCGCAAGGAGAGCGAGGGGCGGCGCACATCCTGCTGCCGGCCGACGATGCCGGCCTGGCGCCGATCGCCCGCGTGCACCGGGCCGACTACCTGAACTTCCTGCAGACGGCCTGGGAACGCTGGCCGCGCGAGCGTGGTGCGGAGCTGGCACTGCCGCAGTTCTGGCCGGGGCCGGGCAGCCCGGCCGGCGGCATGCCGGCGCGCCGCCCGGACTCCGTCGTGGCCCAGCTCGGCTGGTTTGCCGGCGATGCCATCGCGCCCGTGATGGCCGGCACATGGGCCGCAGCCTATGGGTCCGCTCAGGTGGCGTTGTCGGCCCAGCGCGCACTGGCCGAGGGTGCGCGTTCGGCGCTCGCCCTGTGCCGCCCGCCCGGCCACCACGCCGGCGCGGCACGCTTGGCCGGGTATTGCTACCTGAACAACGCGGCCATTGCCGCGCAGGCCTTCATCGATGGCGGCCTGCGCCGCGTGGCGGTGCTGGATGTGGACTACCACCACGGCAACGGCACCCAGGAGATCTTCTACGAACGTGCCGATGTGCTCGTGTGTTCCGTGCATGCCGACCCCGCCGAGGACTACCCGTACTTCGTGGGGCATGCCGACGAGACCGGTGCGGGCCCCGGGGAAGGCTTCAACCTGAATTGCCCGCTTCCCGCCGGCAGCCACTGGGCGGCCTGGCGCGAGGCGATGGAGACTTGCTGCCAGCGCATCGCGTCGTTCGGCCCGCAGGCCCTGGTGGTGTCGCTGGGCGTGGACACGCACCGGGATGATCCTTCCGGCAGCTTCAAGCTCGACAGCGGCGACTACATCGCGGTGGGCCGGCGCCTGGCCGAAATGGGGTTGCCCACGTTGTTCGTGCTGGAAGGGGGCTACGCGCTCGAGGTGCTGGGTGCGAATGTCGCCAACGTGGTGGCGGGCTTCGAGGGGCAGGCAGGATGATCGCGGAGATCGAGGACAGCGTGGCCGAGTTCGTGGCGATCCGCCGCGACCTGCATGCCCATCCGGAATTGAGCTTTGCCGAAGACCGCACGGCCGCTCGCGTGGCCGCGCTGCTCGCGGGCTGGGGCATTCCCGTCGTGCGTGGCGTTGGCCGCACCGGCGTCGTGGGGGTGCTGAAACGGGGCCAGGGCAAGCGCGCCATCGGGCTGCGCGCCGACATGGATGCGCTGCCGCTGCAGGAGCACAACCGCTTCACCCATGCCAGCCGCCACGCCGGCCGCATGCACGCCTGCGGCCACGACGGGCACACGGCGATGCTGCTGGCCGCGGCGCGGCACCTGGCCCTGCATGCCGAGTTCGACGGGACTGTCGTGCTGATCTTCCAGCCGGCCGAGGAGGGCGGCACCGGCGCCTTGGCGATGATGGAAGACGGCCTGTTCGAGCGCTATCCGGTCGACGCCGTCTTCGCGGCGCACAACTGGCCGGGCCTGCCGGTGGGCAGCTTCGCGGTCAGCCCCGGGCCGATGATGGCGTCATGCAACGAGTTCACCATCGTCGTGCACGGCAAGGGCGCGCACGCGGCGATGCCCGATCAAGGCATCGACGCCATCCAGGTCGCCTTCCAGATCGGCACGGCGCTTCAGACCATCGTGTCGCGCAATGTCAAGCCGACCGAGTCGGTGGTGCTGTCGATCACCCAGGTGCACGCCGGAGACGCGCTGAACGTGCTGCCCGACAGCTGCCAGCTGCGCGGCACGGTGCGCTGCTTCTCCGTGCAGGCGCGTGACTTCGTCGAGGCGCGCATGCGACAGCTGGTGCAGCACATCGGCGCGGCCTACGGTGCGCGCTGCGAGATGGACTTCAAGTGCAACTGCCCACCCACCATCAACCACCCGGTGGAAACAGCCTTCCTGCAAGGTGTGCTGCGCGAACTGGTCGGCCCGGCGAACGTGCTTCCGTTCGAGCCGACAATGAGTGCCGAGGACTTCAGCTTCATGCTGCAGGCCAAGGCCGGCTGCTACTTCATGATCGGCAATGGTGATGGCGGCCACCGCCATGCAGGGCACGGCCTGGGGCCCTGCACGCTGCACAACCCGAGCTTCGACTTCAACGATGCCCTGATCCCGATCGGCGCGGCGGTCTGGGTGAGGCTGGCCCAGGCCTGGCTCGCTAAGGAGAGAATATAAAGTCGATGCAGCCCTTTGACCCGACCGCCCGCATGAGCGACTCCCCGCCTGAGCCCCACAACATGCCCGCCCGGCCCGGGTCGGTGGTGCGGGCCCTGCGCGAGCAGCGCGGCTGGACACTGGCCGATGTCAGCGAGCGCACGGGGTTGTCGGTTTCAACCTTGTCGAAGATCGAGAACGACAAGATGTCGCTCACCTACGACAAGCTCTCGCGCATCAGCAAGGGGCTGTCCATCGACATCGGGCAGCTCTTCGCGTCGGGCTCGGCCCCCAACGGCGCAGCGCCCGCGCCCATGCGCGGCTTCTCGGGGCGGCGCAGTGTGTCCCGCAGCGGCGAAGGCAGTGTCATCGACACGCCCAACTACGG
>JBMOGN010000142.1:0-8600 GCA_049318345.1 Rubrivivax sp. | reverse complement strand
TCAAGCGCACCTGGCGCATCGGCACCGTCAACTCCATCAACTGGGCGCGGCTGCTCGCGCAGGTCGTCTACTACTTCGCCGGTTACTTCCAGGCCACGCCAGGCGGCGCCGGCGAGACCGCGCGCGTGAGCTTTGCCGTGCCCTCGGGCAACTTCGGCAACGTCTGTGCCGGGCACGTTGCGCGCATGATGGGCCTGCCCATCGAGCAGCTCGTGGTGGCCACCAACGAGAACGACGTGCTCGACGAGTTCTTCCGCACCGGCACCTACCGCGTGCGAGGCGGCGCGGAGACCTTCGAGACCTCCAGCCCGTCGATGGATATCAGCAAGGCGAGCAACTTCGAGCGCTTCGTCTTCGACCTCGTCGGCCGCGATGCGGCGCGCACCGCCGCGCTGTTCGGGCCCGGCCTGGCGCGCGAAGGCGGCTTCACGGTCTCGGCCGACGAGTTCGCCCGCCTGCGCCGCCATGGCTTCGTCTCCGGGCGCAGCACGCATGCCGACCGGCTGCACACCATCCGCGACACCTGGACGCGCTTCGGCACGATGGTGGACACGCACACCGCCGACGGCCTGAAGGTGGCGCGCGAGCACCTGCGCCCGGGTGTGCCGATGATCGTCATGGAAACAGCGCTGCCGGCGAAGTTCGCCGCGACGATCCGCGAAGCCCTCGGGCGCGAGCCGGTGCGCCCATCGGCCCTTGACGGCCTGGAGGCGCTCCCGCGCCGCTTCACGGTGTTGCCGGTGGACGTGCAGGCGGTCAAGCAGTTCATCCGCACCCATGGATAGGCCCGCGCCGCCGCCGATGCTCACGCTGGAGCAGGCGCTGGAGCGGCTGCTGGAGGCGGGCAGGGCTGCCGCCCTGCAGGAGGCCGAGGAGGTCTCCACCTTCGATGCGCTGGGACGCGTCCTGGCCGAGCGCGTCCTGTCCTGCCTGGACGTGCCCCCGGCCGACAACACCTCGATGGACGGCTACGCGCTGCGCGCGGCCGACGTGCCGCAGGCAGGGGTGGTGCTGCCGGTGGCGCAGCGCATTCCGGCGGGCGTTGTGGGCCAGCCGCTGCAGCCCGGCACGGCGGCGCGCATCTTCACCGGCGCGCAGGTGCCTCCCGGCGCCGATGCGGTGGTGATGCAGGAGCAGTGCACGGCCCTGGACGGCGAGCGCGTGCAGGTGAACGCCGTGCCGCAGCCCGGGCAGTGGATCCGCCGCCTGGGCGAGGACATCGCCCGCGGTGCGGTGGTGCTCGAGGCGGGCACGCGGCTGTCGCCCCAGGCGCTCGGGCTCGCCGCCTCGGTGGGCCAGGCGCGGCTGCGCGTGAGACGGCGCCCGCGCGTGGCGGTGTTTTCCACGGGCGACGAACTGGCCATGCCCGGCGAGCCGCTGCGCCCCGGGGCCATCTACAACTCCAACCGCTACACCCTGCGCGGGCTGCTTCAGGCCGCAGGCTGCGACACCACCGACCTGGGCATCGTCCCCGACCGCCTGGACGCCACGCGCCAGGCCCTTCGCCGCGCCGCCGCCGGGCACGACCTGATCCTCACCTCCGGCGGTGTTTCCGTTGGCGAGGAGGACCACCTGCGCCCAGCCATGCAGGCCGAAGGTCGGCTCGACCTCTGGCAGGTGGCGATGAAGCCGGGCAAGCCACTGGCCTTCGGCGCGGTGCGCCGCGAAGGGCCGGATGCGGGGGAGGCGCTCTTCGTCGGCCTGCCGGGCAACCCGGTGTCGAGCTTCGTCACCTTCCTCGTGGCCGTGGCGCCGCTGCTGCGGGCGCTGCAGGGGCTGCCGGCCCGGCCGTCCGCGAGCCTGACCATGCGCGCCGACTTCGACTGGCCGCGTCCCGACAGGCGGCGCGAGTTCCTGCGCGTGCGGCTCAACGACCACGGCGGCGTGGAACTCTTCCCCAACCAGAGCTCGGGCGTGCTCACCTCCACCGTCTGGGCCGACGCCCTGGTGGACAACCCGCCCGACCAGGCCGTGGCGCGGGGCGACACCGTGCGGGTCTGGCTGCTTCGGGAGATGATCGGCGCATGAGTGCGGATTCCCCAACTGACATCCGGGTGCAGGTGCGCTACTTCGCCTCCCTGCGCGAGGCGCTTGGCGAGGGCGAAGCGGTCCTCGTGTCGTCGACCACGACGGCCGGTGCGCTGCGCGAGCAGCTGGCCGGGCGCGGTGGCGTCCACGCCGAGGCGCTGGGTGCCGGGCGCGCGGTGCGCTTCGCGCGCAACCAGCGCATGTGCAGCGCTGACCAAGTGCTTCAGGAAGGCGACGAGTTCGCCTTCTTCCCGCCCGTGACGGGTGGGTGAGGCGTTCGCCCTCCAGCCCCCCAGCCGCGCCCGCCACGATGTCCCGCGAACCCAGCGCTGCCCCGCGCGTGTCGATCCGGCACGAGGACTTCGACCTGTCGGCCGAGGTGGCGGCGCTGCGCGCGGGCGACGGCGGCGTGGGCGCGGTGGTCACGTTCACCGGCACCGTGCGCGACCGGGACGGCGCGATCTCCGGCATCCAGGCGCTGGAGCTCGAGCACTACCCGGGCATGACCGAGGCGGCCATCGAGGCCATGATCGACGAGGCACAGCGCCGCTTCGACATCCGCGCGGCCCGCGTGGTGCACCGGGTGGGGCGGCTGGCGCCGCTGGACCAGATCGTCCTGGTGGCCGTGACCTCGGCGCACCGCGGCCAGGCCTTCCAGGCCTGCGAGTTCCTGATGGACTACCTCAAGACCCAGGCCCCGTTCTGGAAGAAGGAAACGACGCCCGCGGGCGCGCAGTGGGTGGACGCGCGCAGCGCGGACGACGCGGCGCTGGCTCGCTGGGGCGTGGAGTCGGGCAATGCCGGTGGCTGAGCCGGCCGGCGTGCCGCAGGACGCATCGGGGCTGGAGCCCGCCGCGCTCAGGCGTGCCTTCGGCCGCTTTGCCACGGGGGTGACCATCATCACCTGCCGCGACGCGCAGGGTACCCGGGTCGGCCTGACGGCCAACTCCTTCTCGTCGCTCTCGCTGGACCCGCCGCTCGTGCTGTGGTCGCTGCGGCGCCAGAGCCCGAGCCTGCCGGCCTTCGAGGCGGCCGGGCACTTCGCCATCAACGTGTTGGCCGAGGGGCAGCTGGAGCTCTCTCGCCGCTTCGCGAGCCCGGCGGTGGACCGCTTCGCCGACGGGCAGTGGGCCGACGGGCACGGCGGTGTACCGGTGCTCGGCGGCTGCGCGGCGGTCTTCGAGTGCGTGCGCGAGGCGCGCCACGACGCGGGCGACCATGTGCTGTTCATCGGCCGCGTGCTCGCTGCGCGTGAAGCCCCGCTGGCGCCGCTGTTATTCCAGGGCGGACACTACCGGATGATGGGCGAGGTGCTGTAGAAGGGGGATGCGGTGAGAGCCATGCCGATCGAGGGGAAGTGGATCGAGCTCTTTGCCCGCGTCTTCGCGCGCTGCGGCGTGCAGCCGGGTGACGTCTGCGCGGTGCTGTCGCAGCACCAAACGCGCCCGGAGCTGCCCATGCTGTCGGAACTTGCGCTGTTGCGCCTGGGCGCGCGGCCCTTCCAGGTGGTGCTGCCCGGTGCGGCGCTGGCCGAGGCGGTGCCGGTGCGCTCCACGGGTGCCTCGGACGCCATCGGGGGCCTGGAGCCGGTGATGGTGGCGCTGGCGGCGAGCACCTTCGTGGCCGATTGCACCGTGGAGGGCCTGCAGCACGCGGCCGAGTTGCCGCGCATCCTGCAAGGCGGCGCGCGTGTGCTGGCCATCAGCCACGAACACCCGGAGATCCTCGAGCGCTGCGAGCCGCTGCCCGAGGACGAGGCGCCAGCGCGCGAGGCCATGCGCCGCCTGCGTGCCGCGCGCGAGATGCAGGTGCACTCGGCGGCCGGCACCTCGCTGCGCATCCGCCTGGAAGGCGCACGGGTGGGCGGCGTGTGGGGCTTCACCTCTCGGCCCGGGACGCTCTCGCACTGGCCGGGTGGCCTGGCGCTGGCTTTCCCCGCTGCCGGCAGCGTCAACGGCACGCTCGTGCTCGACCGCGGCGACGTGAACCTGACCTTCAAGCGCTACCTGCAGGAGCCGGTGCACCTGCACATCGAGAACGACCACGTGGTGGAGGTGGTGGGCACCGGGCTCGACGCCGAGATGATGCGGGGCTACTTCGCCGCCTGGGGCGACGCCTCGGCCTACGCCGTCTCCCATGTGGGCTGGGGCCTGAATCGGCGTGCGCGCTGGGATGCCATGACCTTCTACGACAAGGCCGACTTCAACGGCACCGAACTGCGCGCATTTGCCGGCAATTTCCTGTATTCGACGGGTGCCAACGAAGTGGCTGGGCGCCACACCCGGGGACACTTCGACCTGCCCGTGCGGGGTTGCACGGTGCTGCTGGACGGGCAGGCGGTGGTCGAGGAAGGGCGACTGGCATGACAGTGGCGCCGGCGCCGGCGGCGAACCTTGCGCGGCTGGCGGTGGACCGCCTCGGTCATGGGCCCGTCGTGGTGCTGCTGCACGGCATCGGCGGTGGGCGAGCCATCTGGGGGTCAGAAGGCTCCGGGACGTTGCAGGCGCTGGCGCAAGCCGGCTTCGAGGCCCTGGCCTTCGACCTGCCCGGTTATGGGGACTCTCCCCTGGTAGCGAATGGGCGCGGCGAGCCGAGGCTCACCATCGCCTCGATGGCGAAGGCCGTGGCCGACGCCCTGGACGCGGCCGGAATCGCCCGGGCCTGGGTGGTGGGCCACAGCATGGGCGGCATGGTGGCGCAGGAACTGGCCTGGGCGCACGCGCAGCGCGTGTCGGGCCTCGTGCTCGCCTGCACCTCGCCGGCCTTCGGGCAGGCCAATGGCGCCTGGCAGCAGGCCTTCCTGCGTGACCGCCTGGCGCCGCTGGACGGGGGGCAGGGGATGGCCGCAGTGGCCGCGCGGCTCGTGCCGGCGATGGTCGCCCCGGGCATCGGCGAGGCGGTTCAGGCGCGCGCGGCGGCCGTGATGGCCCGCGTGCCGGAGGCCACCTACCGCGCGGCGCTTCACGCGCTCATGGGTTTCGACCGCCGCGAGGCGCTGGCGGCCCTGCGCGGGCCGGTGCTGTGCCTGGCGGCCGAACACGATCGCACCGCGCCCTTGGCGGTGATGCAGAAGATGGCGCAGCGCATCGCGGGCGCGGAGTTCGCCTGCGTGCCTGCGGCCGGCCACATCGTCAATGTCGAGCAGCCCGCGGCTTTCCACGAGGCGTTGCTCGGGTTCCTGAACCGCGCGGCGCACGCTGCCGCGCCCTGAACGGCAGTCACAGGAGGGGTACATCATGGGCGCCCAGGCCTACCCGCACATCGCCGGCGCGCCGCAGCGGCTCACGTCGCAGCAGCGCGACCTCATCGACCTCGCCGCCACGCTCGGGCGCGAGCGCTTCGCGCCCCGCGCGGCGCGCATCGACCGCGAGGCGGTCTTCCCCTTCGAGAACTACGCCGACCTGCGCGAGGCCGGCCTGCTGGGCATCTGCGTGCCCCGCGAGCATGGCGGCATGGGGGCAGACTTCACCACCTACGTGATGGTGGCCGCCGAAATCGGGCGCCACTGCGGGGCCACCGCGCTGACCTGGAACATGCACGTGTGCTCGACCATGTGGGCCGGCTTCATCGCCGACGCGCTGACCATGACGCCCGAGCAGCGCCGCGAGCACGAAGCGATCCGCGCCGTGCACTTCGAGCGCGTGGTGCGCCACGGCAAGGTCTACGCCCAGCCCTTTTCCGAGGGCGGGAGCGCGGCCGCCGGCAAGGCGCCCTTCGGCACGCTGGCGCGGCGCGTGGAGGGCGGCTATGTGGTCAACGGCCGCAAGATCTTCGCCTCGCTGTCGGGCGCGGCCGACTACTACGGCGTGCTGTGCACGCTGGATGTGCCCGGCGCCACGCAGCGCGACTCGCTGTACCTGGCGGTGCCGGCAGACGCGCCGGGCGTGAAGGTCTACGGCGACTGGGACCCGCTGGGCATGCGCGGCACGGTGTCGCGCAACCTCGAGTTCCAGGAGGTGTTCGTGGCCGAGCAGGAGCGGCTCATGCCCGAGGGCCTGTACTTCCAGGCTGCGAGCCGCTACCCCCACATGTTTGCCACGCTGTCGCCCACCTACATGGGCCTGGCGCAGGCCGCCTACGACTTCACGGTGCAGTACCTGCGCGGGGAGGTGCCGGGCATGCCCCCGGTCAAGCGCCGCATGTACCCCACCAAGCAGATCGCCGTGGCGCAAATGCGGGTGCAACTGGAGCAGACCCGCGCGCTCTTCCTGCAGAACGCCCGCGACGCCGGCCCCGACCCGGACCGAGACACGCGCATGCGCCTGTACGCCGCGCACTACACGATCATGGAAAGCGCCAACGACATCGCGCGGCTGGCCATCCGCACCTGTGGCGGGCAGTCGATGCTCAGGAGCCTGCCGCTGGAGCGCATCTACCGGGACTCTCGCTGCGGCGCGCTGATGCTGCCGTGGACGGCCGAGCTGTGCATCGACCGTCTCGGGCGCGACTGCCTGTACGAGCCGGGCGAGCGCGACGAGGCCATCGAGGCCTGAGCCTCGGCAAGCGGCACCCGGCGCGGCAGGGCAGAGCAGGGCTCGGGGCAGGCGGTGAGCGCGGCGCAGGACATCTCCCCGGCCGACGTGCAGGTGGCAGCCGAGAGGCTGCAGGGGCGGTTGCTCGCCCAGGGCGTGGGCCCGGGCGACTCGGTGGGCTGGCTCGCGCTCAACAGCCTGGAGACCCTGGGGCTGCTGCGGGCCTGCGAGGCGATCGGCGCGCGCTTCGTGCCGCTGAACTGGCGCCTGGCACCCACCGAACTCGCGACGATTGCCGCACACGCCGGCCTGCAGTTTCTCCTGCACGACGAGGCGATGGCCGGCTTGGCTGCTCAGGTGCGTGCGCACCTGCAAGCGAGCTCCCCGCTGCCCCTTCCGGTTGCGCCGGACCACCAGCCGGGAGACCTGATGCTCGTCTACACCTCGGGCACCACCGGCACGCCCAAGGGCGCGCTGCACACGGCCGCGGCGATGGCAGCCAATGCCGCGGCCGCCATCGCCAGCCAAGGTTTCGACGCCGACACCCGCGCACTCGCCGTGCTGCCGATGTTCCATGTGGGGGGGCTGTGCATCCAGGTGCTGCCGGTGCTGGCCGCTGGCGGGCGGGTGCGCCTGCACCCCCGCTTCGACCCCGGGGCCTGGCTGCGCGACGTGCAGGCCTGGCGTCCCACCACGAGCCTGCTGGTGCCGGCCACCCTGCGCGCGGTGCTCGAGCATCCCGACTGGCCGAGGACCGACCTCTCCTCGCTGCGCTTCATCTCCACCGGCTCCTCGGTGGTGCCACCGGCCTTGATCGAGGCCTTCCATGCCCGCGGCGTGCCCGTGGCGCAGGTCTACGGCTCCACCGAGACCGGGCCGGTGTCCATCGTCCTGCCGCCTGGCCAGGCGCGGCCCCATGTGGGCAAGGCGGGCTGGCCGGCGCCGGGCGTGCAGGTGCGCCTGCTGCGCGAGGACGGCCAGGAGGCCGCCCCCGGCGAGGTGGGCGAGGTGCTGGTGAAGGGCCCCAACACGATGCGCGGCTACCACCGCGAGCCCGACCACCCGGCCTTCGTCGACGGCTGGTTCCACTCCGGCGACCTGGCGCGGCGTGATGCGCAGGGGTTGGTGGAGGTGGTGGGCCGCAGCAAGGACATGATCATCTCCGGCGGAGAAAACATCTACCCGGCCGAGATCGAGAACCTGCTGGCCGGCTTGCCGGGCGTGGCCGACTGCGCGGTGGTGGGCCTGCCTGACGAGCGCTGGGGCGAGGTGCCGGTGCTGGCGGTGGTGGCTGCGGGGGAATCGTCACCCGACGTCGCGCCCGACGAGGCCGCCCTGCGCGCGCTCTTCGAGGCCCGCCTGGCGCGCTTCAAGCACCCGCGGCGCATCGTCTTCCTGCCGGCGCTGCCGCGCACCGCCCTGGGCAAGGTGCGCAAGGCCGAACTCGCGGCGCAACTTCAGGCGCGTTGACCTGGGTCGACCGGCGCAGCCGGGTACGGCCTCACCATCCGGGTGTGGGCGTGCGGCGGGGTTGAAATCGGCGCCGTGCCCCCCACGTGCCGATCAGTTCGGAAAGGTTTCCCGCGATGAGACTCGACAAGCTGACGACCGCCTTCCAGCAGGCCCTGAACGAGGCCAGTTCGCTGGCGCTGACCCGCGACAACCCCTACGTGGAGCCGGCGCACGTGTTGCTGGCGATGCTGGAGCAGTCCGACGGACCGCGCGCCCTGCTGGAGCGTTCCGGTGCCAACGTGGCCGGCCTGCGCACCGCGATGGAGACGGCCGTGAACGCCCTGCCGAGTGTGCAGGGTGGCAGCGGCCCGCAGGGCTCGCGCGACCTCATCCTGTTGCTGCAGGCCGCCGAGAAGGAGGCCACGCGAAGAGGCGACCAGTACGTGGCCAGCGAGATGTTCCTGCTGGCGCTGGCCGACGCGAAGACCGACCTCGGCGGCGTGGTGCGCGGCCACGGGCTCACGCGCAAGTCGCTCGAGGGGGCCATCGAGGCCGTACGCGGCGGCGCGAAGGTCGATTCGGCCGAGGCCGAGGGCCAGCGCGAGGCGCTGAAGAAGTACACGCTCGACCTCACCGAGCGCGCGCGCC
>JBMOGN010000141.1:0-8723 GCA_049318345.1 Rubrivivax sp. | reverse complement strand
ACCGAGCGGATCTGCAGCACCTTGCTGCCCAGGCTGGCCATCTCCAGCATCTCTTCGAAGCTGATGGTGGCCAGGCGGCGCGCCTCGGGCACGATGCGCGGGTCGGTGGTGTAGACGCCGTCCACGTCGGTGTAGATCAGGCATTCGTCGGCCTTCATCGCCGCGGCCACCGCCACCGCGCTGGTGTCGCTGCCGCCCCGGCCGAGCGTGGTCACGTGGCCCTGGTCGTCTATGCCCTGGAAGCCCGTGACGATCACCACCTTGCCCGCGGCAAGATCAGCCCTCACCCGGGCGTCATCGATGGAGGTGATACGGGCCTTGGTGTAGGCAGAGTCGGTGCGGACGGGTACCTGCCAGCCGGTGTAGCTGACTGCCGGCATGCCCTCGGCCTGCAGCGCCAGCGCGAGCAGGCCCACCGAGACCTGCTCGCCGGTGCTGGCGATCATGTCCAGCTCGCGCCGGGCCTCGGCGCTCATGGCCTCGGGCATCAGTTCCCGGGCCAGGCCCAACAGGCGGTTCGTCTCGCCGCTCATGGCCGAGGGCACCACCACCATCTGGTGGCCGGCACGGGCCCACTTGGCCACGCGCCTGGCGACATTACGAATGCGCTCGGTGGACCCCATCGAGGTGCCGCCGTACTTGTGGACGATCAGGGCCATGGGTGTGCGGAAGGGTTGCGTCGGCAGCGTTCTGGCGCCAAACCCCTCATTCTAGCGCGGGATGTTGCGCTGCAACATCATCCTCCAGACACGGGTGGACCATCGCGCGAGGCCGCCTCCCAGCCCAGTTCACCGCGTCGCAGCCTCAGCACCCCGCCCGGCGCAGGCCAGCTCGCGCCACCACGCGCCGCGGCGAGTTCCTCTCCCAGGCGCCGAACCAGGGAATCCGGCACGCCTGCTCCCAGCATCGGCCCGAGCCAGGCGCGCAGCAGGTTCGCCCGGCGGTGCGGGGCGAGGGCCGCCCAGGCCTTCACGCGCAACCGGTCGTACAGCCCGATGCAGGCCCGGGCGTCCTGGGCCGCCAGATCGCGGGCGCAGGCATCGGCTTCGTGCAGCCGGCGGGCAGCCCCCGCCAGGGCGGCCTCGGCATGGGGAAATGCACCGAGCAGCGCCGGCCACACCTCCTGCCGCAGGCGGTTACGCGCGAAGCGGATGTCGGCGTTGCTGGGGTCGTCGACATAGGCGAGCCGGTGGCGGCGCACATAGGCCTCGATGGCGCTTCGTGGCTGGTCCAGCCACGGACGCAGGAAGGTCACGCCTTCGACCTCGCGCGCACTTCCCATGGCGGCCATGCCAGCCGCGCCGGCGCTGCGCAGGGCCTGTAGCAGGACGGTCTCGGCCTGATCGGTGCGGTGATGCGCCAGCATGACGGCCCGGGCCTGCACCTGCCGGGCCATGCGGGCGAGGGCACGATAGCGTTCGCGTCTGGCCCAGGCTTCCACGCTCTCGCCCGGCGCCGGCGAGGTGTCCAGACGATGCGCCAGAAAGCTCAGCGGCAGCCCACCCGCCGCCCAGCGCCGGCACTGCTCGCGCACCCGTTCGAGCCACTGGTCGCCTTCGGATTGAAGCCCATGGTGCACGTGCAGGGCCACCACCTGCACCGGCGAACCCCGCGCCGCACGTGCCACCGCGTGCAGCAAGGCGGTGGAATCACGCCCGCCGCTGGCCGCCACCGCGAGGCGGCTGCTCATCGCCTCAGGTCTCGCGGGTGTCGCTGTACCGGCCGTAGGATTGCAGCCGCTCGTAGCGCCGCTCCAGGAGTTCCTTCGGCTTGAGGTCCGACACCTGACGCAGCGCATCGCCCAGCGCGCGCTTGAGCTGCGAGGCCATGGCCTTCACGTCGCGGTGCGCGCCGCCCACCGGTTCGCTGACGATGCGATCGATGAGCGACAGCGCCTTGAGCCGATGCGCCGTGATGCCCAGCGCCTCGGCCGCGTCACTCGCGCGCTCGGCCGTCTTCCACAGGATCGAGGCGCAGCCCTCGGGCGAGATGACTGAATACACCGCGTACTGCAGCATCAGCACCTGGTCGGCGACGCTGATCGCCAGCGCCCCGCCCGAGCCCCCCTCACCGATGATCGTGGTGATGATCGGCACTTCCAGCTGCGCCATCTCGAAGATGTTGCGGCCGATGGCTTCGCTCTGTCCGCGCTCCTCGGCCCCGATGCCCGGGTAGGCGCCTGGCGTGTCCACGAAGGTGAACACCGGAAGGCGGAACTTCTCGGCCGTGCGCATCAGGCGCAACGCCTTGCGGTAGCCCTCCGGCCGGGCCATGCCGAAGTTGCGCGCGGCGCGCTCCTTCGTGTCTCGGCCCTTCTGATGCCCGATCACCATGCAGGCCTGCCCGTTGAACCGCGCCGGCCCGCCCACGATGCTCTGGTCGTCGGCAAAGGAGCGGTCGCCGTGGAGTTCCTGGAAGTCGGTGAAGAGCTCCTCGACGTAGTCCAGCGTGTAGGGGCGCTGCGGATGGCGGGCAATCTGCGTCACCTGCCAGGGCGACAGGCTCGCGTAGATGTCCTTGGTCAGCTGCAGGCTCTTCTGGCTGAGCCGGTCGATCTCTTCGGAGATGTCTACCGCGGACTCGTTCTGCACGTAGCGCAGCTCGTCGATCTTGGTCTCGAGCTCGGCAATGGGCTGCTCGAATTCGAGGAAGTGTCTCTTGCTCATCGGGCGTGCAACCGGCGTCAGGAACGCTAGTAGTCTACCGGGACCGGGTCCAGGCTCCGCCACAGGTACCAGGTGGCGACCGTGCGATAGGGCGCCCAGGCGTCGGCCACCTCGCGCGCCTCGGCGCGCGTAACCGGCTCGCCGCTGAAGTAGTTCACGCTGATGCCCTTGATGAGCCCCAGGTCGTCCAGCGGCAGCACATCCGGCCGCAACAGGTGGAAGATGAGGAACATCTCGGCCGTCCAGCGCCCGACCCCACGGATGGCCACGAGCTCGCGGATGATCGCCTCGTCTTCCATCGCGGCCCACTGCGCCGGATGCACGCGCTGCTCCACGAAGTGGCCCGCCAGGTCGAGGATGTACTCGGCCTTGCGGGCCGACAGCCCGGCACTTCGCAGGCTGGCGATGTCGCGCGCCAGCACGCGCAGCGGGTCCAGCGCCGCCCCCTGGCAGCCACACAGCGCAGCCAGGCGATCCCACACCGACTGAGCCGCCTTCACCGAGATCTGCTGGCCCACCACCGAGCGCGCCAGGGTGGTGAAGGCATCGCCGCGGCTGCTCAGACAGGCCTGGCCAAATTGCGGGATGAGCCGCCGTAGCACCCGGTCGCGGCGCTTCAAGTGGCGGCAGGCCTCTTCCCAGAAGTCGGGAATCTGCACGGCCGCTGATTCGGCGGAGGAGGCGCGTGCGCCTGTCGGGCTCATGGGGTGCGCCGCGGGCTCAGGCCCGGACCCAGGTCGTGCCCTGAGGTCCGTCCTTCAGCTCCACGCCCTGGGCTGCGAGCTCGGCGCGGATGCGGTCGGCCTGGGCGAAGTCGCGCGCCTGCTTGGCGGCGGCACGGGCCCGGATGCGCTCGTCGATCGCCTGCTCGGACAGGCCGCTGCCGGCCTGCAGGAAGTCGCGCGCGGGCTGCTGCAGCAGCCCCAGCACCCCGCCCAGCCCACGCAGCCAGGAGGCCGCCTCCATCGAGCGGGTGCGGTGGACCTCCGAAGCCAGCTCGAAGAGCACGGCCAGCGCCTGGGGCGTGTTGAAGTCCTCGTTCATCGCGGCCCGGAAGCGGGCGGCCGCGGGATGCGTCCAGTCGATCTCGGGCAGCGGAGCTGGCGCGGCGGCATCCAGGGCCCCGTACAGGCGCCGAAGCGCCTGGCGGGCGTCGTCCAGGTGGGCGTCGCTGAAGTTGAAGGGGCTGCGGTAGTGGGTGCGCAGCATGAAGAAGCGCACGGTCTCCCCGTCGTAGCGCTGCAGCACGTCCCGGATGGTGAAGAAGTTGCCCAGCGACTTGGACATCTTCTCGTTGTCCACGTTCAGGAAGCCGTTGTGCATCCAGTAGCGTGCCAGGGGCTGGCCGCTGGCTCCCTCGCTCTGCGCGATCTCGTTCTCGTGGTGCGGGAACTGCAGGTCCATGCCGCCGCCGTGGATGTCGAAGGACTGCCCCAGCAGGCTGCCGCTCATGGCCGAGCACTCGATGTGCCAGCCCGGCCGGCCGGACCCGTAGGGCCCCTCGTAGCGGGCATCGGCCGGCTCGTCGGGCTTGGCCGCCTTCCACAGCACGAAGTCCAGCGGGTCGTCCTTGGCTTCGGCCACCGCCACGCGCTCACCGGCACGCAGCTCGTCCAGAGACTTGCCGGACAGCTTGCCGTAGCCCGGGAAGCGCCGCACGGCGAAGTTCACGTCGCCGTTGCCGGCTCGGTAGGCCAGGCCCCTTTTCTCCAGCGTGCCGATGAGGTCGAGCATCCGGGCCACGTACTCCGTGGCGCGCGGCTCGTGCGTCGGCCGCTCGATGCCCAGCGCCCCGATGTCCCGGTGCATCGCCTCGATCATCTCGTCGGTGAGCGCGCGAATGGTGATTCCTCGCTCCACCGCACGCCGGATGATCTTGTCGTCGATGTCGGTGATGTTGCGCACGAAGGTCACGCGCCAGCCGCTGACGCGCAGCCAGCGGTAGATCACGTCGAAGGCCATCATCATGCGCGCGTGCCCCACGTGGCACAGGTCATAGATGGTCATGCCGCACACGTACATGCGGACGTGGCCCGGCTCCAGCGGCTCGAAGGCTTCGACGCTGCGCGACAGCGAGTTGTAGACGTGAAGGCTCATGGGAGGCAGGCAGACAGGCCCTGCTGCACGAGGGCCCTTGGCAGCCTCGCGTGCAGGAGCCCGCCGATACAATCGAAATCCAGTATAGCGGTGCAATCCTGCATTTCCGGCAGGCCCGAGCCCCCTCCCTGAACATGCCAGCCACCCCAACGCGTCCTTCCTGGAGCACCCGCCATTCGTGCCTGCGCACCTGGCTGGCGGCCGCCGCACTGGGCCTGGCCTGCTCGGCGGCACCCGCCCAGCCCAAGGCTGCGCCCGATCCGTGGCAGCAGGCGCAGCAGCTGCAGCAGGCGGGCGACGCCGCGTCGGCATTGAAGCTCGCGGAAGCCGCACTCGCGCAGACCGCACGCGATGCGCGCTGGCGCTTCCTCAAGGGCGTGCTGCTGGCCGATCTCGGCCGCGCGCCGGAGGCGCTGGAGGTCTTCACGCGGCTGTCGGAGGACTATCCCGAACTGGCCGACCCGCTGAACAACATCGGCGTCATCCGCGCCGCCGAGGGCCGCCTGGACGAAGCGCGCGTGGCACTCGAGGCCGCCGTGCGCAACGATCCCCGCCACCGTCAGGCGCGCGAGAACCTGGGCGATGTCTACGTCCGCCTGGCCGTCCGGCTGTGGGAGGCTCTGGCCCAGGGCCCGGCTGCCGATGCCGGCCTCGCGCGCAAGCTGGCGCTCGCCCGTGAGCTGGCTGCCTTGCGCTGAACCGTTTCACCATCGAGGAAACCATCCATGATGTTCCTGCCCGTCAAGCAGCTGCTGGCCGCCGGCCTGCTGGCCACCCTCGTTGCCCTGCCCGTTTCGGGCTGGGCCCAGAAGGTCCGCCTGGACACCTCGGCCGGCGAGATCGTGCTCGAACTCGACCGGGAGAAGGCGCCCCGCACGGTGGACAACTTCCTGCAGTACGTGCGCGCCGGCCACTACGAGGGCACGATCTTCCACCGCGTGATCGAGAGCTTCATGATCCAGGGCGGCGGCATGGATGCGCAGATGCGCGAGAAGCCCACACGCGCCCCCATCCCGCTGGAGTCGCGCAACGGCCTGAACAACGTGCGCGGCACCGTGGCGATGGCCCGCACCGCCGTGCCGGACTCCGCCACCGCGCAGTTCTTCATCAACGTGGTGGACAACGCGTTCCTGGACGCTGCGCAGGCCCGCGACGGCAACGGCTACGCGGTCTTCGGCAAGGTCGTCTCCGGCATGGATGTCGTGGACCGCATCCGCATCGTGCCCACCTCGAACAAGGGTCCGCACCAGAACGTGCCGACCATGCCCATCACCATTCGAAAAGCCACCGTGGAGAAGTGAATCATGAGCAGCCAGGTCGACCTGCACACCACCGCCGGGATCATCCGCATCGAGCTCGATGCTGACCGGGCCCCCGAATCGGCCGAGAACTTCCTGGCCTATGTCCGCGCCGGGCACTATGACGGCACCGTGTTCCACCGCGTCATCAAGGGCTTCATGGTCCAAGGTGGCGGCATGGACGCGGACATGCGGCAGAAGCCCACGCGCGCCCCGATCCGCAACGAGGCCGCCAACGGGCTGCGCAACCTGAAGTACACCCTGGCCATGGCCCGCACCTCGGACCCCCACTCGGCCACCGCGCAGTTCTTCATCAACACCACCGACAACGGTTTCCTGGACTTCCGCTCGGAAAGCGCGCAAGGCTGGGGCTATGCCGTGTTCGGCAAGGTGGTGGACGGCACCGATGTGGTCGACCGCATCGAGTCGGTGGCCACGGGGCGCAAGGGCTTCCACGACGACGTGCCGCTGCAGAGCGTCACCATCGAGCGCGCCGTCGTCGTCGAGTGATCGTGGCCGCCCCGGGCGCAACGGCCACGCCGTTCGTGGTGCCGCCACACTGGCGCGCCATCGAGCTGTTGTCCGATGTGCACCTGGGCGAGCATGCCCCGCGCACCTTCGACGCCTGGTCGCGCCACCTGCAGACCACCGACGCCGACGCGGTCTTCATCCTCGGCGACCTCTTCGAGGTGTGGATCGGCGACGACGCAGCCAGCGGGGCGTTCGAGCACAAGTGCGTGCAGGCGCTCAAGCAGGCGGCGCAGCGCTGCGTGCTGGTCTTCCTCGCGGGCAACCGTGACTTCCTCGTCGGGCCTGCGCTTCTGCGTGAGGTGCCCATGCAGCCGCTGGAAGATGGCGCGGTGCTGCACGCCTGGGGCGAGCGCCTGGTGCTGTGCCACGGCGACGCGCTGTGCCTGGCCGACACCGAGTACCAGGCCTTTCGGGTCCAGGTGCGTTCGGCCTCCTGGCAGGCCGACTTCCTCGGGCGCCCGCTGGCCGAACGCGCGCAGATTGCCGCGCGGATTCGCGGCGCCAGCCAGGCGCGCAAGCAGGGCCTGCCCGATCCCGAGCTGTGGGCCGATGTGGACGCCGACGCGGCCGTGGCGCTGCTGAAGCGCGCCGGCGCCACCACCCTCATCCACGGGCACACCCACCGCCCGGGTCGGCATGTGCTGGCCCCGGGGCTGCAGCGCCTGGTGCTCAGCGACTGGGATGCCGACTGCCACGCGCCGCGGGGCGATGTGCTGCGGCTGACGCCCGCGGGCATCGAGCGTCGCGCCGTCCTGCCCGCATGAGCGTGTGGTCGTCGTGGCAGGCGGCCTGGGCGCGCCGTCGGGACGAGGCGGCCGTGCGCCGCCGGCCCATACCCGACCTGTTGTGGCGGCGCACGCTCAAGCGCTTTGCCTTCCTGCCGCGTGGCGATGCGGACGAACAGGCACTGCGCCGGCTGTGCAGCCTCTTCCTGGACCGCAAGGAGTTCACCGGCGCGCACGGCCTGGTGGTCACCGACGACATGGCGGTGGCCATCGCGGCGCAGGCCTGCCTGCCGGTGCTGCGCCTGGGGCTGGAGGCCTACGACGGGTTCCTGGGCATCGTCGTCCATCCCGGGCAGGCGCGTGTGCAGCGCGCCGTCGCCGACGAGGACGGGATCGTGCACGAGTACGAGGAAGTGCTCTCGGGCGAAGCCGTGGAAGGCGGGCCCGTGATGCTGTCCTGGCGCGATGTGCGCGGCTCGGGGGCGACGGCGGCCGACGGCTACAACGTCGTCATCCACGAGTTCGCGCACGTGCTGGACATGGCCGATGGCCTCACCGACGGCGTGCCCGCGCTACCCGCTCATCTGGATCGGGCTGCCTGGCAGGCGACCCTCGAAGACGCCCAGGCCCGCCTGGAGCAGGCCCTGCAGGACGAGCGCCCCACGGCGCTGGATCCCTACGCCGCGCAAGGCCCGCAGGAGCTGTTCGCAGTGGCCTCGGAGGCCTTCTTCGTGTGCCCGGCCGAGTTGCAGCGCGAGCAGCCCGATCTCTACCGGATGCTGGCTGCGTATTACCGGCAGGACCCGGCCACGCGAGGCTGAGCCGGCAGCTGCCCGTTCAGGCGGCCGTTGCCTCGGCCCTGGAGCGGTCGCTCTTCTTCGGCGGCTGGATGTCCAGCGTCACCTGGTCCTGCTCGTCGATGCCTACCGTCAGGCGGCCCCCGTCGGTCAGGCGCCCGAAGAGCAGCTCGTCGGCCAGGGCGCGGCGGATCATGTCCTGGATGAGGCGCTGCATCGGTCGCGCGCCCATGAGCGGGTCGAAGCCCTTCTTGGCCAGGTGCTTGCGCAGGGCGTCGGTGAAGGTGGCCTCGACCTTCTTCTCGGCGAGCTGGCTCTCCAGCTGCAGCAGGAACTTGTCCACCACGCGCAGGATGATCTCCTCGTCCAGCGCGCGGAAGCTCACGATCGCATCCAGACGGTTGCGGAACTCCGGCGTGAACAGGCGCTTGATGTCGGCCATCTCGTCGCCCTGCTCGCGCTTGGAGGTGAAGCCGATGGTGGACTTGTTCATCGTCTCGGCGCCGGCGTTCGTGGTCATCACGATGATCACGTTGCGGAAGTCGGCCTTGCGCCCGTTGTTGTCGGTCAGCGTGCCGTGGTCCATCACCTGCAGCAGCACGTTGAAGA